>JBAUZG010000041.1:0-26797 GCA_049585195.1 Bryobacteraceae bacterium | reverse complement strand
GATCCTCTGAGGAGCTGCCCACCATGATTTGAAAGTCAGTCGGCACCACCCGCCAATTCATGTCGAGGTCGAGCACCTGCAGGTCTTCGGGCGTCAGCGTCACCGTCACCTGCTTCGTCTCGCCCGGTTTCAGGTCCACTCGCTCGAAGCCTCGTAGCTGCTTGACAGGTGTTGCAACCGAGCCGGTTGTCTCGTGAGTGTAAAGCTGCACAGTCTCCGTTCCGGGCCGGTCACCTATGTTCTTTACGTCCACACTGACGCGGGCTGTGCCGGCCGGATGAATTTGTGAAGGTTCTATGCGAAGGTTGCTGTATTCATAGCGCGTATAGCTCAGGCCATAGCCAAACGGGTAAAGAGGCGTGGCCGGCATATCAACGTATCCACGCTTGCGGTCGTTTATCCAGTAGGCTTTACTCGGCTTGTAGTTGTAGTAGACCGGTAGTTGGCCTACGTGACGCGGAATGGTAATCGCAAGCCGGCCGGTCGGGTTATAGTCGCCGAATAAGACATCCGCGACTGCCTCCCCGCCGCGCTCGCCGGGGCGCCATGCTTCTACAAGTGCCGGCACGTGTTCGGCGGTCCAGCGGGTAGAGAGAGGCCGGCCGTTCACGAGCACGACGATAGTCGGTGTACCGGTCTCGTAAACGGCTTTGACCAGGTCCTCCTGAACGCCGGTAAGGTCAAGGCTGGCCACGTCGTGTCCTTCGCCGTCCGTAGGAGGATCCTTTTTCTCCTCGGCGCCATTTTGGCCCTGGTTTTCTCCGACGACTACAATTGCTACGTTGGCACTTTTCGCCTCGCGCGTGGCTTCGGCGAAACCGCTCTTGTCATCCCCGAGAACGTTACAGCCTCTCACTGCAACAACACTCGTGCCCGGGCCAACTTTGGACTTGATTCCTTCCACAATGCTGACAACGTGCTGCGGCACTTTGTGCGGCGAATAGTCACCAAGTTCGTTCATGAGATTCTCGGCATCCGGACCGATGATCGCGATCGATTTCAAGTTCTTCTTCAGAGGTAGCACGTTCCGCTCGTTTTTCAACAGAACGATCCCTTCGTGTCCAGCGCGCAGAGCCAGATCTTGATTGGGTTGCGAGTGAACCGTCCGGACGGCGCGATCGACGTCGACGTAGCGATTTTCGAAAAGACCGAGACGGAACTTCAATTCCAAAACTCGGCGTACGGCGCGATCGACGAGCGCAATGGGAACTTGTCCCTCCTGAACGTTTTCGATGAGCGGCCCCATATAGGCGGGTTCATATGTGATGTCCAGGTCGACGCCTGCGTTCAAGGCGAGAACGCCGGCTTCCTTTTGGGTGCGGACAATGTCCTCGTATATCAAGGTCCCAAATCCGTCCCCTTCACTTTCAACAACGCCCTGGAAACCCAATTCCTGGCGAAGAACATCGTTGGTCCATTTTTTGGAGGCGTGTGCGGGCACGTCATCGAGTTCCGGATATCCGGCCATGACACCGAGAGCGCCGGCTTTAGTGATTGCCGCTGCCCAGGGCAGCAGAAAGTTTTCACGCAGCGAGCGCTCTGACAACTCGATGGCGCCACGTTCCAGACCGCTGGCGGGCTCACTTTGCGTGGGGAAGTCCGTTAGTACGGCAACTACCTTGTCAGGAGCAGCTAGGTTGTCTCCCTGCGTGCTTCGCACAATAGTTTCCGCAATGCGCGAATAGAGATAAGGGTCTTCTGTGTAGGCTTCTTCGTTTCTACCCATACGCGGGTCGCGGTCCAGCTCCAACACCAGAGTAGAGAGCATGTGGATACCTACAGCTCGCGCCTCCGCTGCGGCAGCCGCGTAGATCGATCTCACCAGGTCGAGATCGAACGCACTGCCAATCGCCAGACCCTCCGGAAAGACCGTGGCTCCAGGGAACATAGCGCCATGGGTGCCCTCTTCATCCTCAAGAAGGGGTATTTTCAAGCGGGTCTGAGTGAGAGCGATCTTCTGGAGTTCATTAAAGTACTCTGCTTGCTGGCGAGTGCCGTTGTGCAAGATCTCATTCGCCAGTGTGAAGAATCCGCAGCCCGGACCTATCTCCTGCGTGTAAGTTCCAGCAGCAAACTTGCGGCATGCGACCATCTTCGAAGGTATATCCCGTCCCAACTCATGCACATAAACGCATGGTAAGTTTAGCTGCCCGACCTTCTCCTTCAGCGTCATGCGACTCATCAGGTCGTCAACTCGAACAGCGATCGGCTGGTTACGGTCGAGATACGGCGGTACTTTATCGCCAGACTGCGCGGGAAGAGGATGCGGATCGAGCAGCGCGGTACTAAGTGCCGCGACGAAAAGTAAACATGAAGCGTTGGTTATCATTCGTCACCTGCTGTACCCATAAAGCTGTGGGATGTTTCAGCGAGAGGTATCATTGGAGCCTTGCTTGTTCTACGCCGGCGATGAACTGGATGCTACGTCAATGATGATCGACACGCGCGCCGATCTCCCTCTTACGAAATTCCTGGATTAATATGACCAGGCGATCCACAACCGCGTTCACAAACTCCTCGCCTTTCGCTTTGGTCGCCTTGGTCGGATCTCCGACCGTTCCGGTTTTCGAATAACGGCTGAACCACTCCTGGAAGACGACGGGGGATGGCCGCTCCAAATCCCAGTAGAAAAATTCGCTGGATTTGAAACGAATGTCGCGCTCCGCCTTTTCAAACTGCACGAGATCCGGCCGGAGATACAGCAGTACGGAAGTCTCCAGCTCACAGCCATGGGCCATTCCTCCCGGATACTCGGATTCGCGAAGTTTTGACATGACGCTCTTTGGCACCAGGCTCCACCAGGAAACCATGGCGCAGATGGCCTCGGTTTGGTTTGTTATGTTGCGTGCCGAAATATCTAGGAACGGAACGTTGCTGCCGTGCCCATTCACCAGCAGCACTTTTCGAAAACCGTGGCGAGCCAGGCTCAGGCCGATGTCTGTGACATATCGGATTACGGTCTCCCCTTGAATTGCAATGGTCCCGGGGAAGTCCATGTGATGTTCGTTGAACGAGTAGTAGACCGGTGGCAGCACGATCGCCTGTTCGGGAATACGTTCGACCGCACGGCGAGACATCTCCGCCGCTGTGAGGACATCCGTGACCAGTGGGAGATGTGGGCCGTGTTGTTCAACCGTACCAACAGGTAGAACGGCGACGCGATTCTGAGCCACGGCGTCGCGGATTTCAGGCCAGGAGAACTCCTCAAATCGATACTTCATGCAAACTGTAGAGTTCGTGGCGAAGAGATCACACTAACAGGGAGCGATGCACCTTCGTGATGGCGTGAACGATATCATCGAGATCGCTCTGCGTATATTTAGGACCGATCGTCAAGGTGGCGGCGCGATCGTAAATGCTCAGTGTTCTCGGGCAGCACTCGGGTCCGTAACGGATCTCCTTCCCACGGGCGCTGTTGAAAGATGGCCATGATGGATGCGGCGCCATTTTATTGATGATGTAAGGAAACGTAGGCAGCGGAGTTGCCGCACTGGGGGGACCCATCGAGATGTTTTCAGCGTTCACTGCCTTGATGTAGCGATTGCGAATCTCTTTATCGGGCAGCAAAAAATCGATGGTCCAGCCCGTCTCACCCGCAAGATCATTGCTGCGGCGAAATTTCATGCCCGGCAGATCCTGCAAGCGCTCGCGAACATACCGGGCATTCGTTCGATGACAGGCGAGGATCGTCTCAATTTTTCGAAGTTGGCCACGCATGACGGCGGCGGTCATTTCGTTCATCCGGTAATTCAGACCGACGAAATACGGCATCTGGGGCTGGCCGAGAATCTCGCGGTGATACGGCCGCATCAGGCCTAGATCGTGAAATCGAACTGCGCGTTCATAAAGCAAATCATCGTTCGTTATGACTGCCCCGCCTTCTCCGGCGGTAATCATTTTGTGCAACTGAAAGCTGTAGATACCCATATCGCCCATGCTCCCGAGCCGCTTACCTTTGTATTGAGCCCCGAAGCTTTGCGCCGCATCTTCCAGCAGCATTATTTTTTTTCCCTGGGCGACAGACTTGACGCGATCAATGTCAGCGGAGGTTCCAAAAAGGTGGACGGCCATGATCACCTTCGTTCGATCTGTGATCTTTTCCTCGACATCGTCCGGGTCGATTGTGAACGATTCGTCGACCTCGGCGAAAACCGGCAGGGCCCCGGTCAAGAGAACTGCGGTGTAACAGGAATGCCAGGTCCACGCCGGAAGGATGACTTCGTCCTCAGGCCCGACACCCAAGGCCGTGAGCGCGACGTGCAGAGCGGCGGTGCCCGAGGTTACGCCGAGCGCATACTTGGAGCCTGTGAAAGCTTTGAGCTCTTTCTCGAAGTTCGCCGTCTTGACCGGCACGTTGGGCCCGTAATAACGAAACAGACTGTGCGAATCGTAAGCTTGCGTGACTTCGGTTCGCTCGTCCTCGCCGTAAAACTGCGTTCCCGGATATTCGGTTTCGAGACGGTTGGAGCGCACCGGAGAACCGCCGTTCACCGCCAGTTTTTCATCGCCAGCAGAGGGTTTGCCGCCCGTCGTGGCGCCAGCCGGCACGGCTACTGCCGCCGCAACACTCGAAAGAAATACTCGCCTGTTCAACCCGTCGTTCGATTCGTCATTCGGCATCTTGTTCCGCCTTCCGCTCTCAGAAATTTATATACCCGCAATATACTTCCAATCTGCTGACGTTGCACTGTTCGCGTTCAAAATGCGCTTTAGAGAAAGTCCATTCAAACGCTCGATATTGCAGATATCGTATATCGTCCGTATACCGTTCGCAAGCTAAAATCGCGACTTTGGGCAGGCCTAGGCGAACCGGGGGATTGCGGAGTTAGCCTTTGCTGCCGGCCTTAGGTGCGGAAGACAGACTCTTCAGGCGCGGGCCGCTACCAACTCCTGCATATCTTTCGCCAAGGAGTGCACGCGCCGGCCGCAGGTTGCGGACGCTCAAGGTCGCAGCTTGGCCTTCGGTGATGTCATCCCAAACTGCCTGGCGAACCGCCTCAAGATCGCGCCTTTTTAACGCTTCTACGATTCGCTCGTGAAAGGAGTGAAATTCAGGCTCGCGAAAGCCGGAGGAACGAAGCTCGATATACATGAGGCGTTCGGTGCTTTCGAGGTTCTGCCGAAGCAGTTCCATAAGACGGCGGTTCCTTGTAGTCTTAGCCAGTGCCAAATGTAAGTTACTATTGGCCTCGATCAGGGCACTGAACGTGTTTTGTGATTTCTCGAATGTTCCTCGGCTAACTGCAAGCTTTTCTAGTTCTTGAATATCGTGATCTGTCGCGCGGACAGCAGCCAGCTGAGCAGTCGCGTCTTCGAGGATCAGTCTCATTTCGAAAAGCTCGCACACTGCGTGGAAGCTCACCTCGGGGACGAGAAATCCGTGATGGGGCACCACCTGAAGTAGTCCCTCATGGTGCAGCCGATTGCACGCTTCGCGATAGGGTGTTCTGCCGATGCCGCAACGTGCCATGATCTGAGTTTCGGAGAGAAAAGTTCCCTCCTCGATTTCGCCCTGCACGATCGCTCTTTTCAAGGCTGCATACGCTTTTTCGGTTTGGGTCGTCTTTCCAGAGGCGCTTTTTCGCATAGTTTCTTGTCAGCACGGACCGGTCAGTTTCCTTGCGTACTGCAGACAGAAGGATTGTAAACCCTGGATATGCGGGCGGCAAGGAAGACTCTAGACCGCGTCGGTTCTCGACTCGATGTTACGCGCCACATGACTGTGTAAGCGACTTGCCGAGGGCCGGCTGCAACGGCCGGCCTGGATCGATCTTCAGCCAGAGAAACGCCGCGCTAAGGTACACCAAGCCCGCGCTCAGCAGCATTGCATCGAACGATTGGAACTTTGTGAATATCCAGGCGGCTGCAATCGGAGAAATGAATGCGGAAATACTGGAAGATGAATTCATGAAAGCAGCCACCGTGCCGGCGAGTGTTCCGCCGATCTCTACGGATGCACTCCAGGCTACGGGTGTGGCCAGATCTATCCCAACCTCAGCCACAATCAAGCTAACAATGGCGGCGAGCGGTTGATGTATGAGGCCGGCTGCGGCGAAGCCGATGGCGCTTAGCAGGTAGCCTCCCAAACCCACCAAGCGGCGTCCCCAACGCAGGCTCCCGAGCCGTCGCACCAGCAAATCAGACAAGCTACCTCCTGCCAGACAACTAACCGAGCCTACGCCAAGAGGAAGCGCGGCGTACAAGCTAGCGTGTTCCGGTGGCATGTGGTGCTGGCGGATCAGATAAGTGGGCAGCCAAGTGATCAAAAACCAGAAACCATAGGAGGTCGCAAAGTACATCCAGAACAGCGCCCATCAGTTGCCGCTAAAGAACATTCGTTTCCACGGTAGGTTGTCGACCATTTTTGCCGATGCGGAGTTTTCGCATGCATAAGCGAGATCCGCGGCTGTAGCTGCGGGGTGCTGTGCCGGGTCGTCGCGGTATGAGCGCCAGAAGATAGCGCACCAGACCACACCGATCAGTCCGAACGCGACGAACGACGCTCGCCAACCGGCCCGTCCGATCAGTAGCATTGCAAGCGGAGGGGCAAGCGCCCCGCCAATCCTTGCGCCCATCCACATCACTCCGGTAGCTTTGCCCCGATCCGAAACGCGAAACCAGTTCCCAATTGCCCGTGCGAAGGCTGGAAACGCTCCCGCTTCTGCCGCACCGAAGGCCAGTCTCACCGCGAGCAGACAACCATATTTGGATAGAACTCCTGTCAAGGCAGTAAACAGTGACCAGCACGCGACGATGCGCGTCAGAATTCGGCGCTGCCCGAAGCGGTCGATCAGGTATCCCATTGGAATCTCAAAGATGCCGTAAGAAATAGAGAATACGCCGAAAACGTAGCCCATCTGCATGCTGGACAGATGAAGCTCGGTCATCATCGACGGTGCGGCCGCTGACAGACAGACTCGATCCAGGTAAGTGATGGCGGAAGCAAACGCAATCAACGTTAGTATTCGATTGCGGAGTGGAATTGTGCGGTATAGCACGGGCTCACTCATGAGCGTTCATGACTAACATGTGCTCTTAAACGGGCTCAGGTAACGTATGGATTATTGCTTCAGCACGAAGCCTGCGTCCACCCAATTGGCCAGATCGACCGGGCTGCGGGTGCCGGCGTCGGTAACAACCAGATCGATCAGCCGGGCGTGCGCGGGAAGTCTCACATCGAACCTCCACGGCTCCTGCGAAAGCCGCATGACAGGGCTTTCCGATTGCAAATTGCCGTCGATGTAAATCTTGAACTGCACGCTAGGATAAGTGGCGAGGAATTGAGCTTTGGGGCGCTCTCGGTAAGGCTCGTCATCGACACCTGCACGCGCCACGAACCGCTCATAACCTGGCTTGATTTCGTATAAAAGGTTGGCCGGGGCGCGCATGCCCATTCCTTTGGTATAAATGCAGTCACGAATACTGAGCGGTGCGCCGGTGAATGACTTATTAGTTTTTGGCTCCCATCGCCAATTACTCCTCGAAGGCGTAACGGGTTTGACTTGGTCGAGATAAATGTCGGGTTTTGGCGGCATAGATCCAAGATGAACGAAATACCCGTCGCTCGTGAGGGTGAGGCGGCGCCCGCCCTCGAACGCTAGAGCACGGAGTCGAGTAGTCTTCGAAAGCACCAGCGGCTTTGTATACAGAGGCGATGCGGGATTTGGATCTCGCCCGTCGAGTGTGTAGTGGATTGAGGCGCCGTTCAGCTCATGGGCGGTGAGGGTGACCTTCACCGAATCGGTGAACAGGTACGGCCAAGCCTCAGTGCCCCATGGCGCAAGCCGGACTTTTTCAACAATCCAGTTATCATTCCATACGCCGGCTTTTCTCATTTCATCGACCATATTGATGGTAGGAATGCCGGACCGTTCCACGTCGGCTATGTCCTTTTCAGTGCCGACGTCAGGCGTAAAGCGATGATCAGGATCGTACAAGGTTTCGGCGTCGGTTAAGTCACGCGCCAGGACGCACTTTATCCCAGCTGCGGTCATAGGCGCGATGCCTTCCGGCTTATTCATGACACAAAGATTCGTGTTTACCCCCATGTAAATCAGGCGACTCAGGCTCCGCTCCTTGTAGACGGCATATAACTCCTCGGGATCAGCCACAATCCAATCCGCGGGGGCTATGACCAGATTCGGATCCATCTGATCCCAGCCGTAGTGCGGATGACAAACAATGCCGGGGCCACACATACATCTGTCGGGCCGAACGGTGTTCACACTGAAGGGGCAGTAGAAATTCGTGACATGTGGCAGCGGAGTTCGTAATAGGGAGATGGCACGTTCACGTTGTGGTGTACCCGCATACTGGCTTGCTACATCTGTGGGCGCCCAAATGACTTGCATGCCGAGATGCCGTGCAGCCTCGAGCACCTTGTTCATTCTGGGCACCATAGCGGCGGCGCGCTGCGCGTTGGTCATACAGTCGTTCGTATTCCACATGTCGATAATCACGATGCCGACCTTGGCCGGGTCGATCGGTTCCTTAGCGAAACGGATTACTCCGCTATCGCGCGCCCGTGTCTGAAGGCTTAAGTCAATTGCGCTGCCGGCTTGCGCCCAAGCAACACAAGCCATCATGATCAGAACTACGAATGCGGTTCTCGCCTGAGTGCGGCGTAGCGAATTCTTTGGCGGCTGCACAGGCAATAATTTAGAACAAGAACTTCAACGCGACTTGCCCGATTCTGGGATCCCGCGCTTGAGTCACATATCCGAAGGTTCCATTGTTGATATTACCGCTTGGATTCATGAATTGCGCATGGTTAAAGACATTAAAGAATTCGAAGCGGAGCTGTATAATTTTGCTTTCGGCCAGGTTTATGTCTTTCAATAGAGCCATATCCCAGTTGTCAATTCCCGGACCGTGAAAGAATCGCTTGTTCGCAGTGCCCAATTGCCCGAGCGGTTCTGGACTAAACAGACTTGTATTGAAGTAGGGCTGTCCCGAACGAGGATTTTTGAAATCGAGGTTCCCAGGAGTATAATTGGGCGTATCCACTTCATTGCCGTTAGGGCCGGTAAAAGAGGTTCCGAGCAAAGAACGGTCATCAGTTTCAGTCAGGAAAATGGGTAGCCCAGACGCGAACCGTGTGACCCCGGAGATGATCCAGCCGGAAGTTAGCCGGTTTGGCTTGAATAAGCGAGCAAACGGCAGTTCATAGTGATAGCTGATCACAATATCTTGCGGGACATCAAAGGCCGACAGAGAGCGGCTCAAACGGTAATTCAGTGGGTTGATCTGGTCACCCCATCCTGACGAATCGTCGATCGATTTACTCCAGGTGTAGCCGACGAGTAATTCGAGAGGTCCGGAACGATGCCGCAGAGTAGCCTGAAGCGAGTTGTAATTCGAGTTTCCCATCGTAATGAAGTACCCGTTGCTTCCGAATGAGTTGCCGAGAGGATACCGGGTTCCGTTTATGACCTGTCCGTTTGCAAGAGTGTAGACTCCGTTTTCGCCGAAAGGCCCGCAGGTGGCGCTTCCGGGAGCCACCTGGCTCGGTTGATTCGCGCTGAGACACAAGGCCGGATTTCCAACGTTAGCCTCAAGGTCGCTCAACAGCGCGTGGCCCTGAGTACCGACGTAACTCAGACTTAAAACATTGTTATTCCCAATCTGCCGCTGGATAGACAAGCTGTAGTCTTCGGCGTATGGCACCCGGTTCCGATAATAGAAGCCAGGCGAACTGGAGATTGGCAAAAACTGCGCCCAATTAACGGAGTTATCCGGATTCTTGGCCGAGACCCCAGGTGGCGGGAAGATTACCGGGAAGCGCTGCCCCTCAGGATTGCCAGTTCCACGATCCACGAATGGCGTGGCCAACAACGGCGGCTCCGGGCTCACATAGAAAAAGCCGAAAGGCGCATCGCCGACCTCGTTGAACCCGGTGGCATCCTCAAAAGCGGTGTAGAACATTCCAAACGCGGCACGGATGCTCGTCTTCCCCGGGCCTCCCGTCAACTTTCCGAGGAGACCGCTGCTCCAATCGGGCGAGTAGGCCAATCCAATCCTGGGAGCGAAGTTGTTGTGGCGAACCGGCGCGAGGGTTCTTGGAATTCCGGGATCACCCGGGAAAACCCAGCCGGTCGGGGCACCCGGGAACACTTGCGACTGCAGACCAGGCACGATCGTTTCGAGTTGATTGTTTACCTCGTACCACGGCGAAGTAACCTCCCAGCGAAGGCCGTAGTTGAGCGTGAGATTCGGCTCGATTCGCCAACTATCCTGACCGTACAAACCGACGTATTTGGTTCGAGTATGTAATGGCAGTTGTACACCCTGCAAGTAAGTACTGGGTGCGCCCAACAGGAAATCAACATAATCACTGCCAGTCTCAGTTCCAGTGAAATTGAACTGTCCGTTGTTGTATCCCTGCTCTTTTTGTGTGATCTGATCATAGTGGCCACTGCCACCGAACTTCATTGTGTGATTCCCTCGCACGACTGAGAAATTATCAATGAGTTGGTATGTGTTATTAAACTGATGGGTTGGAGCAACGGATACGCCGATAGAATAGTTGTTAAAGATAAGAGATGGGACGCCTTCAATCGCCGGATTGAGAACATTTATCCCGAGCGTTTCGGGACCAGTGACAAAGCCGAGGGAACTCAGTGAGACGCCCAGTCCGCCAATTGGCAGGCCGGATATATAAACGCTGCGCATAAACTGAGCTCTCAATTCGTTTACAACCGTCGGGCTTATCACTTTGGTGTCGCTGACGGTCAGCATGTGGGCGCGGCCATCGGTCTGCGAATCAAATCCCGGCAAACTGGCCGTCGCATAAGGGCTCGTTAATGTGTAGTCATCGATAAAATAGTAGGCCGACACCATACCGATTCGGCTATTCGAATCCATCCGAAAACTGCCCTTGTCGTCATTCAAGGTTTGGTTGTAAGCCGAAGTGGAGTAGAAGTTGCCGGAATTTGGAGTCGGAATGTACTTCAGAAGATTTTGGGCGACCGGACTCATGGCCGATTGAGGAATTACCGCATTGGGAAAAACGCAGGCTGTATTTGTGGCGCACCCCGGCGTATAGTACGATTCGCCAGGTGTTACCGGATAACCCAACTTTTGGGCAAGCTGGTTAGCCCAGTAAGCTCCTGTTACTGTTCCGGTCAGCAGCGATGACATATCAGCAACATTGCCCTGTCGATCAGCCAGAGAGGGAACCAAAACGTTGCCCGTAGACTGGCCAAGAATTTGACGGGTTCCTTGATAGTCGCCGAAAAAGAAGAGCTTGTCTTTCAAAATTGGGCCGCCAAATGTCCCACCAAACTGGTTCTGGATAAATTTGCCGATCGTCGGGCTGAAAAAGTTGCGCGCGTCCAAGTCAGTGTTTCTCAGGAAGTCGAAGACATCGCCATGAAACTCATTGGTTCCGGACTTTGTAATAGCATTTACAAGCCCTCCTGCATAGTTTCCGTACTCAGCATCAAAATTGTTAGTGAGTATACGAAATTCGGCGATCGAATCCAGATTGGGCACGATCGCGGTTCCCATATTCACTCCCTCGTTGACATTTCCGCCATTGACCATGAAGCCGTTCGCCGATTCGCGCTGTCCGCTTACCGACAAACTGCCGGGATTGAGGTCACCGGATACGGGCGTTGCAGAATATTGGCCGGAGGAAACCGGCGCGACTCCGGGTTGAAGTGCAAGCAGGTCCGTATAGCTTCGCCCATTTAGCGGTACAGTCGTCATTTTGCTGCCGGTGATCACCTCACCCATTTGAGTGTTTGTGGTTTCCACCTGGACCGCAGCAGCATTGACGGTGACTTCCTGATTCGCTTCACCGACCTGTAGCCGCGCGTTAGCGGTGAGGGCCGAATTTACATCGAGAATCAAATCTGTTTCCTTGTAGTCCTTGAAGCCGCTGGTCTGGATCAATAAGTCGTACCGGCCTACCGGGAGAGAGGGAAACGAATAGTAGCCCTGCGCATCCGTCCGAGTTCGTTGCTTTATGCCCGTTTGTGTATTGATCGCAGTGACGGAGGCGTCCGGGATCAGGGCACCGGAAGGATCTGTCACGGTACCCGAGATCCGTGCCGTGACGTCGGGATATGCGGGTACCAAATAAAGAAACAAATACATAAGGGCGCCTGTAAAAGTCGCGAGAAATCGAGCTATTTGACAGCGAAGCATTCTTCCACTCCCTTCGAGCCAACTCAAAGAATTCTGGCCAATGGGCCAATCGAAAGCCACCTCTCTTAGAAGAGAGGCGTCATCTCAGGCGCGAAACATGGCGCATCTCCGTCCAACCATGCACGGGAAGATTTGCGCGGCTACACGGCATGGCAAGTGCAGCCGGCGTATTTCCGTTTGCAAAAGTATACAACTCATATATAATCTCGGGCAAGAGGAAGATTGCTGGGGATCTGTTCTGTTTGCATCCTCCACCGCCGGCTTTCGCGCGTCAGTGGTAAATCGAAATCCTTGGCAATGGCTGATGGGCTGCCCCGTTAGCTGGGCATTCCCGACGGTTCATCGACACCCCTCGCGCATCATGATATACACTCCGTATATTTTTATCTGCTCTCTCGCGGCGCTGCGACCGTAAGGCCTCACGTATTTGACTATGGGAATCAAACTCGATTGCAAGCGCCAGATAATTGTGGCAGCATGCCTATTTCTTCAAACCAGGCTCGTACAATCGTCTGAAGAGGCGGCAGCGGGATCGGGCGACCGGGTTCATTACTCTGCGCAACAGGAGGCGACAGCGTGGCCATTTCCGACATAAATACGGACGTGGCCCTCGCGACAACAGCGCTACGGCGTCCGCGCGAAAGCGTCCATCAGCGTATGAGCGTGATTTGTTTTGGTTTCGAGTAGCGATGCGAATTATACAAATACTGGCAGCGGGACTGCGCGGTGCGACGCCCGAGGGCGGCTGGTCAAATGAGATCAAGCCAAGTGACTGTGTCCATACACTGATCGCCGTGCTCACCGATGAAGGCGTCAGTGGATGGGGCTCGGCGTTTACGAGCGACGGGTTGGCCGAAGCAGCGTTGAAGGTATTGGAGCCCTTGTACCTCGGAGAGAACCCGCTTGAGCCTGAACGAGTCAGCGAAAAGCTTAGAGCACATACGTTCTGGCTGGGACGCGGCGGAAGCATCACGCATACTATCAGCGGGATCGACATCGCCTTGTGGGACATTCTCGGGAAAGTAACGGGTCAGCCCGTAGGCCGGCTGTTAGGCGGCCGATATCGCGATCGAGTTCGTCCTTACGCGTCCATTCTGATGCAGCAGCCGGAGCCGCTGACAGATCATTTGAAGAAGATTCACGCGCAGGGATTCAGAGCCTTCAAGATTGGTTGGGGGCCATTTGGCAGACATAATCATCGTTTGGACGAACAGATTGTACAGGCTGCCCGCGACGCAATTGGGCCTGAGGCGCTGCTCATGGTAGACGCGGGGGCGAGCGATGCTTTCTGGAGTCAAGGGTACAAGTGGGCACGTCGAACAGCGAAGATGTTAGCCGATTACGACGTGTTCTGGTTCGAAGAGCCTCTGTGTCCAGATAACCTCCCCGACTACGCGCTGCTTCGCAGGAACGCACCTCTGCTGATTGCCGGCGGCGAAGTACTAACGCGACGCCAGTCCTTCGTTCCATGGTTGCAGGGGCGCGCTCTCGACATCGTGCAGCCCGACGTGACGAAGGTCGGTGGTATTTCCGAGGAACGCAGGATTGCTTGGATGGCGGAAGAGAATGGCATTCGCTTTATTCCGCACGGATGGAATACGGCTTTAGGCCTGGCTGCCGATCTGCACCTGGTCTCCGCGATCCAGGACGCCGATCTTGTCGAGTACCTGACGGGTTCTCCCTTTATTGACGACATTGTCGCGAGTAAGTGGCGGTTGGATGAAGACGGGATGCTTGCGGTGCCAAACGGACGAGGCCTTGGCATTTCCCTCGATTTCGATTCCATAGAAAAATATACCGGCGTGAGCATCAGTCCAAAAGAGTTTTCGATTTAGAGGCTCTACAGGCTAACCTGCCCGCTCTTTCCATCAGCACATACATATAAAAGTAGGCTCGCGCGCCATCATACGGCAAATCGCTGGGCCGTAGCAAATACCATCAAGAAGAATCGACTATGAAACCCAAACTGATCGGCTACTGGGTGACCACCGCAATCATTGAGTTCGAGCTTATAGTGGGTGGCATAACGGACCTGGTGCATGGGCGAACCGTGCTTGTCTTCGGCCCGCCCGTGGTCGATGTCCTGGCGCAACTCGGTTACCCAGTGTATCTGCTCACGATACTCGGGATCTGGAAACTCCTTGGAGGAATAGCCTTGGTCGTGCCCCGTTTCCCGCGGCTCAAGGAATGGGCTTATGCGGGGGTCTTTTTCGAGATGACGGGCGCGGCTGCATCGTGGATAGCGACAGGCGATAAGACGGGCCAATTCATCACGCCCCTCATCTTCGTTGTTTTTGCGATGGCTTCGTGGGCCCTTCGACCGCCCGCGCGCATCTTAGGAAGCGTACTTCCGCTCAAGCTGGCGGCTCATGGTGGTGTGGCGCCCGAGGAATGATCCGGACTGAGGATGACTTTGATTCCCGACCCGTCCTGTGTGACGCGAAACGCCTGCTCAAATTCTTCGAGTGGGAAGTCGTGGGAGATCATAGCGTCCACGTTAATTTTGCCTTCTGAAAGTAACTGAACCGTTCGACGCCACGTGGTCCAGACGTATCCGTAGCAGCCGATGACGCGCAGCTCTTTCATCATGATGCTGTTGATGTCGGTTTCGATGGGACCGGACTGCACGCCGAGAGGCGCGAGCGTTCCTTCTTTGCGGACGGCCTTCCAGCAGGCGGCGAGCGAGTCAGGCCTGCCCGCGCATTCATATACAATGTCCGCGCCTTCCCCGCCGGATTGGTCGCGGACGATCTCGAGCAGATCGTCCTTTTCGACATCGACAACGAGGTCGGCGCCTAGACGCCGTGCGCAATCGAGCCGGATGCGGTCTCTCGCCAATCCCGCAACAATCACGCGCGCCCCTTCGAGTTTGGCCACTTGCAAAGTAAGAAGCCCAATGCAGCCGGGACCGGAAATGAGAACCCGGTCGCCCGCATGCACGGGAATACGTTCGATTGCGGCTCGCACCGCGACGGCGAGCGGTTCGCCCAACGCCGCCGCGCGGAAGCTAACATGATCGGGAATCTTGTGACAGCGGCGCGCATCGATGCAATGATAATCGGCAAAGGCTCCATCGATCATGTACCCCGCCGAGACGCGCCTTTCGCACATGAACGGATTACCGGACATGCAGTGAAGACAATGACCGCATGTTTCGGCCGGGTTCGATGCGGTCACGCGATCGCCTGGCCGCAAGTGAGTAACGCCCACACCGGTCTCAACCACCGTGCCGCACCATTCGTGGCCGAGGACAACAGGCGGATTGCAGCGCCACGTTCCTTTGTAGATATGGATGTCGGTTCCACAAATGCCAGCCGAGGCGATGCGAAGCTTCACTTGGCCGGGACCGGGAGCGGGCTCGGGCCATTCCTTCAACTCGAGATGGCCCACGCCGGGCGCAGTTTTGACAATTGCTCTCATCGCGTGGACTCAACGTTACGCGAAGAAAGCGCCCGAGCCGCCTCGGCGATGTTGCTCGCGCGCAGGCCGAATTTTGTGAGCAATTCCTGCGCCTGACCCGATTCGCCAAACACATCACGGACGCCAATACGCCTGACGGGAACCGGCTTATGCTCACAGACTAAGGCTGAGACGGCTTCGCCCAGGCCGCCCAGAATCGAATGCTCCTCGGCTGTTACGATTCCGCCCGTTTCGTCGGCTGCCTTCACTACGATCGCTTCATCGAGCGGCTTAATAGTAGGCATATGAATCACACGCGCGGAAATTCCATCCTTTGCGAGCTCACCTGCAGCGATTAAGCCTTCACTCACCATGATGCCCGTCGTGATAATCGTCAGATCCCATCCGTCGCGCAGGAGTTTGGCTTTGCCGATCTCGAACGAGCCATGAATCTGGGGCACGACAGGATACGTGTCGCGGCCGAACCGCAAATACACAGGTCCCTTATAGGCAGCCGCGGCTTTGGTTGCGAGCCTCGCCTCTTCGTAATCGCCCGGCACAACGACCGTCATATTGGGGAACGCGCGCATCACGGCGATGTCCTCGTTTGCCTGGTGCGAAGCGCCGTCGCCGCCCGTGGATGTACCTCCGTGCGTGGCGCCGATCTTCACGTTCAGCTTTGGATAGGCAATTGAGTTGCGCACCTGGTCAGCGGCACGATAGGCGGCGAAAGCGGCGAAGGTCGTGGCGAACGGAAGGAAGCCTTCAATTGCAAGCCCCGCCGCCACCGAGATCATGTTCTGCTCCTGGACGCCGCAATTAAAGAAGCGATCCGGATAGACGGCGGCGAAATCGCACGTTTTGCTGGCTTTTGCGACATCGGTATCGAGAACAACCAGGTTAGGGATCTCGCGAGCGAGCTCGATCAGGGCGTCAGCGTAGCCTTGGCGCGTCTGCTTATATTCCACGGCTTAGTTCCTCGAGGGCCCGCGCGCATTCGGCAGCAGTGGGCGGGGTGCCATGCCACTTGTTATCGTTCTCCATGAACGAGACGCCCTTCCCTTTTGTGGTCCGGGCAATGATCATCTTGGGCTTTTCGGGAATTTTTTTCGCGGCTTCCACGGCTTCGATGATTTGCGGAAAATCGTGGCCGTCGATCTCGAACGTACTCCAGCCGAATGCCTCCCATTTTGGCCGCAGCGGGTCGAGTGGCATCACATCCTCTGAGTTACCATCGGTCTGAAGATAATTGCGGTCGACAAATGCGATGATGTTCCCGAGCTTGTACTTGTTGGCAAACATCGCCGCTTCCCAAATCTGCCCTTCCTGAATTTCGCCGTCGCCGCAGAGAACGTAATACCAGTGGGCCTCGCCTTTCAGCTTCGCCGCGAGCGCCATGCCCGTGGCGGTGGACAGCCCAAGGCCCAGCGTACCAGTGGATACATCGACGCCTGGCGTCTTCAGCGAATAGGGATGCCCCTGGAGGTGGGAACCGGGGCGCCGGAACGCAGCGAGATCGCTCTGTGGAAAGTAGCCGCAGTCGGCCAGCACGGCGTAGATGACCGGAGTGCAGTGACCTTTCGAAAGAACGAAACGGTCGCGCTCAGGCCAATGCGGATCTGCTGGATTGTGGCGCATGATGTGGTAGTACAACGTAACCACCAAATCCGCCGCGCTAAGACTTCCTCCCACGTGGCCCGACTCGGCGGTAGCCACCATTTGGATGATGCTGGCGCGTATCTCGCGAGCTTTGCGCTCGAGGCGCGACAAGGTCTGAACATTGAGCATGGCTCGGAGCCTTTCCCAACTTAATAGATTTTCACAGCCGCGGGTTCGCCGGCCTAGGTTAAGGGGGGTAATCGAACCCCCATTTACTTGGATTTACTTTTGCAGGGCAGCCACCTGCCGTAGGATTGACCCGAACAAAGCATGGGGGTCCGATATGCCTCAGCGGATCAGTCACTACCTACGCGGCTCCAGCCATTCAAAAATTATTCGCCGGATGGTACTTGCAAGATACGTGGAGGGTAACTCCCAAACTGACCTTGTCACTGGGACTGCGCTACGACTTCCAGACAGCTCCGACGGAGCGATTTAACCGTTTGTCGTGGTTCAATTTTTCAGGTCAGAATCCGATCGGTCAAACCGCAGGCGTCAATGCGCCTGGATACTTGGTCTATACGACGCCCGGACAAAGGGGCGTGTACAACACACCATATAATTACAACACACCATATAATAATGTCGCTCCGCGGCCTCGCATTCGCTTACGAGTTAAGCAAGAAACTGGTAATGCGTAGCGGATTTGGAATATTCTACATTCCATCGATGGACTTCGGCGATTACCAGGGTCTGACCCTCAACGGCTATGGCCAAACCACACCCTACGTAGGCTCGGTTAATGGAATAACCCCAACCGCCACGTTGAGTAATGCGTTTCCAAACGGCCTCATTCCACCTGTCGGGAATACGTTAGGGGCGCTGACCAACGTCGGCCTGAGCACGAATGCGATTTCGCGCCTTCGGCCCACGCCCTATGTGGAGCAGTGGGTTTTTGGCTTCGAGTACCAGGCGAGCTCGAATGACGCATTAAGCGCCACCTATGTAGGAAACCACGGAGTGAAACTGCCATATAACGGGATCGAAATGGATCAACTTCCGCCTCAGTATCTCTCGCTGGGGAATGCGCTCCTCAATCAGGTCCCCAATCCGTTTTACGGATACATTACGTCCAGTGCCTGTGGGCTCAACAATCCAACAATACCCTATGGTCAGTTGCTGCGGCCGTACCCCGAATTTTGCGGCGTCAATAACGTTCAAACGATCGGAGCTTCGTCCTGGTACGATGCAGTGCAGTTCCAATTCAATCATCGCTGGAGTCACGGACTCCAGTTTGGAGCTAGCTTCACGATTTCCAAATACCTAGATACATCAATCGGGAACTCCGTGATCGGGACGTTTGGCGACTCGAACATAAGGAATTACTATGATCTCGCGGCAGAGAAAGGTTTGGATATAAATGATATCCCCAAAAGCCTGGTACTGAACTTCGTTTATGAATTGCCCTTCGGAAGCGGAAAGAGCTTTGGAGCGAATATTAGTAGACCATTGAACGCCGTTCTGGGTGGATGGCAGATCTCAGGCATTGCCACCTTCAAGGACGGCGTTCCCTTGTCAATAACTGCTGTCAACAACAATACCGGATCTTTCGGCGGTGGTCAGCGGCCAAATCTTGTTGGCGATCCCCATCTTTCGCATCCGACGATCAGTGAGTGGTTTAATACGAGCGCCTTTGCGCAGCCGGCCGCCTATACTTTCGGCAACGTTGGAAAAACCATGCCGAACCTGCGTGGTCCCGGACTCAATAACTGGGATCTTGGGATCCAGAAGTGGTGGAGAACTTTGAACGAAAAGCTGCAAGTACAATTCCGAGCGGAAATGTTTAATGCGTTCAATCACCCGAATTTTGAATCGCCCAACACAAGCTTTGGATCGTTAGGTTCTTGAACTCTGGGTTTGAGAATTTCTCTCTCAGATTTTCAGGCTGCGAGGAGTTGAAGAATTTGCTGGATGGAGTGGTCTGCTTTTCGATAGGCCGCTTCGATCTTGGTGCTGGGTGTGGTGGTTGGATGCGGCGGCCTGCCGAAAAGGCTGTTGGCAAGCGGACCGCAGACTCGCTTGTGGAAGAGTACAAACATTAGGGCGACCTTGTTGCCTTTGTCCGTCAGCCGGTAAGCGTATCGTTTGCCATGGCGCTCAACCAGACCGTGAGCCTTCATCTTGCGGATGTCGTAGCGAAGCTGGGTGAGCGTATAGGTTGCGGGTTTCAAGCCGAAGCTAGCGAGGATAGCCTGGTGGATTTCGGCTGTGCGCCAACCGCCGATTTTGGTCCCGGTGTGTAGGAGCACTTCCATGAGGCGGATCATGCGAGTGTCCTGAAGTTTGATGCCTGGAACTTTCACCCGACCGACCGGAATAGGGAGCGCCAGCCGCTGGAAGAGCGGGAAGTCGACCTGGACGTTCAGGGCTTGGGCCTCGAAGCCGGCGAATCGGTCCGTAACGGCGGCCAGTGTTTTACGGACGGCATCGAGGTTGTCCAGGGACTTGCGGAGGCCGAAGTCCTTCAGGTTGTTGCTCAGGGCTTCGAGCCGCAAAAAGATCACGAACTTTTCGTACATGCGCAGGACGGCGCTCCTGCCGCAGGCGCGAAAAACGTGATGGCCATGTTCGAGCTTCTCCAGCACGCTCTGCAGCTTTCCTCGCACTCTCTTGTTGATACGGAACCCGAAGATCTGTGTGATCTTGTCCGGTGTCATTTGCAGCAATCCGATATCGCAGGAGCGCTCGAAGAGTTTGTGAATAGGGAAGTTTCGCCGGAAGATCAGATTGCGGCAGTACTCAACCTGCTGGATTGAATAGTGACGGTTGAGGTTGATGGCCCCGCGATCTTTGCCGGAGAACTTGGGGCCCACCAGCCAGGTCCAGTAGTCCAGACGTTTGCGGATCAGAGCGGCACTCAGCCGGTCGGCGGCAGCTTGCAGCGCTTTGGGATCATCCACCGCAAGGAAGGCATTGTCGTGCTTGCGGAAGCCGATCCCTTTCCGCCGCAGTTCCCGCTCGATGTAATGGTGGCCGTTGAGATAGTACGTGATCTGGAACGGAAGGAAGGAACCGACACACATGGCCATGGGACCCAACACCTGGTCCCGGATGTAGAAGTAGTAGTGGGTATATCGGCAGCGCTGCCGGCCGAGAATGCGGTAATCGGGATCGGCGGTCGGGAACTTCGGCGCGCTGGAGCGGAACGTTGGTCCGACTTCCATGCTCTTGAGGATAAAGAGACCCCGAACCGGTTCTGCCGTTCCATGCGTTGCAGATGAGGGCGGACGTAATCCTCTTTGCGGACGCCTCGCTCGGCCCACTCCACCGGGATCTTGCGCTTCCGGGCAAAAGCCTCGACCCAGCGGTTGTACTCGTCGGTCCGTTTGCGGAGTACGTCTTTAGTTATCGCTCCAGATTGATGAAGATCGCGGAAGAAGTGGACGATATTCTCCGGCCTGGTAAGTAGTGGTATGTGGCCGAGAATGACGATGCGGTCGAAACAATGATATACAAAAGCGAGCAGGCTGCCAAACAGCTTGATAAAAGTTTCCATCGGTCCTCTGCGATCGTTCTTGCGTTGACAACAAAATGATCGTGCCGAGGGCCGGTGGAAATCAAATATCTGTACATCGCCGAGACCACTGCCAAGGGAAGAAAGGGTTCCCAAGGGAAAGAAACCGCAGGTGTCGTTCCCTTGGATTGGCGGTCATCAAAATTTCAAATATTTTTGGGTAGGCTTTGGAACCATCACGAGCGCGCTTGCGCCACGCGACGTACAAATGGCGGTGAAGATATATTGGTGACACGCTTGGCGAACCTACTTATGGAGATGATCTGGAAATGAACCGGCGTTCTTTCGGTCGATTATTGACGGGAAGCGCGATGGCAGCGGGCATACGGGCGAGCGCGGTGGAGGGCGATACACTGCGGGCCACCCAAGCGGATGTCACTCCCGAAATACCCGCGGCGCTAACGGCCAATTCGGATGCGCTACCTAGTGGCGCCAGCACATCCTGGGAATTAGTCATCCTCGATGCTGATCCGCCGCATGCGCATGGAATCGGCGGTCTAGTCGCCGCGGACATCGATGGCGACGGCAAGACTGAACTGGTTGCGGCTGGAAACGGCGCGTTGCTTTGGTATCGGCCATCCACCCGCGAAAGAGGAATGATCGCTTCTGGATCGAAGTTTACGGTCGGAGTCGCTCTGGAAGATACCGATGGCGACGGGCGGAAAGAAGTCTTTGTCGGCAAGCAAACCGGACAGAAAAGTGGCTACGAGACTTGGTGCCTTCTCCGGTTCAAACCCGCCGCGAATCTTCACGAACCCTGGGAAGAACATGTTGTCGACAATGAAACGGCGGGACACCCTCACGACATTGTCTTTGGCGATGTAGACGGCGATGGCCGGCGGGAACTGGTGACTAATGCAATTTATTGCGCGGTGCCCGGATTGTTTGCGTACAAGGCGCCCCACGATCCGTCCGGTTCCTGGAAAAAGCAGGCGGTGCAGAGCGGGTACTCCGCGGAAGGCACTGCGACGGGAGACCTGGACGGCGATGGCAAAGACGAGATTGTCAGCGGCCCGTACTGGTATGCTGCGCCTGGGCGCGGGGCTTTCTCCGGGCAGCCGTGGAAGATGTACTCGCTCGCCTCGGACTTCCGGGAGCTTTGCCGGGCTGCGCTCGTCGATGTGAACGGAGACGGCCGACTCGATGTAGTTCTGGTCGAAGACGAGTATCCCGATGGGCGCCTGGCGTGGTTTGAGAACCGGCTTGCAGCCGATCGCGGGAGTCCATGGATCGGCCACTCGATCGATGCCCCCCTCAACTTTTCGCATTCGTTAAGAGCCTGGCGCGACGAGCACACCAAACAAGTGCATGTCTTAGCGGGCGAAATGAATGCAGGAGGGTGGAATGCTCCCTACAATTGGGACGCGCGCTTGTTGAAGTACACAACGTTAGAGAACGGGAAGTCGTGGACGAGAGAACTCATTTACGAGGGTGAAGGCACGCATGAAGCGGTCTACACCGATTTGGATGGTTCGGGCAAGCAAGTCATCTTTGGAGCCGCTGACCAGATTCCGAACAAGGAAGGCATTTGGATAGAAAACGGAAAGGTTCAAGGCACAAATACTCAGGTTACTTGGATTCAGATGTTCCAGCCCCGGCAGAAGCCATCGGTCTTTACGGAATACCAGCATGCATTTATCGATCGCTCGAAGCCGTACACCGCCATTGATATGCATGCGGTTGACGTAGATGGCGACGGCCGGTTGGACATTGTGTGCGGGGCGTGGTGGTACAAGAACCCCGGCTGGGAGCGTCATACGATTCCGGGAATCGGGCAAATTATCAATGCTTACGATCTGGACAAGGATGGAAGAAAAGAGCTGATCGCCGTGAAAGGCACGCCGGGCGGCAAAGACATTCTCCGCACGCTTTCGACCGAGCTGGTATGGCTGAAGCCGATCGATCTAAGCAAAGACCTTTGGGAAGAACACAGCATTGGCAGAGGCGATGGAGATTGGCCCCACGGGAGTGCGATTGGGCCCCTGTTGCCGGGTGGCGGCGTGGCGCTAATCGCTGGGTACCACGAACATTTTCGCAATCCGCCGCAAATCTTCAAGGCGCCGGCAGATCCTAAACAACCATGGGAGAAGAATGTAGTCGCCAATATTCCGTACGGGGAGGAGATGATCGCCTACGATTTGGACGGCGACGGTAAGCTTGACGTTTTAGCGGGACCTTACTGGCTCGAGAACATGGGCGACGGGACATTCCAGTCGCATCTCCTGATCGATCCTGAGTTGCTGAAAGGCTCAAGTTTGGATCAGATCTGCCGAATCGCGATTGCGGATGTGAACAACGATGGCCGCCCGGATATTCTGTTCAGCCTCGAGGCTGTTGATTACAGCGTGCATCAGGCTTATTTCGTGCCGGTGGGGTGGCTTGAGAATACGGGCAGTTTACGCGACCGGAAATTCAACGTACACGTTATAGACAAAATCCGGTCACCGCATTCCCTTTCAGTGGGAGACCTCGACGGAGACGGAGAGCTGGAGGTTGTCGTTGGCGAGCATGATCCGTTCCATCCGTACCGCAGCAAATCCCGCCTGTATGTTTACAAGAAAGCCGATCGCAATGGGCTCACATGGAGTCGCTATCCAATTGACAACCGGTTCGAGCATCATGACGGCGCCAAGGTAGTGGAATTGGTTCCCGGAAGGCTCGACATTATTAGCCATGCCTGGAGGGAGCCCGGGTACGTCCATCTTTGGCGGCCGAAGTCATTGAAGGACGGGGCGGCCGAGATTTGAGGCCACGCTCAACCTCGTACCTGCTCCGCCACAACCGGAGCCACTTCACCATTTGCGGCCGCGCGATGGCTTACATATTCAACGTTCACCACCTCGTCATCCAGATCGATCATGTCCACGCGCAGGAGAATTTGAAAATTATCGGGCAGTTTGTCCACTCGATCCAGGTCCATTCGCGTAAGCAAATTGTTCACGTTGCTCTCCAGAGTTAGATGGTTTCCACCACCCTCCACCGCCCGGCCATGATTGGAGGCAATGATAGTGACTGCCGATCGGGGATTCGCACCCGGCCGTCTTGTGATTAGCGCATATTCGCTAAATCGCGACAGCTTACCCTCGCAGTATCGGCAGCCGCGGTAAACGTCCTGTTCTCCTGATCGACACGACAGGTTTCGAATCTCGTGTTTGTCCAGAACGAAGTCGCTTTCCTCCTGTAGCATGTCCATAAAGCGGTTTGTCCGGGTACTGCCAATCAAAATGAGATTAGAGTGGCCGACTTCATTCCACGATGAAAGCCGGGAGTTCCCAATTCGAAGTGGAATTCCCAGATCGTGGAAGAGCCGAAGCAGGGAAAACATGCAGTATACTTCGCCGGCGGAAAGGTAATGAAAGCAGGGTTCAAGTCCATCTGGAGCGTTCAGGCGTTCGGCCATCAGCCGCCTTCCACTCACTGGGTCGTTGATGTAAAGGTTGCGAACATAAGTGTCCTGAGCGTCGCGAAAAAATAACGGATCGGTGTGAAGCAGTAAGTTGCTCTGGTTGCCGTCTAAATACGGAGCCCAGAATCTCTTCAAAGCGCTTTGGAGAGCCTCCGGGCTGGGCGCCGCAATCTCCCTCCGCGTTTCGAAACAGGCCCGATAGCTGCCCTTCGGAATGCGGAGATGGATTGTTTCCCGATGCCCCTCGTTGTCAAAATAAGCTCCCAACCGCTCGCGGACGCTCTTCATACTCACGCGGACGACCGGATCAAATTTTGGATCAAAGCTCTCAGGCCTATGAAGCACCTCCAAGGCAATTTCATACTCCTTCAAGGAACGGTCGGAGTTCGCGGTATTTTCACAAACATACTGCAATATTTTGCCTGAGGTAGCCGCATTGCTGAAATACCGGCTTTCCAAAATCCGCTTCACCAGAAGCTTCTGTTGATCGGTCACGCTTTTCTGCCGCAGGAAGCTTTTTCAGTGTGGAGAGTTAATGTTCCCCTAACCGTATCAACGCTAGCACAGACGAACCGGCTGCGGAACCGTGCCCATGTGCGAAGGCCAGGCGACTCCACGTCCGCCAACGGCTTGCGGTTGTATCAGAATCATGGGTAGGTTTTGGGTACAGCCTAAGATTTTAGCTGTAAGTTATTGGTTTTTAAGGAGTTTACCTGGGGCGGCTGGTGGGATTTGAACCCACGACATCCAGAACCACAATCTGGCGCTACTACCAACTGAGCTACAGCCGCCGTGCCACACGCTAGTGTAACATCCGAAAGGGTTCCCTGCCGGTGTGCGTTTCTGGCCATGTCAACCTTTACTTATGGATAGACGATTCATGCGCTTGATTGCCGCAACGCTCGCTTTGCTGATCGGTTCAGTTTCTGCCCAAGCAAGCGAAAGTAAACTTCGGATCGGAGTGATTGGGCTGGTGCATGGCCACGTAGCGGGTTTCTTCCGTCAGGTTCTCAACCGGCAGGATGTGGAAATTGCCGGCATTGCCGAGCCTGACAGGGACCTGGCTATGCGCTATGCACGGCAGTATCACCTGGACGCTAAGCTGTTCTACGCGAGCGCGGAAGAGATGCTCGAGCGCGTCAAACCTGAAGCCGCAGTTCTGTACACCAGCACGTACGGGCACCGCGCCGCCGTTGAGGCCTGTGCCCGCCACCACATCGACGTCATGATGGAGAAGCCGCTCGCGGTGAGTAATCAAGAGGCGTCAGCGATCGAGACAGCCGCACGCGCCGGTGGCATCCAGGTGCTAGTCAATTACGAAACCACGTGGTACGCGAGCAACCACGCCGCAAATGACATGCTGAGGAACGGGCAGCTCGGAGAAGTGCGCAAGGTCGTGGTTCACGATGGCCATTCGGGTCCCAAGGAAATAGGCGTCCCTCCGGAGTTCTTTCACTGGCTCACGGACCCGCGTACAAATGGCGCAGGCGCTTTGTTCGATTTTGGCTGCTACGGCGCCGATCTCATGACGTGGCTGATGAAGGGCGAAAGACCGCTAACGGTGACGGCGGTAACGCAGCAAATTAAACCGGAAATCTACCCCAAGGTGGATGACGAAGCGACTGTGATTCTGACGTATCCACACGCTCAAGCTATCCTCCAAGCCTCCTGGAACTGGCCGTTCGACAGGAAGGATATGGAAGTGTATGGAAGGACAGGTTATGCGATTACGGTCAAGCGCGACGATCTTCGGGTCAGAACGAAAGGAGAGCAGACAGAGCATCTGGTGCATGCCAAAGCGATCGCACCGCCCGAGGACGATTCGCTGCACTACTTTGCCGCAGTGGTTCGCAAGCAGATACAGCCGGTTGGACTCTCGGCCCTCGATACGAACCTGGTGGTAACGGAGATACTCGATGCAGCGCGCCAGTCGGCTCAAAGCGGGCGAACGATCCGGCTATCCGATGTCGAAGGGGGGAAGCCAACTGCCACGCGCTGAGGACCACGCGGCGGGAGTGCGAGCTTCGAGGGAAGACTATCATGGGGAGTAAGGTTGCTGAATGGTCCTTTCCGCGGCGCGCCGCTTTGTTCATGCCTCCTGGCAGATTCTGCTCCCGCTCATGAGTTTCGCCGCGGCGGCCGCAGGGCAGGTCATTGATTTTGAATCGAATGGTCTCCATTACCAGGCGCTTACCCGAGGGGGCGTGACGGTCACTTTCGCGAAACTGCCGCCGCACATTGCCGATTACAATGCCATACAGGTTACCGTGACTAACGGTGCCCCCATCTCCTGGGTGGTAAAGCCGGAGGATTTTACATTTGACCGGCAGGACGGCACCGCGATTCGCGCTACGCCTGCGGAAATTGTTATCGAATCTCTTTTGTCGCATGCGAGTAAAAGCGACGTGGTTAAGCTGCAGTTGCTATATGAAGCTTCAATTTACGCGCTGCCGCCCAACTACCGGTCTACGGCAGGTTACGAGCATCGGCGTCAACAAGCCATGACTATCATGGTGAACGCAAAGATTAAAGCCGCGGTCGCTGCTTCGGCGATCACCCTCGTTTCTACCAAGCTGAAACCCGGAGACTCGACCGATGGAGCGGTCTTTTTTCAAAATCACGATAAGACAATGGGACCCGGGCGCCTGGTTGTGAACACAGCCGGAGAG
>JBAUZG010000040.1:0-6619 GCA_049585195.1 Bryobacteraceae bacterium | reverse complement strand
GATCGAACCAGGGTCCCGCGATCCGTTCATGCTGTTTGCTGCCGCGCTAGTATTGATTCTCGCGTCCGCACTGGCCGGGTTCTTGCCTTCAAGGAAAGCTTCGAGAATAGACCCGATCGAGGCGTTGCGATACGAGTGAGCATTGGCGGCGCTAAAATCGGACCATGTTTTGGGCGGGCCTGCTCGTCATTGCGTTTTTGTTCCAGGCCGCCAAAGCGGACCTCGACTCCGTCAACACCCTCCTACGCCGTGGCGATTATCAAAACGCGTTGCGTGCTTTAGAAGCATCTTCTCCTTCAGACAAGCAAACGGGCGAATGGCACCTGCTCGCGTCCAAAGCGTACGATGGCCTCAATCAACCTAAAGAAGCGGTCGCCGAAGCCGAAGCTGCGCTCGCGATAAATCCAAGCGATCAGGCCTACCATCTGCAACTTGGGCAGATCTTCCTTTCGCGGAATACGCCCAAGGCGGCATTCGAAGTGTTTGATGAGGCTCTGAAGCTCTTTCCCGATTCATTACTCTTGCTACTTGGGCGCGGCGTTGCCCTGATGAAC
Organism: Bryobacteraceae bacterium; assembly: GCA_049585195.1. Lineage (GTDB taxonomy): Bacteria > Acidobacteriota > Terriglobia > Bryobacterales > Bryobacteraceae > KBS-96. The sequence goes on along the minus strand of JBAUZG010000040.1, from coordinate 6,065 downwards.
CTGGGCAGCTATGACAGAGCGGAAAAGGACCTGATGACATGTCTTGATCGCAAACCCGATTTAGGGATCGCGTTCGAATCGCTTGAAACGGTTTACTTCCAGACTTCGCGGCCGGAAGAAGCAGAAAAGCAGGCAGAATCGTACGAGCGAAAGAATCCCACCGATTTCCGAGGCTTCTACTTTTGGGCCGCTGCGGAAGACCGCCTGAACAAGGATAATTCACATTCCGAAGTGGAGGCGCTCAATATGGCATTGAATCTGAAGCCCGACTACACACCTGCCAAAGTGCTGCTGGCAAAAGTCTTCTACCGAACTGGCGACAGCACGAAAGCACTTAGCATTTTGGAGCAGGCAGTTCGTGACCGCGCCGATTACGCGCCAGCCCATCTGGAGCTCGCAACCCTCTATCGTAAGTTAGGGCGCCGGGAGGATGCAGAACGGGAATCGCAAATTCTGCAGCGGTTGAGCGACAACCGCCCCGCAGCGCTCAAATATCATCGGAGCAGCGACACCTCCGATCAGAAGTAAAGCTTCAACGCCAATTGGCCCTTTCGAGGGTTGTTTGCGCTTGTAATCTTGCCGAAATTCGCGTCTCCGAGCGATACATCCGGATTGCTGAACTGCGGATGATTGAAGACGTTGAAGAACTCCGCGCGAAACTCGAGATTCATGCCTTCGCGCCAAGGAAGGGCAAAGCGTTTCGCCAGATTAACGTCGGTATCGAACAGATCGGGACCAGTAATGAGGCCTCGTCCCGCATTGCCGATCGTGTATTGAGCTGGAATCGAGAACACGCTCGTGTTGAACCACGAATTGAGCGTTTGCGGTCCGGTCATGGGATTGCCCGAGACATTTGGAACGGCCTCACTGTTTCCGCAGACGCAGTTGTTGACTGTCAGAACCGGCGTCAGCGAAAATCCGGCCTGGTAGGTTGTAATTCCGTTAATCTCCCATCCACCGATGACGTTGCCCAACAAGCCTTTTGAAAGCCAAGGATGACCGGGCCCGAACGGAAGCTGATAGTTATAAGCGGCCACTACGCGCTCCGGCGTGTTATATGGGGAAAGGCCGCGATCGAGGCTTCGATCTCCAACGGGGTCGCGATAACCGACGTAACCGGTGTCGATCATCTTCGAATGTGTATACGAGAGAGTGAAGGCGAGTCCGTTCGAAAAGCGGCGCTCCATTTTGATTTGCAGCGCGTTGTAATTGGAAGAGCCAATCCAGCTATTGATGGTGACACCCTGGGGATACTGCGGATAAGGAACGTATGGTGACACGAAATTACCCTGGGCGATAGGGGACAGATTGATGGGAATGGCATTTTCGTTGTATGCGCCGTAATTCAAGTGCACGCCGCGGGTGCCGACATAACCGATCTCGAACAAGATTCGCTTCATTTCGGTTTGAACGTTAAGATTCCACTGCTGCACGTAGGCCATCGGATTGTAGTTCGGATAAACCGTAACGCTGCTTGCGTTGCGGCCAGATGTGCCAACCGGCTGGTAAGGAATGTTGTCGAGAGTAGTCTTCCAGTGAATCTGATCGACTGTCGTGTAACGGCCGAGGTCGGAGTCGGCGAAGAACGGGCTCGTTTGCATAAAGCCGTACGCGCCCGCGGAGTTCGTTCCTGCAACAAAGATGCCATAACCGCCTCGCAGCACAAATTTTGCATTCCCTTGTGGGCTGTAGGCAAAACCCAATCGCGGATTGAAGTTATGCCAGTCGTTATCCCAGGGTGTGTTGCGGAATCCGTTCTGGCCGAATTGAATATACTGCCCCTCGGCTAGATCGAACACACCGCTGCGATTCAGCGCCTCGTGAAACCAGGTTGGCGCGTCCCATCGCAGTCCAAGGTTGACTGTCAGCGTGCGGCTCACGTGGAAGTCGTCCTGCACGAAGGCCGCGTATACCGAAGCGCGCGAGCGGAAGTAGTCGGGAAAGATGCTGTAGGTCATCGCCGCGGGCAAACCCAGCAAGAAACTTGCATAATCGAAACCCGTGTTAGCTATGCCTGGCTGGTTCGTGAAATCCGTGTTGAACGTCCAAGCGCTTTCCTGGCCCTCGGGCTGAAAGTTATTCGTCAGCAGCTTTCGTATTTCGCCGCCGATCCTTATGTTGTGGCGTCCGGAAGTGAGCGAAAAGGTGTCGGTCAGCGTGTTCTGAGTTTGCCATTCCTTGAAGAGCGTGTCGGTCGTCGAGCCGAGGTTTTCGAAATTGCTGAACGAGAAATAAGGGGTGCCAAATTTCTCCGCGCCATCGGGCAAGCCGTAAATGCCAAGCGAGTTTTGACTGACGGTGTTCCAGCCGGGCACAATGCGTTGCGGATACTGATTTTGCCATCCGATCATGAGGTTATTCGTGGCCGTGGGGCCGAATATGTGGACGTAGTTCAAAACGGCCTGCCGGCCCGGACCGCTAATGATGTTTCCAGGACCAAGAGTTCCCGGGATTGGACCGCCTCCTGCTTCGTAGCCGAAAGCGGAGGGCTGTTGGCCGGTGCTATCGTGCTCGGAGTAGCGGACGGTCAGACGGTCGAAATCGGTGAAGGAATGGTCGATCTTCACGTCCCACTCGTTCACATCCGATGTTGAGGCGCCAAATGCGTTGTAATTGTTGAAATTTTGGGCTAGCTGCGGCAAAGGATACAAGTCCTGTACCAGAGTGGCGGCATGACTAATGCGCGATGCCGGAATGATATTTCCCGGAAACGGGTCGCGGACCCAGGTAGTGCCCGACGCCGTTGTCACCTGGCGTTGCGTGGCCGGATCGAATACTTCGTTCTGATAAACCGCCTGCCCAAGAGTGTCTGTTCCGACTTGGGGGCCAAGGAGGCTCGAGAAATCGCCATTGCGGAACGCTGCCGTTGGCACCGTCAGGTTCGTTAAGGCAGCGGCGCTCTTTTGTCTCGTGATCTGCGCATCGACAAAGAAAAAGGTCTTATTGCGCTTGATGGGGCCGCCAAACGTTCCGCCGTACTGGTTGTAGCGCAGGTTGGTTACAGTATGGGCGAAGAAATCGCCGGCATTGAACGCATCATTCTGGAGAAACTCGAACGCGGAACCATGAAACTGGTTGGTACCCGATTTTGTAGTCGAAATAAGGGTCGCGCCGCTCGACTCGCCATATTCGGCGGAGTAGCTGTTGCTTAACGTTTTGAACTCTTGAATCACGTCGGGATTTGGATTCACGGGTGTTCCGCTCCAGACGTGATTGCTGCTGTCGAGACCGTCGATGTAGTACGGGTCGATGCGGACCAACCCGCCATTCGTGACCGGACCGTCTCCCGTACTGACCACGCCAGGCGAAAGCAATTGCAGTGATGTCGGATCGCGAGAGAGATTGGGAAGGCTGGTCAACATTTGGTTCTGGATGGTGGTGCCGAGCGAGCCATTTTCCGTATCAACCAGAGGCGCCTGTCCGGCGACGTCAACTGTTTGGGTGATCTGGCCCGGTTCGAGCGACACATCGATACGAAGCTGGCGTCCCAGATCGAGCACGATGTTCTCGCGAACGAACTTCTTGAATCCGTTGACTTCCGTTTCCACACGGTAGCTTCCAGGCGGCAGGAACTGAAACACATACTCGCCCGCATCGTTTGTTTGATCGGTAACCTGGATGCCGGTTCCGGTATTAGTCAGCAGGATCTTCGCGTGCGGCACTACAGCTCCGCTCGAATCGGCAACAGTGCCTCGAATGCTGGCGGTATTGGCCTGACCGAGAACATAGGCGGCTAGTGCGCCGGTTAGCAGCATGGCTTTGAAGACGGAGAACGGGTTCTGAGTTTGCATTTGGCCCTCCCAGGAATCTACCAGGTGAGGAATATATCAAAGAATTGTATGGTCTGTCGTAGGGCCTAGTGGGATATACTCCATCCGGATTGGCGATCACGAAATGAACATTCCGGCAACTCTCGTCCCTCTCGTTCTGTTGGTTGGCTGGGGGACGCCCAAGGCCGCTCCGCTTCGAATAACTTTCGATAACAGCAAAGATGTTTCAAAACAGACGTGGAAGCTGGACGAGTTACATGCCCAGCTTCCATCCGACTGGTCGAACTATCAATTCCTTGTTATGGAATTGAAGGCATCGTCGCCGCAGATGTTCCAGCTATCTATAGAAACGGCAAATGGTCCTGCCACAGTTAGATTTCTTCCGTATTCAAACGTCTGGGTACGCGCCGCCGTTCCACTGAGCTATTTTGAGAAGCTCCCCACCAAGGGCACGGACATGGCGTCAATCAGCAACAAGACGCATATCGGCTACTTCATCAACTTGAGCGGACCGTACAGACCGCTCGAAGCCGTCACCGGCTCGTCGGTATCGATGCAAAACCCTTTGCGGGGTGCATCGCTCGAGATTCGATCGATAGCGGTTACTCGTGACTCTCCCGGCGACGCCGTGCTGGAAAACCATCCGTTGGTAGATCAATTCGGGCAATGGATCGACGGGAAGTGGCCAGGCAAAGTGAAAAGCGCCGAAGAACTCAAGAGGGATTGGGCGCAAGAGGCGGATTCATTACAGCTGGGCGGCTACGAGTATTGCGCTTACGGTGGATATCGGAACACAAAAGCTAGAGCGACTGGCTTTTTCCGCGTCGAGCAGATCAACGGCCGTTGGTGGTTTGTAGATCCGGATGGTCACCTGTTCTTCTCGACCGGCGCAGACGTCACGACTCCTGCGATAGCCACACCAACCGAGGGACGACAATCGATCTTTGAAGCGCTTCCGCCGGACAATTTGAACCAGCCTGGTTTGCGCGGCGGCGCGTCTTTCCTGACCTGGAATCTGTTCAGACGATTTGGCGACGATTGGCAATCAAAATGGGTCGACTTCACAATAAGACGGATGCAAAGCTGGGGACTGAATACTACTGGAAATTGGTCGAGCCCTCAACTATGGAATTCACACCGCGTTGCATACACCGTTCCGCTACGCGGCTGGGAAACGAAAGTCAATTACATGGGCATGCCGGACGTTTACTCCGATGAATTTGTAGAAACCTGCGACCGTGCGGCGGCAGAGCAGTGCAGCCGCCGGGCGAGAGACCCGTACTTGCTTGGCTACTTCACGGCTAATGAGCCGCCGTGGCCTGGGCGCGAAGAAGCGCTCGTCGAGATGATTCTCGATGGACCGGATACGACTACACGCCGTGAACTAAAGAAATTCTTGATTGAAGGAGACACGCCAGAGCGCCGCAAGAGTTTTGTGTATCAGGCCTACAGCAGGTATCTGGATGTAATCCTGCAGGCTGTGAAGAAGCACGACCCGAATCATCTAAATCTTGGAATGAGATTTGCCGGCGGCCGTGCGCCGGATGAGATGATCAAGGCTTCTCGCGTATTCGATGTGTACAGCTTGAACAGTTACGACTACGTCCCTCGGAGAGAGATGCTCGAGCACGCTTATGAGCTGACGGGACGCCCTCTCATGATCGGAGAATTTCACTTTGGCGTTCCGGGACGCGGCCTTTCCGCTGGATTAAGGCAAGCTGCTAATGATCGCGAGCGCGGCGTGGCGTATAGGTATTACATGGAAAATGCCGCAGCCATGCCCGCTCTCATCGGGGCGCACTGGTTTCAATGGATGGACGAGCCGAATACGGGCCGCTTCGACGGTGAGAATTACAACATTGGGTTTGTCGATGTGACAGACCGTCCGTATAAAGACTTTCTGGAGGAAGTGAAAGAGACCCAAAAGCTGTTATACGCGGTTCACTCCGGCGAGCGCGCACCCAGCTCGAAACAGGCGCGCGTGCACTGAGGAACGGACCTTCCGGCCCGTTCTCAATAAAATCAAAACAATCTAAGCCTAAAATGTCATATGCTGCGTCTGCGACTGGCCGCTCGAGTTTTGAATAGTGACGTCAGCCGCGACAATCGTTGTAACGTCGCCGGTCACCGGGAATTGCGCCTGCAAGTTGAATGCACCGCCAGCCTGATTGTTGGTGAAGAAATAGTTATTAAAGGCTTGCGTTCCGTTGTAACTGATGCCGCCTGGGGTTAGAGACGCTCCGGTTGTGTCGTAGAAATTGAAAACGATGTTTGTCGCGCTATAGGTGTTGTCGA
>JBAUZG010000039.1:0-42875 GCA_049585195.1 Bryobacteraceae bacterium | reverse complement strand
TCGCGGGGCGTGTAGACAATGCCGTGCGTATCAGCAACGTCTGGCGAGAACCGCTGAAAGAACTGTTCGTAAACGGAGTTCAGGAAGTCCTGCTTCTCCGTGAAATGGCCGAGGTTAGCGCCTTCGCGTTCGATGGCGCGGTAATACGGATCGAGCTTTTTCAGAAACTCGGAGGTGGAAAAGCTGGTAGAGCCAAGGGCCTCGACGACATTCTGAATCTGGGCGGCAATTACGTTGCGATGAGTGAAATCGGCGTTCTGGAACAGATTCCGCATCAGGCGTTCGGTGAGAAGGTGCTGAATCAGCATCTCGTCGACCAGGTGCTCTGAAAGATCCGGATTTAGGGATTGGCGGCAGAGAGAAACAAAGTCGGCGAAGGCCTGTCTGAAGGGCGGTGTCTTCCTGTGGGCTTCAGCGATGTGCTCGTAAAGCGATTGAGCGAGATCGGGGACGCGGCTCTTAAACTCCTCCATCGCGTGTTTGAATTCGCGCTCGTCGGATTCGTCATGAGAGAAGAATCGGTTGAGGAGTTCGGCAATCTTGACGGGTTCGCGAAGAGCAAACTCGCCCGCTTCGGCGCGGTCCTGATAGAGAATGGCCGTGCGGGTATCCTCAAAAACGGTATTGCGGCTTGGATAACCGGCTCGGAGCTTCTTGTGAATCTCGGTCGCCAAGTTGTCTGATGTGTCTTTGGCCTCCCACCAGCCGCGCGGTAAGCGAAACTCGTCGCGTACGGTGCCGTCGGGAACGATGCGGCGGCCGCCCGAAGAAGTGGAAAGCTCAGGTACTAAGGTCCAGCCGCGCCTTTTGGCGGCTTTGTCCAGCAGATTTTGAAAGGGGCCTTTCAGTCCTAGTTCGTGGCTAACGAACTGAGCTTCGAGATGCTGAATATCGGCCAGATATGCCTTAATGATTGGATCGCTCGGGCTCAGATCGGACATCGGATGTAAAGCATCTTACCAGCAACTTCAAGTTAGCTGACTGCTTCCGTTCCCGGCTCCGTTTTTAGCGTTGCGAAGACCGTCTGCCCCACCGGAGGTGAATGTAGGAAAACGGGCAAGATATGATTGCCTTACCACAGTTCACCTTGGAAAAGATGATGCGATACACGAGACGAGATATAGGAAAGATGGCGCTTGCCGCCGTCCCGCTGGCTAAGGCGCTGGGCGCCCAGATGATCGATTCGAAATTCTCGGGCGTTCAGATTGGAGCGATCACGTACAGCTTCAACAGCATCGCCAGCCCCGATCCGGAAGCGATCATCCGGGCGTACGTCGAGGTTGGATTGGGCGAGGCGGAGCTGATGTCGAATCACTGTGAAGCCTTGGCCGGCGGCCCTCCCATGCCGTTCTTTGGCCGTCCTGGGGGCGCTGCCGGGGCGCGGCGCGGCCGGATCGAGCTGACCCCTGAGCAACAGGCCCAAAGGCAAGCCGCGGAAGAGAAGCTCGCCCAGTGGCGACTATCGACGAATGCGAACACCTGGAAGGCCGTCGCGAAAAAGTTTAACGATGCGGGCGTCGATGTGGCGCTGCTCTGCTACAACATGCAGGACCGTATGAAAGACGAAGATATCGAGTACGGCTTCAGCATGGCTGAGGCGCTCGGCGTCAAAGCCATTACCACCAGCACCACTTTGACGATGGCAAAGCGGATCGCCCCGATCGCGAACAAACACAAGCTGATGGTCGGCTATCACGGCCATGACGCGACCAACGATCCTAACCAGACCGCTACGCTTGAAAGCTATGACACATTGATGTCGTATGGAAAGTACAACGGCATCAATCTGGATATCGGACACTTCACTGCCGCCGGATACGACGCTGTTGCGTTTATTAAGCAACACCACGATAAAATCACAAACCTGCACATCAAGGATCGGAAGAAGGATCATGGCCCGAACGTCGCCGTGTGGGGCACGGGCGACACGCCCATCAGGGAAGTATTACATCTTATGAAGAAGGAACAGTATCCGTTCCCGGCTAATCTCGAGTTGGAATACCCGATTCCGGAGGGTTCGAATATTGTCTCCGAGGCGAAAAAATGCCTCGCCTATGTGAAGAGCTGTCTAGCCTAGCACGAGGTGGCGAGACCGAGCATTAGTTTCCGGCATTTCTCTCTTTCTATCAATGAGTTAGCTAGGTTCTGACCGCGCAAAGCGTCGCCCGGAATGAGCCGGGTGTTTGCATGTTGAGAATTTTTTGGTAAAATGCTGTCTCTTTTCTTGATTGGGCCGCATCATTTGGGCGTTACATGCGTCTAAAATGTTAAGTGGTTCAAGCGGCGAGTGTAGTGTTGGTTGGAGATCGCCCGACAGTTTCGCCGAAACGATCCCTCCCCCGAACGCAGTAATTTTCCAGCCCTAACGGGTTTGGAGTGAATTTTGGCCCTGTCACAAAGTGGAGTTTGCTATGTCCCGCATTTCTGAATCGATTGACAACCGTTATGACGCGCTGATGTTTGCGAAGTCGCCCGAGGCGGCCCGCTCAGCGGCTACCGATCTGGTACGGGCTGTCCTTGGTGAAGAGGCGGTCAATCGCCCTCTCGAAGACACACTCAAAGAATGCTGCCGTGTTATCCGGCCAGCTAGAGATCCCAAGGAAGAGGTCAGATTCGAAGAAGAGTTCGTCGAACTCGCCATCTGGCCCGGCAAACAGGCGAAAATGGCCGCCTAGTTCGCATTCTGAACCCTGTTTCGAGTGAGATACTAAAGGGTTCCTGCGCGGTTGGGCAACTGCCGGGCAAATTTAGGAATAGATTTGCCGGGAGGAAAGTCCGGTCTCCACAGGGCAGCATGCCGGCTAACGGCCGGGGATGAGCTCTCAAAGGGCTTGTTACGGAAAGTGCCACAGAAAACATACCGCCGGTGCGTCTTCGCGTCGCTTCCGGCAAGGGTGAAAAGGTGCGGTAAGAGCGCACCGCGGGCGGAGTAATCGCGCCTGGCAGGGCAAACCCCATGTGGAGCAAGACCAAATAGGGGAGGAGGAGCGGCCCGCTCCGTTACAACTTCCGGGTAGGTCGCTTGAGCCTGTCAGTAATGGCGGGCCTAGAGGAATGGTTGCCGCCCGCTTTTCGGCGGGGCACAGAAACCGGCTTATAGATCGCGCAGGATTGAGTTGGGAAAGATGCCGCCAGGAATGGCGGCATCGCAGGCCTGAGGCCAGCTCCATCGGCATGGGCAGCACTATTTGATAGAGTGAGCGCAGCCCCATGGCCTCGACGCTGCTCAAGCCTTCCCGTCTCCACTGGTTTGGGCTCGTTCTTCTTACCTTATCCGTCGGGATCAATTATCTCGATCGGGGCAATCTCTCTGTTGCGCTCAGCCATATTCAACGCGATATCCACCTCGATCAGGAGCATTTGGGACGGCTTAGTATGGCCTTTTTCCTGACCTATTCCTTGTTTCAGATCGCTGCCGGGAAGCTGATCGAGAGGTTCAATGTGAACTGGGTGTTTGCTGCCGGCTATCTTCTTTGGTCGGGAGCCACCGCCGCTACCGGTTTTGCGCGCGATCTTCACCTCCCCGGGTTGACCATAGACAGCTTTGCCGTTATTTTTTGCTTGCGGCTTTTGTTGGGAACCGGAGAATCGATAGCGTATCCGTCATATTCGAAAATCATAACGGGCTGTTTTCCCGAAGGCCTGCGAGGGACGGCCAATGCCGCTATCGACGCGGGATCGAAGATCGGGCCGGCGCTTGGCGTCATGCTCGGCGTGGAACTTGTGCGGCGGCTCGATTGGCGGGGCATGTTCATTGTCATCGGCGTAGCGAGCATGCTGTGGCTCGTTCCGTGGTGCGTTGTTGCGCCTCGACTGAAACTCAGGCAGGAAACGTCGAACATCCCGGCGCCTGCCTATTTTGAGATCCTTTCAAAACGCGCGTTCTGGGGCACGGTGATCGGGCTGTTCGGAGCGAACTATACCTGGTATCTGCTGCTCACGTGGCTTCCTTATTACCTGGAAAAGGAGCGTCACTATTCGAATTTGGCGGTGTTCAGCTCACTCCCGTTCTGGGCGCTAGGATTCTCGTCCATGGCGCTGGGTCTGGTGGCCGACGCTTTTATCCGGCGTGGGAAAGTGGCGGCCCGAGTTCGTCAAACAAGTGTCTCCCTAGGGATGCTGGGCTGTTGTTTGTTTATGCTACCAGGTATAACAGTCCACAATGAGACCGTAGCCATGACGTTGCTACTAATTGCCTGCCTTTTTTTCGGAGGATTTTCTTCGAATCACTGGGCGTTCGCTCAGACGCTGTCCGGTCCCGAGGCAGCCGGGAAATGGACTGCTCTTCAGAATTGCATGGGCAATTTCGCGGGCGTTGCCGCGCCCTGGATCACCGGAGCGATTGTGAACGAGACGCACTCGTTTGCGCTGGCGTTTGCGGTTTCTTGCGCGATACTCTTGATCGGCCTCGGCGGGTACTGGTTTGTGGTCGGGAAGAGGACTCGTGTGCAGTGGTCCACCGAACAGCCCGGCGATCTCGATGTGCGGCTTACTGAGCGGGCGGCCGAAGCCTAAGCCGATCGAGAATCCGCATGTGCGCAACGAGCTCTCGAATCGCTTCTTTGGAAGGAACCCAGTTGTGGCGCTTGCCGGTGAAAAACATGGCGGCGAGAACCGACAACAAAACACCCAGCATGAGCAAACTGATGGAAGCGCTGCTTGCGGGGTAAGTTTCTCGCGCAAAGGCAAGGGCGGCGAGCGCAATCGCGCATGTTGTGCCCAGACTGAAGATAGTGATGACCCCCTGTGGCATCGATCCGCGCCTTTTCAGGCATCCGATTTGAAGGCACGCCGACAACAGATGAGCGGCCAGATAAACGCCGGCGCCTTTAGCGGCACTGCCACCATGGAGCAGCAGGGCTGTCGCGGCGAGCGCCACTAACACCGCCCATACAGTATTGATGAGACCTGAAGACCGGATCGATACAATCCACAGCCGCGCTGCAAAGGAGCTGCTGCCCATGTGCGGCACGGCAGTCGCGAGAGCGATGGCGGTGGCAAGTTCGGCTCCGGAATACGTCTTGCCATACATCAACGTCAATCCCAAAGGAACGACGATAATGCCCACTCCCGCCAAAATGAGCGAGACAAGCATCGAGATGAATGTGCAGGCCGCCATCACGTTTTCAGGTGTTTTCTCTGCCTTGTTGCCGCGGTCGGCCATTTCGGCGAGACTCGCCTGCGTGAGCAGGCTAGGCCCAAGGGCCACCATATTTCTAAGCTGGTGCGCCACGGCGAAGAATCCCATCTGCATCATGGACGCATCGCTCTTAGCCACGAGAGAAGTGAGCCACCACCCGGCCGCGTTCATTCCCACGAGACCCGCAAGCTGAACAAATCCGAACGACCACACTTGCTTCAGCACGGGCTTGATTGGCTGGCGCCTTTCAATGTGCACCGGAGAAGCCAAGCCTAACGGACGGTAGTAGAGCAAGCACACGACAACCGCTCCCAGGGCGGCGGCGCTCTGGCTACAGATCATCGCCACCGGCCCTACGCGCGCGGCGATCGGGAGCAAAGTCGCCATTCCGATTCCGACGGAAATAGACAGAAGCAGGAGGGCCTTGAGGCGCTTCTGCCCAATGAAGAATCCCCGGGCGCACTCGACCAAAATCATTCCTGCACCGGAAAGAGCGGCCCAGCGCAAAACTCCGGTGAGGCTGGGCTTCTCGAGGAGCCGCGAAATGGGTACGGCTCCGATCCACATGATGAGAGCGGCAGCGAGTGCGGAAACCATTGAAACCACCGCGAGAGCGCGCGCGAGCGTCGGGTAACCCGAGCTGCCCCTCGGATATTCGCCTGAAAAACGGGTTGCAGTCGATCCGATGCCGCCCGCCGCATAGGTACTGATGTTGTTGGCGGTGGAAATGGCAAGCGAGTAGACGCCGAATGTTGAAGCGCCACCCAGGCGCGCCGCAAGAACGTTGGACAGAAATCCAAAGCCACGTTCGATGACCACACCGAGTCCCAGCGCTGAAGTCCCGCTTACCAGGTTTTTCGTGACGTGGACAGGTATGGCCGGCTCGTCAACCGGGGTTTCCAGTTCGAGCGACGGAATTTCCGGTTCGTCGAGAACGGCTGTATTGTTGTCGGTTGTGCTCGGCAGTTTCATCACTCAGATCCGAATGCTGGCCTTGAGGTCTCTCAATGTACGCTGGGCGGAGAAATTCTGCTCGTAGAACTGCCGAGCCGAGGCCGAGCCGCGGGCCACAAGTTCAGGAGATCGTACAACCCTCGCTAACTCATCGGCATGCGTGGCCGGGTCTTGTCCAGTGAGCAGACAGACTGCGGGACTTTGCATCCAGAGATCTTCGGTCGAGGGTCCGGCGTTTGAAACCAGGAATCTTCCGTTCGCGAGGGCCGCCATGGCCGTGCTGCGCCGCGTAGTAATCCCATCGGGATACGGCTGGAACATAAAATCGCATGCGGAAAGCACGGAAGCGACCGCGCCGGCGCTACATATGCCCACCGAATGAACTCGGGGCGCTAATTCGAAATATCCGTCGAGAAGCTTGACCCGATAGCGGCTCGCACATTCTCCCGCGAAAAGCACCTTGATCGCGGGGTTGCCAAGCAATAGGCGCCTCAGAGCCGGGACGACCAGCGATTCGGTCTCTGCCATGTAGCGGCCGAAGTGCCCTACCAATATTTCCTCTTCCGATCGAAAACTCGCCCGCAGCGCTCTCACATAGTCCGGATCGCGGTCGGTCTTGACATTCGAGAAAACCGGTAGGTGTCCCACCTTGCCGCGCCACAAGCTGAACCGGTTGAGCGCTTGCGCTCCTCCCGCGGTCGAAGCAAATACTTTGGATGCGAAGTTCACGAGCAAGAAGGCCATGAAGCGCTGGAGCGAGGCCGCTATCAGCCTTTTCGGTGTTCGTTTCGAGTAACTCAGGAACGTTTCGTGGAACATGACGATCAGCCTTGCTCCACCGAGGACCAGGGAAGCAATCCATAAGCAAAACATCAGGTTTACGGATCCGACGCCGTATCCCACCGGTTCCCACTGCAGGAGTAAGCATCGGCCTCCGCTTCCCGCCTTCATCGCCCGGCCGGCGCGGATCAGCGATCGCAGCCCAAAACGTCCTAGCGACCGGTTTATGGTGAGATGAGAATTTGCCCGTTCAGCAGGCTCACTGCCCGGTCCCCAGACTCGGACTGAACGCCCCAACTGGCTTAGACCGATCGCGACTTCTTGTGTATAGTCGGCGACGCCCCCGACCACAGGAGGAAACTCGCACGTAATAATATCGACAAGCACTGCCTCGCATTCGTTCCCTGCCCCTGTCGCCTGTTCCGGTTCGCTTGGAATCGCCTGGGGCTTCTCCGCCAAAGTGGTCAAAGTCTTTGCGCCTTTCTGCTATTTTTCGAACACGCGGTGGAAGATCTGTGACTACAAACACTAGTAAACGCGGGAATTAGGCGGAATTCAACGGAATACGAAGTACTAAAACGCTACTCGATCCAGGAAAAGTTTGGAAATTACGGAAAAATCTGAATCTGCGGCGCGACGGTGAGGGCCGAAGGGACCACACGATGATCCTCGGCCCAAATGCTCGGCAAGCCTCGCGCACGATTATCTGGATCTCAGATCCAGTTGCGGGGCTACCGGTACACGCTGGATGCACAAAACAAATTCGCGCATCGCATGGCTATGATCCAGGAAGCAGTATTGCCGCCGCAACTATGTGCAATCGGCACCAAAGGTAGCCATGAGTCGCTTGGAACCAAGACGATCGACGGACTAGTGGTGGAAGGTTCACGAATCATGACGGTCCTTCCCGAGGGCGCAGTTGGCAACAACCGGCCCATCACTATAGTCTCTGAATCGTGGTTTTCGCCCGATCTTCGGGAGACGATCGAGTCTACGCATTCCGATCCCCGAAGCGGAGATTCGGTGACGCGCCTCACTAACATCGACCGCAATAATCTCGACCCTTCGCTTTTTGAAGTTCCCGCAGGCTATGAGATTGTGGACGATCCCGCGCCTAACGCGATACGCTTCGAGCGGGCAAAATAGGTAACCGCTCGGCACCGGCCGGAACGGATATGCTTGAAATTAGGTTAGAGTGATGGGCTACGACACAGATTTCGCGCTTTGGGCGGCCGAGCAGGCCGAGCTTTTGGAGAAGCATGAAACTGCGCTCGATTGGGAGAACCTAGCAGAAGAGATATCCAGCTTGGGAAAAAGTCAGCGCAACGAACTGAATAGCCGCCTGCGGATTCTCCTGGCACACATGCTCAAGATGGACTACCAGCCGGAGATGTGCACGCCGAGCTGGAAAGCGACGATTCTCGCGCAGCGCCACGACATCGCGGACCTGCTCGAAACGTCGCCGAGTCTCTGCCACGAACTGGATGCGCGTATTCGGGCACAGTATCGACGCGCCCGACAACTTGCCGAGGCGGAGACTGGTATCGGGAGCCTGCCAGACGAGTGTCCTTACACCACGGAGCAAGTATTGGCGCAGGGGGCTTAGCCAAATGCCAAGCGCCGAAACACCAACACTAGAGGCGCACGACATCCGCAAGTTGCAGTAAACAAGGCCGTCCTACAATTGGGCGGTATGGGAAAAAATTCAATCGATAGGCGGCTCGAGGAACTTGGTATTGAGATCCCAGACGTTCCGAGCCCGATGGCAAACTATGTTCCGTTCGTGCGCTCGGGCAATCTGCTGTTTTTGAGCGGGCAGGGTCCACGTGAACGGGACAATCGGTTTAAAACGGGCCGGGTGGGACTGGACGTATCGGCGGAAGAAGCCTATAAGGACGCACGGCTTGTGGGCTTGCAGCTTTTGGCTGCCGCGAGGAGTGCGCTCGAGGGCGACCTGACGCGCGTCCGCAGAGTGGTGAAGTTGCTGGGCATGGTGAACTCGACTCCCGAATTCGGAAAACAGCCGCAGGTGATTAATGGTTGCTCCGATCTGATGGTCGAGGTGTTTGGAGAGGCGGGCCGTCATGCGCGTTCGGCGGTGGGAATGATGCTCCCGAACAACATCACGGTTGAGATAGAAGCTATTTTCGAAGTCGAATAGCGTGCCTAGCAAATTCTCGACCTCTCCACGAGACGCGAGCCGCTTGCTGATTTCACCGGATGTTAACCCCAAAACCTCCTGCACACGGTTGCCTTAGCCGCAAATCGTGGATATACTCGCCGATAGCTTGGTAGCGTTCTGACGGCGATCATGCTTCTCGCCGCCGGTGGAGTAGCATCATTCTCTAAGTTGAGGGGGTTCTATGAGGAAAAGCTTCGATGCAAAGGTCCTATCCTTTTGTACCGCGTTAGCGATTTGCGTTCTGTTCTCAGTGGCGGCGTTCGCCCAGTCTGACGTTGGCACAATCGTTGGTTTTGTTAGAGATCAAACCGGTGGCGTGGTCCCAAACGCGAAGGTAACGATCAAGAGCGAAGCTACCGGTGAATCGCACACCGTGACCTCCGATGCACAGGGCCACTATGCCGTCACCAACCTTCTTCCCGGCCTGTATACGATGACGGCTGAAGTCAGCGGCTTCAAAAAATTCGAGAGCACGACCAACAAGCTGGAAGCTAACTCTACCCTTGCTCTGGATGCGAATCTCGCCGTTGGGCAGACAACTGAAACGGTTGAGGTAAGCGCTACGGCCCAGGTGCTGCAAACCGAATCCGGTGCGGTGCAATCGGAAGTCACCGGCACGCAAATACAAGATCTGGAACTGAACGGACGCAGCCCTATTTATTCAACGCAGTTTCTTCCCGGCGTCCGGGCGGGAGCTGGTACAACGCTCGGAGATAAGCAGGGTCTGGGACCCGCTGGACAGCCGTTCAATATCAACGGAGCGCGCTCGTGGGACACGATGGTTACGGTTGACGGCGCGCCGGCCCTGCGCACACGCGCCAACGGCGCGGTAATCGGCGTCGGAAACGTGGACTCAACCCAGGAGATCCAGGTTCTTACTGCGGATTATCAAGCTGAATACGGCCGTGCCTCAGGAGGCCAGATCCGTATGATTTCGAAAAGCGGTTCGACCGACTTTCACGGCGCCTTGTACGAGTACTTCCAGAATTCTGACATGAACGCGAATACCTGGAGCCGCAACCTGAGCACATCCACCAACTTTGCCTCGCCTTACCGCTACAACAATTTCGGTTTTGCAGTGGGCGGTCCGGTAGCCATTCCGGGCAAGTGGGAAAAGTTCCGGCAGAAATTTTTCTGGTTTGTAGCCGAAGACTGGCTCCGGCAGCGTTCCACCGACACGCAGGAACAGGCTGTACCCACTACTCTGATGCGTCAGGGGAACTTCAGTCAGTTATTGGGCTCGAATCCCTGGTACAAGGGTGTGACGCAGCTCTATTACCCTGGCACGTGTCCCAAGCTTGGTGCATCCACGTGCCAACCGATTCCCGGCAATGTTATTCCCACAAGCCTGCTCAGCCCAACGGGCCTTGCCATCCTTAACGCATACCCCGCGCCCAATTTTGGACCAGTTGGTACACAGAATTGGATCGCCCAGGCCGCACATCCCTACAACCAGCGCAAAGAGAGTCTGAATTTCGACATCCTTCCGAACGACAAGAATCACATCGAGTTCCGGAAGAGCGACTTGGCTTATTTCGAATATCAGCCGTTCGATCAGGGATCGGGTCTGACTCCAAAATACTTCAATCGTCCGAATCAGGCCAACACGCTGGCGTGGACTTACACCATCAATCCGACCCTCGTCAATGAGGCGCGGGCAACTGTGAGCCTCGACGACGTGTACATTCCGGTAAACACCGCCGCACCCGGCTTCAATGCCGAGACACTGGGTATCAATTTCCCCTACATATTCCCTGGCAAGGACATTACGCACAAAATCCCCACCGTTAACCTGAACGACAGCTTCTATAGCCTGGCCGGCGGGCCTTATCCGTCGCATTCCTCCGGTCCCATTTATACGGCTTCCGACAGCTTGACCAAGGTTTGGGGCAACCACACGTTTAAGTTCGGTTTCCTCTTCGACTACGATGGCGAAAACGACGGCGACCAGATCAACGTCAGTACCGTTCCCGGCGGCGCCAACAACCAGAACGGCAATTTCACATTTAGCAACGGCGGCACGGGTGCGACTTCCGGCGCCAGCATCGCAAATCTGGCTCTTGGTTATGCTGACAGCTACACCGAAATTGGCCCGCGCGCCTACACCATCTGGCGAGGTTTGATGTTCGAAGAGTTCGCGCAGGATTCCTGGAAAATCAATCCGAAGCTACACATCGATTACGGCATCCGCGTCAGTACGATCGGTTGGTATCACGCCTTGTGGGCCAACCAGGACTACTTCAATGGTGCTTTGTATAACCCTTCACAGGCCGTCACGATTAATTCCGCCGGAAACGTCGTACTGGGAACTGGCAATGCATATAATGGCGTGGTCATTCCCGGTTTCAGCAGCTTCCCGAGTTCCGCTGTCGGACGTGTTCTGGCCGCAACCGAGCCCATCTGCGGCGGTCAATCGTGCAACAGCCTCTTTGACCCGAGCTTGGGGAAATCGTACGCGCCCAACGTCACTCCGGTTCAGCCGCGCCTTGGCATCGCCTATCAGCTCAATGAGAAGACCGTAGTTCGCGCGGGGGCGGGCGAATTCGCAACCCGCATGCCTCTGCTCGACAATATTTTCCCCGGCGGCAATTCCCCGTTCCAACCCTTCGTGACCGTAAACAACGTACGCGTGGACAATCCGGCCGCGGCTTTGACCACCGGTGTGGAGGCCCCCCTGACCATGACCTCGCTGAACCCGCATCTGAAGGCGCCGATTGCATGGAACTGGAACTTCACGTTTCAGCGCGAATTATTCTGGAATTCCGTGCTGTCCGTCGCCTATGTCGGGCATCGCGCCTATCATGGCTGGGATGTGTACGACATCAATCAAGTCCCAGCGGGAACCCTGCAGGCGAACCCCGGAGTGAATATCAATGCGCTGCGTCCCTACAAGGGCTTCGCGGTGATTCAGGAAGAGGAGCCTGTTGTGAACTCCACGTACAACGGGCTGCAGATTACCTGGAATCGCCGTCTCACGAAAGGGTCCCTGTTTGGCGTCTCGTATACATTCTCGAAGAGCATGGACAACAGCTCGAATTATCGCGACATCGTCCCCGACACCTACAACACCAGCAATCTTTGGGGCCCCTCGGAGTACGACGCTCGTCACGTGGCGGTCATCAATTATCTGTATGAACTCCCGTTCTTTAAAGATCAAAGCAGGCTCACCGGCAAACTGCTGGGTGGATGGCAGATCAGCGGGACAGTTCAGTTCCAGACCGGTCAGCCGTGCGGCGTTGGAGCCAACGTCGATTACGCGGGTGTCAGCTCAAACGATCTGGGCAGCTTCGGCTGCGGGTCGCAGGGCCAGTTTTGGGTCATGAACGGAACGCCGACTATTCTTGGTGGATTCGCGGGAGGGAGCGGGTCGGCGAAATATTTCGCTACCACAAACGCGAGCGGCGCGCCTATCTTTACGCAACCCGCGGCCGGCACATTCAACCTGCAGGACGGTGTTCGCGATTCCATTTACGGGCCGGGTCTACAGGCTTGGAATCTGATGCTCTTCAAGAAGTTTGCCATTAACGAAAGCACCGGGTTCGAGTTCCGGGCAGAAGCCTACGACTTTATCAACCACCCGAATTGGGCTAACATTACCCAAACCGGCGGCCTCGACGTGAATCCGACAGATTCAACGTTCGGCGAAGTGACCCAGAAGAGCACACTGGCCCGCAATCTCCAGCTTTCGCTGCGCTTTTATTTCTGATATTGTCCGCTTGCTTGCGCGCGCGGCTCGGTTAAATGTCTGAATCGGCACGGCGTCTTTCCGAGCCGCGACCACGAGGGAGCGGATGTGGCTAGCGCGCGCGGTTCTGTTTTGAAGTCCGGTACGGCGCTTCCTCAAGTTGACGGCGCAGCGAATCGACTGTCGCCTGAAGGCGGCGATTTTTTTCTACCAGCTTCGCTAATTCAGGCTGGTCTGCCTGGGGAGTTTTTGCCGCAGCGGCAAGAGCGGCATTGGCGTTCTTCGTCGCAGCAAAGCCGTCGTCGATCAAACTCGACTGGCTCTGCAAGTTCCGAAACCCGTCGTTCACCTCGATCACGGCTTGTACGTTGCCGCTATGCCGTGGGACCGTGAGAGACCCCGTAGGGTTGTACGTCTTCATCAAGTCAATCTGGCTGACCGTGTCGCCGTCAAAGATTTTCAAATGGGCCTGCTTGGGCGATGCAATACCCCCGATCCAGCTCACCAGCAGATTAGGTCCATCAGCCGAAAGAGTCAGTGAGAGGGTGGGCGGTTTTGCATCGGCAACGGGAGCCGACGCGGATTCGGAAAACTTAAACCAGCAGGCGACTGCAATCACCAGAGTTCCAACCAGCGCTGCCGCCACTATCCACTTTCGCTGGCTAGTGCGCTCGTCGCCGCTTTCGAGAATTCGGTACGCCTGGATATATGCCTCTTCGCCGAACTTAGGCCCAGACTGAAGCTCGACCGCAGCCCGCGCGATACGCCGGCTGTTCACCGACAACGCCGCACTCGCATGCTGGGTCCGCGAGAATGCCCCGTCCTGGCTCCGGGCGCAGATCAGCGCCGTTAATCCGGAAGGTTCGTCGGGCCGCAGAATTAAGCCAACATGTTCATGGTTGGGGAAGAATTTTTCGTGAAAGTCGATTTCCGCGGGCTCGAGCCGCAAATCCCGCGCCGGATGGAACCGATACCATCCCACGATGGCCAAGCCGGCCAGTGACTCGTCCGCCTGACTTGCTCGCAATATTTCGCCGAATTCTTTATTTGTGAACCGCTCGAAAATCAGGCTGCCAGTTTCGGATGGAAGCTGCCGGACGGTTTCGACCTGCACGCAGCGCTGCGAGACCTTGCCAAATAAAAAACCGGCCAGCTCGCGTTTTCCAAATTCAAGCGGGTGAGCGGGATAGGAGAGAGCAGTCAATTCGCCAATGGCTTGGGCCGAAAGGACAATTTTTAGTGAAACAAACTGCGGCTGTTCAAGTACCTCGGAATGAGCTGCGTTTCCGAACATGACTCCCGTCTAATGATTTACTTTCGAACGGCTGTTTTTGGTAAGCACCATGGCCTAGGGCTAGTACAACGCACCAGCTATATCCAAACTATAAGTATTTGCGGATGTGTTTGGCAACGCCTTGTCTAAAACATTTCAGCTTGAAGTGTTTTTGGGAGTACGCGTGCCCCAAAGATACTATCTGCTTGGGTCTTTTTGCGTCGGGTTATAAAACTTTGGGTTCAACGGTTTCGGGACGTGCGCTCGGGTTCCGTCTCGAGGTACTTGCCGAACACGTTGATTGTGTTATCGATGGTCGTGAAATAGAGGCGTCCGTTTGCGATCGACAGGCCCGTCAGACTTCCTGGGACAGTTACCTGGTTTCCGGTGGAATAGATTTCTTCACCGGTAACTGCGTCGAGTCCATATAGCGTTGCGTGAGCGGCTTTCCGGGAGACGTCTCCGTTCGAGAGCGCGAAGACCACGCCTTGTGCGATGACAGGTGGAACCGGGTAGCTCATGTCGCGGGAGATCCATGCCGGCGCGAGCATCGGTTTGCCATCTCGTTCTTGCAGCTTGAACGCAATAATGAAGCCGCTCGGCGTTTCCCCATGATTCACAGGAACGGTAAGGCCGGATGGAGGAGGTCCCCATACCGGCGCGAAGACGTAGCGAGTTCCATCCGCGTCTTCCCAGCTTGAAAGGCTGCCCCAAATGCCGTGGCGTGCGGAGTTCTCATCGCCCGATGATATCGGTGGTGTTTGATATAGGACGGTCATACGATCGCCACTTGCGGGGGGCTTCGAATCGAGAAGATAGAGGCGGCCGTCTTTTCCGGCCGTAACAATCAGATCGCGATCTTTGTAGGAAAAGATCACGGGCGTCGAGACGTTCATATCGACGTCTTTCTTGGCGGCGCCGGCATTAGGAAGGCTGAAGTAGTATTTGAGCTTCAAATCCTTGGGCGTAAGCGCTAGAAGAGAATTGGCGTATTCATTTGATGCCGGATCGAACATGCCGTCTCCGGTTTGAATGTAGACAATGCCATCGTGACCGAGTGCTACGCCACCCAGTCCCTTGATTTCCGTTCCTTTCAAAACAAAAGAATGCGCCTTTGGCGGTGAGTCGTCAAGGTCGATCGCCCATACGGCGCTTGGGGCGTTGCGGCAGCCTCGCCCGGTGGCGGTGTAAACGATGCTTTCGGCAATGTTCAAGCTGTGCGCATTGGAGCCAGGCGGCACAAAGTCGATGGGTGTGCCGGTTTCGGCGCCATCCTGCTGGTTCAGGCGGTGGAGCGTTCCATCGCTCGAAAGAACATAGACGGGCTTGGGCGCGAAGAGATCGCGCATCCTGTTAGCTCCCGTGTTAGCGCCCCTGCGCGGTGTGCTCGACCGGCGAAAGACCACAGGCGGCGGCAGGGCAGGCATGGCGGTAAGTTCGGCCGGGCAAGACGACTCGCCGTCGGCAAGCTTTACGCGGAACGATGTTTCGAAGTGTTTCTGCCAGTACATTCGGTCGAGATCGGAATCAATCGACCATAAGTTATCGGAACTTCCGGCGACGAAGGCCAGCTCTTTGAAGCCTTTATAGCCAATCAGATTGCCGAGGATCACGGGCGCGAGAAGCTTATTCGGCCCGGCCGCGCCGTTGTCGAGCTTGCGCTTCCACAAAAATTGGAAGTTTTTGACTTCTTCTTTTGTAAAGCGCTGCTCGTTCTTCCCCCAGCCTGTTCGTTGGGCGTCTCCCGCGTAAGTCCACCAGTCGGTCGTGCGGCCCAACTGCGCGCTTGCGGCGCAGGCGCACCCGAGAACAATCGCGGCCAGTTGAAAAATTCGTCTCATGCTACTTCCCCGGCAAACCGAATGAATAGAGATTGCTGTCGAATGTGCCGAGATAAACTCGCCCGTTAGCAATGGATAAGCCAGAGAAGTGCGCAAACGACGTGATGATGTTGCCACTCGACCACAACTCCCTTCCCGTTTCGGCATCCAGAGCATAGATGACAGCATGAGTAGATTTGCGGATGCGATTCTCAGACGTATTAGCCAGCAGCCCCTCCTCGGGCGTCGCCTGGTCCAGGTTCTCGCCATTACCGTAGGCGAAGACGATTCCATTCGCGATCACGGGCGGCTCGGCGTAATTCATGTCCCGCGACATCCACGCCGGCGTCAACACCGTTCTACCGTTTTTATCTTCCAGCTTGAACGCCACAATGGCTCCGTTTGATATCGGGCCATAAGAGACGGGCACTTTAAAGTCGGGATGGACCGGTCCCCAGAAAGGACTCAACACCCAGCGCACGCCGTTACGATCCTGCCACGTGGCCATGCTGCCCCACACTCCGGCGCCCGCGAAATTTACTTCCTCGTTGCACATCAGAGGCGAGCGGAACAAAGGCGTGCGATGATCGGTTCCGCCGAGCGATTTTGAATCGAGCAGGAACACGCGGCATTCCTTGCTCGAAGTTACAACCAGGTCGCGGCCCTCGTAGCTGAAAATCGCCGGGGTTACGTTCATATCCAAATCGCGCTTCCACATGAACGCGGCGTTAGTCGGCGAATAGTAGTCTTTGAGCATCAGATCCTTGGGTGTAACGGCGATGAGCGATTCGCTGTATTCGTGCCGAGCTGGATCGAAAGGTCCGTCGCCGGTCGGCGCGTACACGGTTCCGTCGGAGCCAATGGCGGCTCCAGTGCGTCCCCATAAGCCTCCGCCTCCACCAGGGAAAAACGTAGTCACTTTTTTGTCGGCGCTGCTTAAATCAATTGCATAGATGCCGTTTTGGTTACCGCCGCAGCCCTGCGCCGTAGTGCTGTAAATGACGTTGTCATGCAGGTTTAGAGCGTAGGCTTTCGCGTTGGGCGGAAGGTAGTTGACGGGAGGGGCGACGTCCTCTCCGTCGGCCACATTCAGAGAATGAAGCATGCCGTCGCTCGATGCGGCGTAAACCGTTCGTTCGCCTGAGTCAGTTGCGGGCCCGATCACGGGAGTAGCCACGAGTCCGCCGGGACAGAGGGGGCCGCGGCCTGGCAGTTGTGGCCGTTCGGATTTGTAAGGGAAATGCTTCTTCCAGAGGACGGTACCCGCGTCCACGTCGATTGCGTACAGGTTATCGGAGGAGCCGGCTTCTATGGCGATTTGTTTCGTTCCGCTCGCCGTCTTTACCTGACCGGCAATCAGCGGAGGAAACAAGGAATGCATCTCACGCGGTTCGTTATCGAGCTTCAACTTCCATAAGAGTCTCAGGCCGCCGACATTTTGTTTGTCTAGGATACTCTCGTGTTTTTGCCAGGCATCGCGTTTGGAATCGCCGCTGTCAGTTGGCCAGTCGGCGGCCAGTACGAGCGCGGCCGCCATCAAGAGTGCGAGGAAGAAGCTGAGTTTTTGCATTCAATCTCGTCGATTGTAACGTTTCAAGTCCTAGGAGGTTATATCACAGTAGCAAAGAGGTGCGAAGAAATCGCAAGACCGCTTCCTCGCGGTCGCGGCTCGGTCCACAAGTCGCGATAATCAAGAGTAGAAACGAGAATACAGCGTGCATTCGAAAATCTCCAACATCGTAATCCTGGCCACTTCCGTTGCCATGTGTGCCGCGATGGGTGCTCCCCCTCCACAAAAGCAGTTGCCCGACGGCCCGGGAAAAGACGTGGTTGAAAGAGTGTGCAGTGCCTGTCACGGACCCGAGATCGTGATGGGGAAACGCTTGACGAAGGACGGCTGGACCCAGGTTGTCGAAGACATGATTCAGCGCGGCGCTCAAGGATCGGACGACGATTTTGCGCAAATCGTCGATTACCTCAGCGCGCATTTCTCTCCCTCGTCCGGGACTGCGGCGAAGGTGAATGTGAACAAGGCGGCGGTCGATGAATTGAAGACGGGCTTGGGATTGGCGGAGGAACAGGCGAAGGCAATCGTGGATTACAGGCAACGGAACGGGGAGTTCAAATCGAT
Source organism: Bryobacteraceae bacterium (assembly GCA_049585195.1). Classification (GTDB taxonomy): domain Bacteria; phylum Acidobacteriota; class Terriglobia; order Bryobacterales; family Bryobacteraceae; genus KBS-96. The sequence continues at coordinate 24,910 of JBAUZG010000039.1, read as the reverse complement.
TGCAGATCTGAAGAAAGTTTCGAGTTTGGACGCGGCTACGATTGACGGGATCAAAGACCGTGTCGAGTTCTAGAGGGCCTGCCAAACCCTTGCAAACATTGGGTTAACAGGCGGGATTCCGCAAATCCCTCTTTGTCCATAGGCGATACGCCTTTTCGTGCTACGATAAGCACATTGCCGATGTCCCGCCTCAACCACCTCAAGCTATTGGAGGCCGAGAGCATCCACATTCTGCGCGAGGTTGTTTCCGAGTGCCAGCGGCCGGTTTTGCTGTACTCAATCGGCAAAGATTCCTCAGTTTTGTTGCGGCTGGCACAGAAGGCATTCTATCCGGGCCCGGTTCCCTTTCCTTTGCTGCATGTGGACACGGGATACAAATTCAAGGAAATGATTGAGTTTCGCGATCGATATACGGCGGAACTCGGTTTAAAACTGATCGTTCAGAAAAATCAAGCGGCTTTGGATGAGGGTGCGAACCCATACGCGTGGGGAACGCAACGCTGCTGCGGAGCGCTAAAGACGCAATCGCTGCTCGATGGCTTGCGAAACGGCGGGTTTGATGCGGCCATCGGCGGCGCGAGGCGGGATGAAGAGCGGTCGCGAGCCAAAGAACGCATCTTTTCGTTCCGCGACGTACGGGGTCAATGGAACCCGCGTAATCAGCGGCCCGAACTATGGAATCTGTATAACGCGCGGATCGATCCTGGCGAGAGTTTGAGAGTGTTTCCGCTGTCGAACTGGACGGAGCTGGACGTGTGGCAGTACATACACGTCGAAAACATACCCATTGTTCCCATGTATTTCGCGAAGCTGCGCCCGATGCTGGTGCGGGGCGATTCTTTGATTTCAGTCGAGCAGCCATTTATACCGCGCCTACCTGGCGAGGAGCCGAAGATGGTGCGATGCCGCATGCGATCGCTGGGCTGCAGCCCGTGCACAGGGGCAATTTATTCGGAAGCGGACACGGTACCGAAGATCATCGAAGAACTGTTCAGCATGCGATTGTCGGAACGGCAGAACCGGGTTATCGATCACGACACGGACGGGTCGATGGAGCTGAAGAAACAAGAGGGCTATTTTTAGTGGCAACCGTGACAGTAGCGGCCGCTGAGCCCTCCTTTGAATCGTTTCTGGCGGCTGATGAAGCTAAGGATTTATTGCGGTTTACCACGGCAGGCAGCGTGGACGATGGGAAATCGACACTGATTGGCAGGCTGCTGTACGATTCGCGCAGCGTGTATGAAGATCAGCTCGAGTCGGTGACGAAGGCCTCGGCGGGACGGAACGCCGGACCAATCGACTTCTCGCTGCTCACGGACGGGCTTCGCGCGGAACGGGAGCAGGGGATCACAATCGATGTCGCCTACCGGTATTTCTCGACTCCGAATCGCAAATTTATCATTGCGGACACACCGGGGCACGAGCAGTATACGCGCAACATGGTGACGGGCGCGTCCACGGCGGAACTTGCGGTGATTTTAGTTGACGCGCGAAAGGGTTTATTGCCGCAATCGAAACGGCATTCGTATATTGCCTCGCTTCTTGGATTGCCGCGGCTGATGATCGCGGTGAACAAGATGGATCTTGTCGAGTACAGCGAGGCCGTGTACAGGGCCATTGAAGTGGATTTCAGGCGGTTTCTCTCGCAGTTCCAAAGCATTGAGCCAATCTTCATCCCGATCAGCGCGCTCGAGGGCGACAACGTGGTCGCGCGCAGCTCACGGATGCCGTGGTACAGCGGCCCGAGCTTGATTGAATGCCTCGAGACGGTGCCGGTGGGCATGCGCGCGGAGAACGCCGCGTTCCGGTTTCCGGTTCAACGCATTGTCCGTCCGAACCTGGATTTCCGAGGCTACGCGGGACAGATCGCATCGGGAAGCGTGCAAGTAGGAGACGCGGTCACTGTGCTGCCCTCCGGGCGGAGCGCCCGCGTCAAGCGTATCGTCACGTTTGATGGGGACCTGAACGAAGCCGAGGCGCCGCAGTCGGTCACCTTAACGCTCGAAGATGAAGTGGACTTGGTCCGCGGCGACATGCTCGCGGCATCGCGCTCGACCCCCACGGTAGCGCGGTTGTTTGATGCAACGATCGTGTGGTTGAACGATCACGCTCTGGATACGCAGACGCGATACAGGCTGAAACATACAAGTCATCAGGAATGGGCAGAGATCAAGACCATCCACTACGCGGTCAATATCAACACGCTCGCCCATGAGCCGGCTGCGACGCTCGAAATGAACCAGATCGGGCTAGCGCGGATAGAAACGGCGCGGCCGCTGTACTTCGATGGCTACAAAGATCATCGGGGTACGGGAAGTTTTATCCTGATCGATCCGGTGACGAATGCAACCGTTGCCGCGGGAATGATTGTAGGCGCGGCGCGCGATACGCGGACACCTCTCGCGCCTGCTGACGGCCGCCAAACTGGTGTCGTAACTGCGGGAGAGCGCGTGGCGAGGTGGAAGCATCGCGGCGCCATTATCCATTTAGGGGCGCGCCAGGCGTTGGCACAAGTTCTCGAGAGACGGCTGTTCGACCGCGGCTCGAATGTGACCATTTTCAACGAATGGGACGAGGGTTGGGCCGTTCCACTGCGCGGGACCGGACTTATTGCAATTGTCGCTAATGCCGGTGGTTCCGATTTCCGCATTGTGACGTCGGATGGCGACTTCGAAATCGAGCCCGGGCTGCTTCCCGCGAGCGACGAGGATTCCGCCCGAGCGATTTTCCGCCTGCTCGAACGAACGCAGATACTTCTTCCGGCGGAGGTTTGGACGGAGAGCGATGGCATTTGAGGCAACCGAGTTAAATGTTGAGACGGATAAATTGAGCCAGGCGCGCGAGGCCATTCTTCAAACGCTTGCAGCGGCTCAGCGGCCCTGCTTCACGTGCAGCTTTCAGGCGGAAGATATGGCGGTGCTGATGCTTTTGCGCGAGAGTGTGGCCGATATCCCTGTTCTGTTTCTCGAAACCGGCTATCACTTTCGCGAGGTGTACGAGTATCGCGACGAGATGACGGCTAAATATGGCTTGAACCTGATCAACCTCATACCCAAGCAAAGCGTCGCCGAGCAGGAGCGGCAGTTCGGCGTGTTGTACCGGAGCGCGCCCGACCAGTGCTGCAAACTACGCAAAGTCGGGCCGTTGTTCGATGCCCTCGAAGGCTATGATGCGTGGTTTACCGGGCTTCGCAGGGCGCAATCGCCGACGCGGGCAAACCTGGCGATACACGATTCGTTTCCGCTGCCGAGTGGGAGGAAGATTGCCAAAGTGAGCCCACTGGCTTCCTGGACCGACCGCGATGTCTGGACTTTCGCTCGGCAAAACGAAGTTCCGCTGCTGCCGCTGTACCAGAAGGGTTACACGAGTATCGGGTGCGAACCGTGTACGTTGTTGCCGATTGACCCCGAGAATCTGCGCTCGGGCCGCTGGGCGGGCCGCAAGCTCGAGTGCGGAATCCATATCGCGGAGGGTTGACCCGAAGTGGAAATCGTCCTTGGATTCCTCATCGCTTTCGCGATCGCGCTCACGGGCGTCGGGGCGGGCAGCCTAACCACGCCGCTGCTCGTGATTCTGACAGGCATATCGCCGGCCAAAGGAGTCGGCACGGCGCTCGCGTTCGGCTTCTTGGTGAAGTGTATCTGCACGCCGGTTTATCTATTTCGCGGGCAGGTGAATTTTCGCATTTTTCGATACCTTCTCTACGGCGGCGTGCCGGGCGTTGCAATCGGATCACTACTTTTGAACCGGCTTCAACATGAAGCGCGAGAGGATGTCATCAACATTTCGCTCGGCCTCATCATTGCAGCTACGGCCATTTTTCATCTTTGGCGTATGTTCCGGGCGCGCGGCAGTTCGAGCGGCCGCGATCGTGCGCACTATCTGCCCTACTTCGCGTTCCTGATCGGGCTGGAGGTGGGTTTCTCGTCGGCTGGGGCCGGGGCGCTGGGTTCGCTCTTGCTACTCGGAATGACGACGTTAAGCGCCTCTGAGGTGATAGGGACCGACCTTTGCTTCGGGCTTGCGGTGGCATTGATCGGCAGTGGATTTCAGCTCACCATGGGCAATTACGACCTCCACATTCTTCTGCTGCTTGCGACCGGCGGAATTGCCGGCGCGGTTTCGGGCTCGCTGTTGACGGGCAGAATTGCGCAGCGGCCATTGCGAATTGGTTTGCTGATTGTGCTGATATTTCTGGGCAGCCAACTGTGCTATCGGGGGCTAGGCCAAGAGCGGGCAAACCGCGCAGCAGAGACGGCCCGCATTCATTCAATCCGTAACGCGGCTGCGGGGTCGATGCGGGCTGCTCGGCGGGCGGGCAGCCACGCGGCCAGAAGTGCCGATGCAATCAGTGCGAGTGATGAAGCGACAAACACTTCACCGCTCCAAGGCGTCACTCTGTAAAGCGATCCAGCCATGGCTCGCGCCACGATCAAACAAGAGACCGGCAAGTGTTTTCCACCAGTGGGGCGGGGATTCCGTCTTTCACTCCGAGATAAGTAAGCGGACGCCTAAGATTCCGGAAGGGCAAGACGACCGGCTTTCCGGAGGGCGAAGTGGAACCGCTGGCACTAAAATGAACATTTCGTGACACTACAGTTTCCGCTTCACAGATTTTCTTTGATGTTATTGACCAGGGTTGCAATTGCTGCAGCCTTGGTCAGCGGCGCAACTTCTTTCGCGAATCCAGCAGCTCGAGCGGATATCGCCGAGGCTCCGCATCAGCCAGCCAATGTAGGTGACGTTAAGATCGCCGCGCTCGCTTATCACGACTCCGGCGCTTACAATCGCGATTTAAGTTTCGTGGCGGACCAAGCGGAGCGTTGGCTCGCGAGCCGGGCGAAGAGTGCCGCGCGGCCGGCGCTGGTGCTTGATATAGACGAGACGTCGCTTTCGAACTGGGAGATTATCAAGCTAGACGATTTTGGCCGACCCGTAAACGGGCCGTGCGCGCCGGCGCTCGATGCTCCGTGCGGCTGGGCGGCCTGGGATCAACTTGGGCGCGATCCCCCAATCGAGCCGACCCTTCACGTGTTCCGGCGGGCGCGTGCTTTGGGGGCTGCCGTATTTTTCATCACCGGCCGGCCCGAATCGCAGCGCGCCGCAACCGAACGTAATCTTTCCTCAGCCGGTTATCGCGGTTATGCGAAGCTCTATATGACGCCGAATGGCTCACATTTCGCTTCGGCTGCGGATTTTAAAGCGCCGGTCCGGGCGGAAATTGAGAAAAACGGCTACACGATCGTGGCAAACATGGGCGACCAGCCTTCAGACCTCGAGGGCGGCCATGCGGAAAAGAAATTCTTGTTGCCCGATCCGTTTTATCGTATTCCGTAATGCCACGCGTTTGTACTTCTCGCGCGCGGCTGTTTACTTGTGTAACATCCAAATGAAGAGGGTGCGATATGAAGACTAACGTGATCGCGGGCCATGTCCGGGACCAGGCTATCAACCAGCAGGTCGCCTCCGATATCGAAAAGGCTCTCGCGGAACTGAAGAAAAACGGCTACAACGTTCACTTTGAAGAAATGCCCGAGCAGGGCGACGAGCTGGCGATTACCTTCGAGCTGGGGGGTAGCCGGCAGACCCTGAAAGTGCCGCGCGGAAGCTGGACGAGTGCCGGGACAGTCTACAATACCGTTCTCAACCGCTTGGATATCTGAAAAGGATCATTTGGAACGGAAAATCGTTGGGTTCCATCAGGACGAGACCGGCCACTGGATTGCCGATCTAGAGTGCGGGCATACGCAGCATGTGCGGCACGACCCGCCCTGGCAGGAACGGCCGTGGGTGTTGACGGAAGAGGGCCGCACAGGTTTCTTGGGTCGCAAGCTGCAATGCAAGGAGTGCGCGAGGGCGGCATCTGAACACGCAGCGGCTACCGGGTATCGGGATTGACCGTTCAAGCGGCTCTTAAGCAGGGCACGGAAATCCTCGAAAAAGAAGGCATCTCTGCGCCCAGACTCACGGCCGAGGTATTGCTCTGTCACGCGATGGGTTGTGAACGTGCGTACCTTTACGCACACGCGCCGGAGGAACTGAGTACCATTGCCTGGATCCACTACGGGCGTTATCTCAACGAGCGTCTGAAAGGGAAACCCACGCAGTACGTTACGAAGAGGCAAGAGTTTTATGGACGCGATTTCCTGGTTACGCCCGACGTCCTGATTCCGCGGCCTGAAACAGAGCACCTGGTGGAGGCTGCGGTTGCGGCGATCAAGGCTCGCGACCATGTGCGCATTCTTGACGTAGGGACGGGTTCGGGCGCCATTGCTATTTCAGTCGCGCTCGAAACCGCCAAGCTTGTGTTTGCTTCCGATATCTCCGCGCCGGCGCTTCAAGTGGCCGAGCGAAACCGCGCGAAGTACAGGGCACCGGTGGGTTTCGTTCTGGCGGATCTGGCGTCCGCTATCGATACTCGAAGTTTAGACCTGTTGATTTCGAACCCGCCGTATGTGCCTGGAGCCGATGTCTCGAACATGCAGCGCGAAGTGAGGGATTGGGAGCCGCACCTGGCGCTGTTTGCCGGCGCCACGGGCCTCGAAATCTATGAACGGCTAATCAGGCAGGCGGAGCTTGTGGTGAGGCCGGGCGGCGAGATCATGATGGAGCTTGGCTACCAGGCGCTCGCTCCGGTCAGGGACATGATTAAGGTGCACTGGAGAGAATTGAGAACGATTCACGACCTGGCAGGTTTGCCGCGCGTGATTTCGGCCATTCGGAATTGAAACTATTCCAGGGCCTTATTTAAGGCACTCCAAATTTCGTCAACCGAGATTGAAGCCAAATTGGTGGTCGTTTCCAAGGCTCGGCCTGTCCACTGGTAGACCTTGCGGCTTTCAGGATCGACTACACCAATGAATTCGAAGCCCCACTCGTGATAGGCGCTGCATTTTCGCAGAATATGAGGCATCGTATCGTCCGGGGACAAAACTTCGATCACGACTTCAACCGCTTTGGTCGGGTACGGGATTTCCATCTTGCCCTTTGTGGCAATCACGTCGGGGCGGGGATGGGCATCCGGGGCAATGCGAAGCTCTACATCGCCACCGGTTTTGTATCCGGCTGCCCTCAGGAGCGCCAATAAAAGACCTTGCAGAAAACCGTGAATCCACGTTGGCATGCCCTTCGGTATGGCTTCTCCGTGCCAGTATTCATAAGCGCGATCGGAATGGCCATATTTCACCTGGAACTCGGCAAGGGATAGGCGGTCGGCAGCTGTGGCCATAGGAACAGTTTCCTTCATCTTAGCGAGAGGTGCCAAGGGATAATGGAGCGTAAGTTCCCATGCAACCCGCTGTCGGAAAATCACTGTTTCTGCTGCTCGCGATACCGCTGGGTTCGTTGGCAGACAAAAATTTCGAGGCGGCGGGCCGGCGGTGGTGGGCGCATGTTCAATACCTGGCGAGCGATGGGATGCAGGGGCGTGGAGTCGGAAGCAGCGGCTTCGATCTTGCGGCGGATTATGTGGCGGCGCAGTTTCAGAGGGCTGGTTTACGGCCGGGCGGCATAGATAATTATTTTCAGCCCGTTAACCTCATTCAATTGACGCTTGACGAATCGGATTCGTCGCTGCGGCTTGTGGAAGGCGCAAAGACGGTTGACGTAAAGCTCGGCGATGAGGCGATCCTGGGGGTGTCGCCGGATGCGTCGGCGAGCGTCGAAGCTCCGCTTGTCTTCGTCGGCTATGGGTTGAAGATTCCAGAAGCGAATTGGGATGATCTCGCGGGCCAGCCGCTCAAAGGGGCTATCGCGGTCTATCTGCGCGGGGGTCCCTCGAGTATATCGGGCAACCTTCGTTCCCACTACGCGTCCACCGAAGAACGCTGGAAGGCAATGAAGGCGGCGGGTGTGATCGGCACAATTTCGATCACGAGTCCGAAGAACATGGAAGTGCCGTGGGCGCGCGTCGCGGCGAATGGGCGGTTGCCGAGGATGGTGCTTGCCGATGCCGCGATGGAGGAGACGCCGGGCTTGGAGTTCAGCGCAACATGGAACTCGGATCGGGCGGAGACGCTTTTCGCGGGAACGGGGAAAAGCGTTGCCGAAATATTCGCGGCAGCCGATCAGAACCAGGCTCTGCCGCATTTCCCGCTTAAGTGGAAAGTGAAAGCGAGCACGATTTTCAAGAAAGAGGCGGTTACTTCGAAGAACGTTGTGGGCATTCGTTGGGGCTCTGATCCCCAACTTTCGCATCAGTTTGTTGTATTTTCGGCGCACCTGGATCATCTTGGAGTGGGACCTATCGGCCAAGAAGATCGCATTTACAATGGCGCGATGGACGACGCGTCCGGCATCGCTTCGTTGATCGAGATTGCGAGCGAACTCGATCGGAAAAAACTACGGATGAAGCGCTCGGTGATCTTTCTGGCCGTTACGGCCGAAGAGAAGGGCGAGCTGGGTTCTCGATATTACGCGAGTACTCCTTCGGTTGAAGGAACGTATGTTGCGGATATCAACATGGACATGTTCCTGCCGCTATTTCCTTTGAAATATCTGGAGGTGCAAGGGCTGGGCGAGTCGACGCTTGGCGATGACATACGCGCAGTGTGCGAACAAGCGGGTGTCGAAGTGCAAGCCGACAAGGAGCCGGATAAGAACCGGTTCATACGGAGCGATCAATACAGCTTCATTAAGAAAGGCGTGCCCGCCCTAGCCTTTAAGTTCGGTTACCTTCCCGGCACGCCCGAGGAGAAAACGTTTCAGGGTTGGTACAAGGAGCGGTATCACAGCGTGAAGGACGATTTGAGCCAACCGGTGGATGCGGCGGCCGCGGCGCAGTTCGACGACATTCTGGCGATGCTGGGCGAACGTGTTGCCAATGCGGCGCAAGCTCCCTCGTGGAAACAGGACAGCTTTTTCCGGCGGTTTGCGAGATCCGAAACGTCAAGCGGCGGCTTCTAGCTTCATTACCACCAGCGTCATGTCGTCGTGTTGCGGAGCTCCATTGACGAAGCGGTCGGCAGCGCTCATGACGCTCGGAATCATCTCGGCTGCCTTCTGGTTGGCGCAGGCTTCGAGAGCTGGAAGGAGACGTTCCTCGCCCCATTCCTCGTCTTGAATGTTCATCGCTTCGCTGACACCGTCGGTGAAGCCGACGAGGATGTCGCCGGGATCGAGCGTCAGAGAGGCTTGCTGATACGGCGATTCGCGGAACATTCCGACCACCGGGCCGCCGGCGTCGAGCCGGATCACGTGAGTCAGCCCTTCAATCCGGCGCAGAACGACGGGCGGATTGTGGCCGGCATTGACGTAAGTGAGGCGGCGGGTAGCGCGCTCGAACTGCGCATAGAAAAATGTGGCGTAGCGGTTTTCCGGACTGGCCTCGAACACCAGGCGGTTGACATTGCTCATTACTTTGGCGAGATCTTTGCTGCCCTGCAAGGCCTGGCCGCGCAGCGATGCCTGCAGGCTGGCCATCAGGAGCGCGGCGGCAATTCCTTTGCCCGAGACATCGCCTACGGCGATTCCGATATCGCCATCCGCGAGTTGAATGAAATCGTAATAGTCGCCGCCCACGCCCTGTGCCGGCCGGCAGCTTCCAAAGTAATCGAGTCCGGGAAGCTTCGGTAGATCGTGCGGGAAGAGGCGTTCCTGTACTTCGCGGGCAATTTCGATTTCACGATTCAGCTTCTCGCGCTGGGCAACCTCGAGAGCGACAGTGGAGGCGAGCCGGCTGTTTTCGAGCGCCAGACCAGTTTGGAAAACGAGCGATCGCAGCAACTGAATGTCGCTTTTCGAGTATGGTTCTTCGGAGCGTTTCGCGCCCAGGCTGAGGAGTCCCAGCAGCCGGTCGCGCACGGAAATAGGAAGCAGAAGCTGGGAATTCAGTAGCTCGAGTGCCTCTCGCTCTTCGGCCGGCGCTTGAAAAATCCAGTTGGCCGGCGCGTCGAGAAAGATCTGCTGCGGGTCTTTTGCATTTCTGATTTGTTGCACAACGAAGCCCGACTCAGCCAGATGAACTCGTCCGTAGGCTTCGCACCCGATGGCATACGCGGGCGATAGCGTTCCTTCAGTATTAAGAAGGATGGCGACGCACGGCACATGGAGCGAGGTTGAAAGAGCGTTGGCGACGGTTTCGAGGAGCTTCGGTTCGTCGATAATGGTCCGGATATTTTCATTCAGCTCGTTAAGGATCAGCTCGGCGTTGTAAGCCTCGCGAAAGAATTTCCTGTCGACCCAGGCGAAGGTCTTCATTCGGAAACGCCGCGCGAGAAGCACAGCCACAACCGCACAGATATTCAAGATCGTGATTTGAACCAACAGCGAAGCCCGCGTGGAAAACACGGCTTCGCTCAGTCCCCAAATAACCGCGCCGACGGCTATCGCTATCAGAATTCGCAGCCCTGCTTTCGCGAAGATATAGCGGATACCTTGCCGGATGACGACGCGCAAATCGGCGGCGCGCTGGGTAAGGACGACATAGGCGAGGGTTACCGGAAAGCCGCAAAGGAATACGGCGGTTGTGGCATCGAGCCATTCCGGGATGCCCGAGAAATCTCGGTGCCGGACGAAAAGCACGAAAAGAACAAGAAGAAACAAAGGCGTCAGGCAGACAATTGAGCCTGCATAGAGAATGCGGAGACGCCGCATCGAGTCCGGGTTCGAGGCTGCTGGAATCTTGAAGCCCAGGGCGGCAAAGAAGATGCACGGCGCAAGAAGCGAGATCACTACCAGCGACGGGGTAAACAAATCGAGCGGCCGCTGCAACGCAATAGAAACAGAAAAGCTGAAGTGGGCCACGATGATGGCGATAATGCTCCAGAGATAAAAAGCCGCAATAGGCACAATCAGCAGCCATTTCAACCAGGGCAGCTTGACATCCCAGCGGCTCCGTTCAGGGAAATAAATGCCGAAGAGCATCATCGAGACAGGCCAGACGCCTTGGAAGACGCTCGAGTAACAAGCGGCGCCAACGCTTGCCCAGCGCGGCAACTGCCAGATATTGACCATGTGGATGAACTGGAGCATGCCGACCAGCACTCCAAACAAGAACATGGCGCTGAGGTCTTTCGGAAGACGTAGGACAACGTAGGCGGCAATGCCAACCGAAAGCAGCGATATGAGGAGTAGAAGCCCATCGAGAGTCCATTCGCCGACGGTGGGCCGCCTCCCTTCGGCCGGTTCGAGTTTGAACGAATGCAGCGTTGGGACCTTGTCCTTGAGCCCCTGTACGACGACTTGAACCTGATCGCCGGGTTTTTTGCCGCGAAGAATCTCTTCTTCGCTCATGGCATTCTTGACGGGCACGCCATCGATGCTGAGAAGGCGCTCTCCATTCTGCAAACCAGCGTTCCTGGCCTGATCGGAGTTGAGAGTGATTTCATCCTCGGCATTGGCTAAGAGCGGCTCCCCGGTTCTTTGCAGGCCATGAAGGCGATCGTCAACAACCGCGACGGTGTAAGCAACCTGATAAACGAGGGCGATGGCGCAGATGGGCGCCAGAAACAGATAGTTGCGCGGCAGCGAGCGGAGCCAAGCCAGCATGAACGGTTAGCTCCATATTCTATCCGGCCTTTTATTGCGTGCTAAGTCCCAGGCTTGTCAGATACTTCTCGGTTTCGGCGGCGGACACATGCTGATAAGCAGTAAAGCCCAGATGAGCGGCGAAGTCGACGAACATTTTGCGGTCGTCGATATAGATCGATTCGTTCATGCTGACTTGCGCGAGTACAAGAGCAAGTTTCCAGATTCCAGGATCGGGCTTCCGCATGCCGACCGTGTTTGAAAAGAGCATATAGTCGGCCAGTTCACCCAGGCGGAATCGCCGGACGCGGTCCTCGGTCAGACCGCCGCCCTCGTTGCTGATGAGCGCCAGCTTAATTCCGTTTTTCGCCTTTACCTTCTTGTAAAGGTCGTAGGTTCCGGGAAGCATTCGCGCCTGGTCGAAGACCCACTGGCGCACCTCTTCGACCGTGAAAGGACGTGGTTCGTAGAATACCGTCCAGTTCAGGTATTCATCGAAGGTTAAGTTGCCGCGCTCGAACGAATCGAACATTAATTGATGGCGGCTATCCACTTCCTTTTGATCGAGGCGGAAGTGCTCGACCATGGTTGCTCGAAGCGGCGTATCCCAACCGTTGGTAGCGATTACTCCCCCTACGTCGCTGAAAACCGCTTTGTAACGCGATGTTGCCATGTGCCGGTTGATTCCTCTCGGGACAGATTGGATGCCGGAACCACCCCCGGCACGCACAGCAATCATCATCGCCGCTTGGCAGAGAGCGGTGCAAGTGGAAGAGGTTCACCTTTTGGTTAAAGGTGCTGGACAAAAACTTCGCGGAAGCCTTTACTCTTGAGGGCGTCGCGAGTGGAGTTCAGCTCGCCCGCATCGTGGACCGGCCCGACCAGCACACGGTAATAGGGCGTTCCGGCTTTGGGCGAGATGTGCGCTCGGAATCCTTTCTTGGCGAGGACCTTTGCCACTGTTTCGGCATCGGCGCGGTGGAGAGCGGCCACCTGGAGATAGGTGCTGTGGCCGGGAGGCGCGGTAGTTTCGCCGTCCGGGGCGGGCTCTTGCTCTTCCTCTGCGCGCGTTAACTCAGGCTTCGGTTTGATAGCTGGTTTTGATTCGGCAATCCGGGTCTGATCGGCGGGCTTTGCTGCGGCCGCCCCCGGCTGGCTGGTCGAGCCCGGCTCAGGGCTAACGGAGTGGGTTTCGCCGCCGCTTGCCTGGGCGTTATCGGCTGGCGCGGACCTCGCCTCGACAGCCGTTTCAGTGGGCCTTTTGTCGCCCGTGGTGCGCCCCACCATATAACCGGCGGTGAAGAACACGCCAAATAGGATTGCGAGGACGAAAAAGATAGCGAGCAACTGCTTGTTGCCCAGCAGAATTTCTTTTTCGCCGTCCCGTTCTTGAAACATTTCTAGCTTAGATTGTACTGGAGAAATGCAGAATTGGGGAGAGGATTGTTTGAAGGAGCTATCGCCAGAGGGCTGCGGATAGGGTGCAGCCTCCTCTGGCCGGACGAGCAATGTTAAAGAGGCTTTGAGTTAGTCACCAGACGCTTTTTTCGGTTTGTTCTTTTCTGCCTCGACCTTTGGCACAACTGGGTTTTGAACCACATCGTTGTTCTTCATCTTGCCGTTTGTAGGTTTCTTCTTACTGTCTGAATTCGCCATGTTATTACCTTTCGTCGCTTCCACTTGGGGGGTTGATGGGCATTTAGGCAGCACGAATTGTGCCAATCCGCTAGCGCTTCCTAATCAGGTCGAAGGCATCGGAGAGAGTTCGACCCCGGAGACAAACAAGCTGTGCTCCGCCTTGAGACCAGGAATAGTCTAAGATCTGGTCTTCTTCGAACGAAGTAATCCGGCGGGAAGGGCCTCCGATGAGGGGCTGATACCAGATATTCGAGGTCCCCTGATCATCCGTAATCACGTAGTCGAGACCCGAGCCGTCGGGCGACCATTTGAACTTGGAACCGATCGCTATCTGAGACATTGCCTTCACAAGCTTCATCTCTGGGTATTCGTAGACGACCATTCGCCAACCGGCCGGCTGATCGGCTAATTCCTCGACGGCAAGGTGACGCGCGTCGGGAGAAAGTACCGCATAGCGGGCGTTCCTGAGCAGCAATGTAGACGCAGCGGCACCGGGCTCCGTTGGCACGGATCGGATGGCGGGACCGGCCAGCTCCCACGCCGTGAAGATGATGGTCTTACCATCCGGCGTGCACACCGGAGACTCCGCATAGTGCGGGGCAGTTGCGAGCCGCGAATATTTACCGTCATCCACATCGAGCCGCCAGATTCCGTGGATGTTATCGCGCTCTGAGGCGAATGCGATCGCGTGTTGTTGTGGAATCCAGATCGGATCTCGACTCAAGTAAGGACCCTGCGTCAGCTCCCTGAAACGTTTTTCCGTCGGGTCGATCAGCCAGGCGTTCGTACCGTCTCCTCGGTTCGCCTGCGCGATAAGCTTTCCGTCGTCTGTCCATGAGACCGAATCGTATTGTCCGGAATCCGCCGATCCGGTCCGGCCGGTGCGCAAATCCGAGCCCTCAGCGAGCCAGAACCTGGTCTGACGGTCGAAACGAACCGCCACCAGTTGACTGCCATCCTTGGTTAGGCTTGCGCCACGGAAACCGTACAAGCCCACAGTGATACTTCGCGTGCGGCCCGTGACGGCCGAAACCTCCTGCAATTGCATGTTGTCCTGGGCTTCGCCTGGCCGCTGAACCGACACAACGAGGTCGTCTCCGTTCGGCATCCAGGCGGGCTGAGAGACCGCTCGCCACCCTTGGATGTCGATCTGTCTTTCGATTTTCTGAGTTCTTGGGTTCAGCAACGCAAGCGAGATCGGCGAGTGGTTCGAGGATGGGTAGAGAAAAAGCGCGATTCGAGCGCGCGACCAGGCTACTTTGTAATCGACCAAGCGGGGCGACTCGACCAGACTAAGAGCGTCCCGCCCGCCGAATGTGCCGCCGGTCACGACGACATATTGCTTCTCTCCTATGTTTCGGCGGAACGCCAGCTCCGCTCCGCTCGGGTTTAACGAAACGGGTCCGTCTACGTGGCTTTCCACCACTTGCGAGTCGCCGCCCGTGATCGCGATCTTTCGAAGGGTTCCCCGCGCGCCGGCCCGAGTGACGAAGTAGATATACCGGCTGTCATTCGAGAAGGTCAGGCCGTCGTAATCCGTGTCGGAACCTGGCTCGAGCGTCGAATCGTAGGTAGAATCCATCGGTTTGACATCAAGCTCCTCATGGTGAGGAATACCGCTCACAAACGCCAGATAACGGCCATCGGGAGAAATCGACGCGTATTTCACGTTGCCGTGATATGTCACTTTCTTCATCTCGGAATACTCGAACGGCTCCGGCCCTACCAGCAGCTCTCTGCCCCAGACATTCCACCACCAGCTCCCGGCCAGCGCCAAAACCAGCCCCGCTGCAGCCGGAATCCAATACCATTTCTTCGATCGAGGCTTCTGTGGACTAACGAGCGGCTTGCTCGTGATACTCGAAAGGTTAAGCGCTCGCCGCGCTTCCCTCAGATCGGCGTATAAGTGAGCCGCCGAGTCGTAGCGCTGCTCCCGGTCTTTCTTGAGACAGCGGCTAAGAATCTGCTCGATTTCTGCAGGTAAGACGCAGGGACTGACGGGTTTGGGTTCGCTTTCGAGGATGTGTGCGATGACGTGATACTCGGTTTGCCCGCGAAACGGGCGCTCGCCGGCCAGCATCTCGTAGAAGATCACGCCCAGGCTCCAGATATCGCTCCGGCCATCCACTTCCTCGCCGCGCGCCTGCTCTGGCGACATGTAATCCGCCGTGCCCAGCATGGTTCCTGGTTTTGTCGCAGGCTCATCGCTCGGATCTTCGACCGTTTGCCGCACGCGCTTGGCAAGGCCGAAGTCGATCACCTTCACGAAGCCGTCCGGGCGCAGCATGATATTCGTGGGCTTCAGATCGCGATGAATGATGCCCGCCGAATGCGCCGCGACGAGCGCAGAAGCGACCTGGGTAACGATTTCGAGTGCCTCGGCGACCTCGAATTTTCCACGGCGCAGCAGGATGCGGAGGGTCGTCCCCTCCACGAACTCGCTGGCAATGTAGTGATCGCGGTCGAACTTGCCGACATCGAAGATGGTGAGAATGTTGGGATGATTCAGCGCGGAAGCGGTTCGGGCCTCGAGTTGAAACCGGCGGACTAGTTTCTCGTCGCTTGCGGTTTGCGCGGGGAGGAATTTAAGCGCGACCTGGCGGCCCAGACGGGAATCGAAGGCAGCGTACACGTCGCCCATTCCGCCGGAAGCGATCCGCCGCGTCACCTGATAGCTTCCATAGGACCCGCCGATGCGAGCGTCTCGCGGCGGCACAACCGGGGCGTCGGGTGGGGATTTCTGGGAGGCGGGGAACTGGGCTAGCGTGCGCGTTACTTCTTCGAGGATCTCGTTATCGGAACAAACGCCGGAGAGATAGGAAGCGCGCTCTTCGGGTTCGACGGCCAAGGCCGACTGGACAAGCTGGTCGATGCGCGATTGGCGATCCTCCTGCATGGGCGATTGAAGTTCCCCCTCGCAATAGAGCCTCCATTCGAGCTATCACGCAGTTAATGCGCCGGAGCCTTGGAAAACTATGGCTTCAAATGCAGGCTGTTGTGAATAGCGTACAACGCAAGTTCAAGCCGGTCGGAAACACCCAGCTTGTCGAAAACATTGTGAAGATGGTTTTTCACCGTCTGTTCAGTGATGAACATTTTCTCGGCGATTTCCTTGTTTTTGTAACCCTGGGCTATCAGAACGATGATTTCGCGCTCGCGTTGGCTCAATTGCGCTCGTTCTCGGGGCTTGGCGTTCGCGGCAACCTGCGCCAATGCCGGATCGAGCGGCGAGGCAAATTGGCGGATAACCGCCGCGGTGGTGTTTGAGTCCAGCCAAATCTCGCCGGCGTGAACTTTTTGAATGCTCTTTGAAATCAGGGCCGCGTCCGCGTCTTTGGGCAGAATGCCGCAGCAGCCTAGTTTCATCGCCTCGATGAAGTCTTCTTTGTTTTCCGACGCCGTGAATAGGATCACCTTAGCCTGGGGCGCGCGCGTGTGAAGCGTCCGCAGCACCGAAAGGCCGTCCGTGCCCGGCAGCCGCAGTTCCATCAGAAGCACGTCCGGGAGCAATTCCTGGGTCCGCTCGATGGCTTGGCTCCCGTCTTGCGCCTCGCCCACAATCTGGATCTCGCTGGAACCGCTTAAGATAGAACGCAGCCCTGCTCGAACGACCGGGGTGTTGTCCACGATCAAGAGCCTAATCATAAGTACACACTCGTTGCCCGCATTTGAGACCTAGGCTAGCAAGTTCGCCGGCCAGCCCGTAAGCTCGGCGGCGTCCATTTCGATCTAGTACGGCAGCCTCCTTATAGACGCGACGCGGGGACTGGAGTACTGAATATTCCTGCCTCAAGAGTACTATAGTCCTGTACTATATGAAAGGAGTTTACAGAAGATTTCTCACTGCGCAGGGTAAACCCTTATCCTTCTCCGGCTTTTCTGCTGTGCCGAAATCAGTAGCATCCGCGCACTGCACGATACCGAGGCAAATACCTGCGAGGCGAATGCGGCTAACGGGCTAGTACAATTTGCATTATATGGCGACCCGATTGACGATGAACGTAAAAGCAGGCGGGTGCGCATCCAAACTGAGTCCCAAACTTCTCGATGCCGCGCTGAGGTCGGTACCGCAAAGGACTGACGCAAAGGTGCTGGTGGGCTACGACACCGCAGACGACGCCGGCGTATACGAGATTACGGATGCAGCAAAATGCCCGCTAGCGCTTGTGCAAACTGTCGATTTTTTCACGCCCATTGTCGACGACCCCTACGCGTTTGGAGGAGTCGCAGCGGCGAACGCGCTCAGCGACGTATATGCCATGGGGGGCCGTCCGATCACCGCCTTATCCCTTGTTGTATACCCGGACCACGGCGACATGGCAGATTTAGAAGCCATTCTACGAGGCGGGGCGGACAAGATCCATGAGGCGGAGTGCGTCGTTGTGGGCGGACATAGCATTACAGAGGAGCAGGTGAAATTCGGATACGCTGTGACGGGGCTCATCGATCCCCGGAACATTTGGAAAAATAGCGGGGCGCAGCCAGGCGATCTTCTGGTTTTCACGAAAAAGATCGGAACGGGCGTGATTTCGACCGCTCTTAAGAAGGGGATTGCGCGAGAAGAGCATATGGCAGCCTCGATCGCGCAGATGCTGACACTAAACCGGGAAGCGGCTGAGGCGATGGCGGGTCTGACCGTTCATGGCTGCACCGACGTGACCGGATTCGGGTTGCTGGGGCACGCGCGGGAAATGGCCTTGGCTTCGGATGTGACCCTCGAGATTTCGGCGAGCCGAGTGCAATTTCTGCCCGGGGCCATTGAATATGCAAAAGCCGGGGCTCATTCAAACGGGCTTAAAAATAATCGCGAATTTGTTTCCGAATGCGTGTTGATGGCTGAAGACGTGCCGGTCGAGATTCAAGCCCTGCTCTACGATCCGCAGACATCCGGAGGGCTACTTGCGAGCTTGAGCGAAAGGGACGCCGAAATCCTGCTGAGCCGCCGGCCCGAGGCATACATCGTGGGCAAAGTGACCGGCCGCACGAGAAAACCTATTGAAGTTTTGATCTAACATTGAAAGAGATTGGCCGACACAAAACCTATCATCATTGCCCTCGACGTGGAGACACCGGATGCGGCCCGGCGCTTGATCGAAGAAATTGGCGACGGCGCGGATTTCTACAAGGTTGGAATGGAACTCTATGCCGTAGGCGGCATGGCTTTTGTAGAGGAACTAGTGAGTCGCGGCAAGCGAGTTTTTCTCGACTTGAAACTCTACGACATTGGCGAAACGGTGAAGCGAGCCACCCGCCAGATCGTCAAAGCCGGAGTCACGTTCCTGACTGTGCATGGGAGCAAGGCCCTCATGCGAGCGGCAGTCGAAGGTAGGGGCGATGCGGCGACACAACTGCTGGCAGTAACCGTGTTGACCAGTTTCGATCAGCAGGATCTCGCCGATCTGGGCTATACAACTCCGCTATCCGAAGTAGTTGCGCTACTTGTGAACAAAGCCGTTGCGAGTGGAGTGGATGGCGTCGTCTGCTCTGCAGTCGAACTCGCCAATGTGCGGCGCATCGCCGGTTCGAAACTCAAACTTGTCACCCCTGGCGTACGTTCCGCAGGGGCGCCGGCAGGAGACCAGAAACGCGTGGCTACGCCCGCGGAAGCAATTCGCAACGGAGCGGATTACCTGGTGATCGGCCGGCAGGTAACGCGCGCGAGCGATCCACGCGCGGCTTGTGAGCAGATCGTCCAAGAGATTGGCGAAGCGGCTGTGGCGAGCTGAGCAATCACGAAATGTCGATTCTTCATGTCATCATCCTTGCCGTCGTGCAAGGGCTGGCGGAACTTCTGCCGGTTTCAAGTTCGGCCCATGTAGTGGTTGCCGAAAAGTTAATGGGGCTCGACCCGTCGTCGCCGCCCATGACGCTGCTACTGGTTATGCTCCATACGGGTACCATGTTTGCCGTAATCGTGTACTTCTGGCGCGAGTGGCGCGGCGCATATTTCCAAAGCGGCGAGGCGTTTAAAAGATTTGCAGGATTGATTATCCTAGCGACGCTGCTGACAGGCGCGGTGGGAGAGGCGCTCATCAAGGTCATCGAAAAGACCGCCTTTCGCGGGCTGCCGCAGGCCGAAATCGAGGATCTGTTCAGTCATTTGGAGCTCGTCGCGCCGGCCCTGGCCATCGCCGGCATCCTCATTTTGACCGCGGGCATTCTGGAGAAACGGAGATCGGCGGAGTTGCGCGCGGAAGCCGCGGACGTGAACGCAAAGCAGGCCGGGCTCATTGGAGCGGTGCAGGGACTTTGCTTGCCGTTCCGCGGTTTTTCCCGGTCTGGCGCGACGATTTCGACGGGAATGTTGGCGGGCGTGGCCAAATCGCGGGCAGAGACGTTCAGTTTCGCGCTGGCGGTAGTTCTAACTCCGCCCGTGGTCCTACGGGAGGCGCTGCGGCTCGTGCGGGCCGAGCATAGCGCTGGGGCGGCAAGCTTGGGCTCGGCGGCTTTCCTGAGTATCGTTGGCGCTGTGTTCGCGTTTTTAGCCGGGCTTCTTGCATTGAAATGGCTTAGCGGTTGGCTCGAACGCGGAAGGTGGCACCTATTTGGCATTTATTGCCTGATCGCCGCCGTTGCCGTGGCGGTTCTGCATCAAGCGGGATACTGACCCGCGGATTCCTCGGGGGGATAGATCTCTCTGTCCCCTATACAACCCTTCCTCCCGCAATTTCTCTCGTTCCGGTCGCCGAAAACTCCATCCCAACGAAATCAGAAAAAATTCCTGAAATTTTTCAGCAATTTAGCCGATACACGCCTTAAGGAGCAAGGTCGGCTCCACTAGGATCTGAACGTGAATTTGCTAAAGGACGATCCGGAACTCCAGAGCATCGCGCTCGAGTTGGCACAGCCGCTGCCGGTTCCCACGCAGGCGAACCCAAATCAACGGGCGGTCGCCGCCGTCTACAATCGGCTGGGGGGTCTGCTCCAGCAAGTGGCTGAAAAGACCGAAACGGATGCCGCGGGTGTCGCTGCAGTGTGGCTCGTAGAAAGCGGAGGATTGCCGTTTGTGCCCAAGCGAGCCGTAATTCGGCTCGAGGTCTCTCAACTGTTTGAAGTGTGGGGCAAACGCGATAGAGAGGTATTCGATAATCATTTTCGCTTCGGAGGTCATAATCAGCAACCTGGCAACCCTTGGGACAACCAGGAATACCGAACTCAGGATTCTGGAAATTACAGCTCAGTGCATCACAATCAGAATTCCGAATATGGCGCTCTGACACTTGCGCAGGTGATAGCCGGCGATGAAGTGGCTTTTTCGTGCGCCAGCATCGGCGGCTGCCAAATTATGATGAACGCCTACCGTATGTTGGGATACGAGACGGCGCGTGAGATGTACGATGCCTTCCAATTATCGGAGCGAACCCAGGTGTTGAGCTTTTTCGATTTCTGCCGTCAAAAGCCCGCTCCCAAGCTCGGCGATCTCCTGCAGTATCTCAAGGCACGCGATTGGAACAATTTTGCGAGGTTTTACAACGGCACGGGACAAGTGCCGGCGTACGCCGCGAAACTGAAAGCCGGTTACGACAGCATGAAAACTCTATTAAACGTTCCGAGAGCGGCTTAACAGCGTGTGGCAGTAGTGTCTAGGCGTAGAGAGTAAGGCACATTCTAGTTCGGGGGACTTTGGACCCCCGAGGGCCGGGGAAGGCCCGGCCCATCTTCGTCGTCGCTCATTTTGCAGCTATCGAGACGACCGCAGCCGCCACACTGGAACCGCGTGCGAGCACTTCTTTTTCCCGCTTGGGGACCGGGTAATAGTAAGTCTCTCCAAGTGGCGCAAGATGCAAGGTGCGAACTCTGTTTCCTTCGATTTGCATCGAACTGCCACCGGATGTGCTTGTTAGCGAGGATTCCTGATTCAGGATCACGGCGACGACTTTGTTTCCCCGGCTGACCGAGATCACTGGACAATGGTGAGCCATACGATCGTATGTGAACGTGTAATCGCCGGCCGGCAGCACCGCTAATCCCCAGTGCGTTTCACTAGGTAAGGTAAAGCTGCCGGTCAAATCGGCTGCCCTGAGTGAGCCCGATGTGAAGCATACGGCGGCTAAGCTGAGCAGCAGAGTGAGTCTTATGTTCGATTTCATTTCATTTCCCCTTTTGAACTGGATGAACTGTGCTAGCGTTCATCCGGTGTCGACTGTGAGGCAAGAACCCGAAATCCACCATGGCCCCGACCTGTACTGTAGGTGACCTTTCTTTGAACCGGTAAGTACTTGAGGCGAAAGAAGGCGGACTCGACGTTGGATCACGGCCGGACGAAATGTCAGAACTTTGTATCGGGTAGCACTTCGGGGGTGTTATACTTCAGCCACCTAAATAGGGATATGTCGCGATGCAAGAGGTTCCTCAATCGACGGCGGTTTTCCACTTCGGAGTTTTCGAAGCGGATCTCGCGAGCGGGGAACTGCGGAAGCAAGGATCGCGCATCAGGCTGCAGGAGCAGCCATTTCAAATTCTTGTCCTGTTGTTGGACCACGCTGGCGAGGTGGTCGGCCGGGAAGAGCTCTGCCGAAAACTCTGGGCGCGTGATACATTCGTGGACTTTGAGCAGGGGCTCAGCACGGCAATCAAGAAACTGCGGCAGGCTCTAAGCGACGATGCAGAGACTCCCCGGTACATTGAGACGCTGCCCAAGCGAGGCTATCGCTTCATCGCGCCAGTCGAGAAGCCCGTTGGCATAACGCCGCCGCCGAGTGCAGACAGAGCAGAGGCACCCTGCGATCAGCTAAGTGGCGCCATAATTGACGAAGTCGTCGTCCCGGCCGCTAGTCGGCGATGGCTGCTACCGGCAGTGGTTGGCGGGACGATTGCCGCGTTTTTCATGGCCTGGTATTTCTCTCGAGCAAGCCCGCGTCCCATTCTGACGCCAAGGCCGCAACGGGTGACTGCCAATTCAACGGAAAACACGCTCATCGAGTCGACGCTTTCGCCCGATGGTAGAGTCGTCGCTTACGCCGATCGATCAGGCATTCATTTGCACATGATTGCTACGCGGGAAACCTGGACTGTGCCCCGGCCACCGACCTTTTCACCCGATGACAATTGGTGGCCGGTAGCGTTTTTCCCTGACGGGAACAGGCTATTGGCCGGTTCGGCTGTGGCAACGCCTCAGGGTCTTAAGCTAGCGGCATGGATTGTTTTGATTCACTCGGGCAGGCCGATCAGAATTCGGCAAGACTGTGTCGCGCATTCGATTTCGCCCGATGGGGCGCTCATTCTCTTTACCGAGGGCGGCGTTGGTCTCGGTCATGAGATTTGGGTGATGGATCCAGAGGGTGGGGCATTAAGGAAGATTCAAAGCGCCAAGGATGCTACCTTTTCTGCGCTTCGTTGGTCGCGCGATGGGCGGCGAATTGCTTACCGAAAAGAAGCGGTTGACCATAGCCGAGTTGTCGTGGAAAGCACCACGCTCGATGGCAGCCGGACGGTTGTACTTTCATCGAACGCCGATCGCTGGGGCGACTTCTGCTGGTTGCCGAGGGGCCGCCTTTTGTTTTCGTCTGCCGCAGGAAGCGCGCCAGATGAAGATATGAATCTGTGGGAGCTCCCAACTGACCCGACAACCGGTGCGCCAAGTGGGCGGCCGCGAAAACTTACCGATTGGAGCGGCTTCGGAATTGAGAATCTTTCGCTCTCGAGCGACGCCACGCGCCTGGCGTTTGACAAAGTGAATTCACAGACGGACGTCTATATTGGTCAGTTGGGAAGAAGAGGGTTTGCGGTTCCACCGCACCGATTCACGCTGGACGACTACGACGACTTTCCGTACGCTTGGTCAAACGACAGTAGGACAGTGTTCTTCAAGATCGACCGCTTGGGCTCTGGCTCAATTTTGAAGCAGAATCTGGATCAAGATCAGGCCGAGCCGGTCGTCAGCGGGCGCAATGGGATCGGGGTGGTTCGGCTTACGCCAGATGGCTCCTCGCTGATCTATACAGACTTCGATAGCAAGACTTCACGATTGATGCTTCTGCCGCTGTCAAGTGGAGTACCGCAGTTGTTGGGCGGTCAGAGCGACGTGGTGAACGTCGCTTGCTCCCAGAAGCCCGCAACGAACTGTATAGCAGGAACTGTCGATCCCGGACGGAAGCGATTAACGTTTGTCAGCATCGAGCCTCCGAATTCGGAGCTTCGTCGGCTGTTCGACATAGAGTTTGAAGGCCAAAGTTGGACTGTCTCTCCGAACGGCACCGAGATCGCTATCAATAAAAACCACTTAGACAGCACAGAGATCGACATTTTCTCGCTTCATGGCATGCTTGAGCGAATTATACCTGTAAAGGGCTTCAATCGCTTTCTTTCCATCGATTGGGCCCCGGACGGGCGTTCGTGGTTTGTCGGGGCAGCGACTACCACGGGCTGCTCTCTTTTGCGCGTGTATCCGGACGGAGGCTATTCCGTGTTGGTGAATATGCACGGTCGCGGGATGCGAACCTATGCCATACCCTCGCCAAATGGGAGGTACCTCGCGTTCCTGGGCTGGACGGTCAACCGTAATGCCTGGATGATCGACCACTTCCAAGGCGAACACTAGGTCTGGAGTAAATCTGGCGCATCCAACCTCGCCGCCTGAAACCTATTAAGCTCGAGGGCGTCCACAACCGGGAGTTTTCACCGTGCCCAGCCTCGAAGATCTGAAGCAAAAATACAGCTCCGTTTTAGACCTGATCGCCCAAAAGGGAGTTCGCCTGTCTCACCTGCATTTGCAAGACAACAAGTTGTTCTTGCAAGGAGCCGCTCCTTCCGAAGACATTAAGAACAGACATTAAGAACGCCATTTGGAATCAAATCAAGGCGGTCGATGCGAGTTACAGCGACTTAACCTGCGATCTGACGATTGATCCGTCGCTCGCCCCGCAGCAAGCTCAAGCTGCGGCTGCTGCCGCTAATGCGCCGTCCGCCGCCCGCACGTACAAGGTGCAACCTGGCGACACTTTATCCAAGATCTCAAAAGATTTCTACGGAGACCCCAACAAGTATCAACGCATTTTTGAGGCAAACCGCGACAAGCTCGACAGTCCGGACAAAATCCGGGTTGGCCAGGATCTGGTGATTCCCAACTAGCCGGCGACAGGAGTGTAGACCGTGTCACTTTCAGGTATCCTCAACGTTCTTCAACAATATTCCGGCGCCAGCGCATCGTCCGCACCGTCAAACGCCGAGCAGGATTTCGGCAAAGTTGCTGAAGCTGCGCAGCCCGCGCACCTGGCCGAGGGCCTCGCCCAAGCTTTTCGCTCCGACCAAACACCTCCTTTCGGCGAAATGGTGAAGAACCTCTTCAGCCAGTCGAATGGAGAACAACGCGCGGGCCTCGTCAACCAATTGTTGGGCGCTTCGGGCGGCGGCATTGGCTCTCTTGTCACGGGCGAACTTGCCAGCATCATGGGAGGGCAAACAGAGGTGACGCCGCAGCAGGCTGCGCAGCTCTCGCCCGATGCAGTGCAGCAGCTGGCCGAACAGGCGAACAAGAGTAACCCGTCAATCGTGGATTCGGTGAGTGGGTTCTATGCGCAGCATCCCACGGTAGTTAAGGCGCTCGGAGCCGGGGCGTTGGCGCTTATCATGTCTCACATGTTTGAGAAGCATAGCTAGCCGATAGCTAGCCGAACTTCGTCACCTGACCGCTTACTTGCGTGCGCGGCTCGGCCAAACAGTTGAATCCACAAGCTTCGTTTCCGAGCCACGACCGCGAGGGAGTTCCCCATGGCCCTGCGGGCCACCAAAGCTGATGAAAGACCGCAAGCCCGGAACCGAGCCGCGACCGCGAGGGAGCGGTCTTCCGCGTGTTTTTCAGAGGAGT
>JBAUZG010000038.1:0-3839 GCA_049585195.1 Bryobacteraceae bacterium | reverse complement strand
CACGATCGGCTCGGTCCGCTATCCCGGTATCAAAATCCATGACACCCGGATCATCCGCTTAATGGAAGTTCTCCTGCATGGCGGCAGCACCGTCGGAGGCTGGAGCGCCAGACAGATTCATGAAAGTGGCCGGACTTGGTCGATAACCAGGGCTTCACCGCCAGTTATCAAAGTGTCCAGCGCTACGTACGCAAGCTGCAGATCGCAATCTCGCCGGAAGCGCGAGTGGTGATTGAGACAGCCCCTGGTGAGGAAGGGCAAGTCGATTACGGCTCCGGCCCCATGGTCCGAAATCCGCAAAGCGGCAAGTATCGCCGTACGCGGCTGTTCGTGATGACGCTCGGGTACAGCAGGAAGTGCGTGCGCTTCTTGGTGCTCCGCTCCAGCGTGCAGATTTGGGCCGAGTTGCATGAGAAGGCATTCCGTCGTCTCGGGGGAGCGACGCGCATCGTGATTCTCGACAACCTGCGCGAAGGCGTGCTCGCGCCTGACGTTTACGATCCGTCTATTAATCCGCTGTACCGCGACTTGCTGCAGCACTATGGCTCCGTAGCACTGCCTTGCCGGGTGAGAGATCCAGATCGGAAAGGTAAGGTCGAGGCAGGCGTCGCTTATGCCAAGAAGACGCCCTTAAAACGGCAGCGCTTCGAAAGCCTGGAAGAAGCGCAAGCCTACCTGGATCAGTGGGAGGAGCGCTGGGCTGACACCCGCATTCACGGCACCACCAAACGGCAGGTCGCAGCCATGTTCGCCGAAGAACGCCCATCGCTGCTGCCCTTGCCGCTTGAGCCCTTTCGCTACTACCAGTACGGCGAACGCACGGTCCATCTGGATGGCTGCGTGGAAGTCGAAGCGGCGTATTACAGCGCCCCGCCCGGCTGGATCAGCCGCCGCGTTCAGGTGCAATGGAGTAGCGCACATGTACGGCTGATCGATCCGCGAACGGGGCAACTCTTGCGCGAGCATCTGCGCCAGCAGCGCGGTCGTCATCGCATCCAAGGTGAAGACCGGCCCTCGCGCACACCACTCTCGACCGAACAGTTGCTGCGCCGAGCCGAAGTAACCGCCCCCATATTGGCGCATTGTGCCAAGCGATGCACAGAGCTGACGGCCAGACTGCCGTCCGTCGCATTCTGGGTGTACTCGCGCTGGCCAAGAAGTACGGCATCCCCTCTACCGATGACGCTTGCGCCATCGGATTAGAAACGGGTGCCTGCGAATACCGCTTTGTGCGGCGCTATCTCGAACACCACCCGCAACTGCCGTTAAGTCTGCGCCGGATCGATCCGTTGATCCGGCAGTTGGCGCAATACCGCGATCTCATCGAAAACCGAACCCGTCAGGAGAATGACTCATGCACCTTGTAGAACTCGAACGTGCGCTGCGCCAACTGCGGCTCGGCGCCATGGCTGCCGTACTCGAAACCCGTTTGCGTCAGGCTCAGGCAGAAGCCATGGCCCCCATCGACCTGATCTCTTGCCTGGTAACGGATGAGCTCACGCGCCGCGCTGACCGGCTGCTGGAGCCCCGCCGCAAACAAGCTGGGTTCCGCGATTCCGACAAGACACTCGATAACCTGACGAAGCACACAGGTGTAGTAGAATTGCAAACAGCCATAGTAAAAGTGGTGCAGGGCAAACTCAGCAAGCTTGAATTTCAGATCATGGATGCGCTCTGGAGCCGAGGCCCGTCGTCTATCCGCGATATTCAGGAGTCGTTCCCGGAAAAGCGCCGCCCGGCCTACACGACGGTTCAAACGACCATGTACCGGCTGGAGGGCAAGGGGGCCATTGCACGGGTTAAGAAGGTCGGCAACTTTCACATTTTTGAAGCTGCCATCTCTCGAAATGCTGCCCAGCGCCGTCTAATTGACGACCTGCTGGCGCTCTTTGGCGGCCGCACGCAGCCTGTCATCGCGCATCTGATTGAATCCGGCAAGTTCACGCTTGACGACGTCAAAAAAGCTGAAAAAACGCTTCGCGAACTTGAAAGAAAGGACAAAGGCTAATGCTTCTCGCAAACCACCTCTGGCAATCAACGTTGTTTGCCGCTCTCGCTGCCGGGCTGGCGTTGATGCTGCGAAACAAACCGCGGGCAAACGCGATATGCGCTCTGGCTGGCGGCCTCGGTCAAATTTCTGGTTCCGTTCTCGTTGTTATTTGCGATTGGCGCGCGGATTGAGTTGCCGGCTGCTGCTTCGATTGCAAGGACGGCGATTCCTGCCGCGGCGCACGAGGTGACGCAGCCGTTTGTGGATTTTGAGCCGTTTGCTTCCAAGCCGACTTTATCGCAATGCGCATTCGGACCCACCGGCGAGCCCGTGGGCCCGGCAGTCAAGGGCGCTTGCGCTTCCGGCTCTGTTTCAGCAGCTCAGCAAGTGCGAATCCTTGCCACGAGGTCGTGGCTGGAGCCAGGGGTTTTTGGGGTTTTCCGGCCGGTATTGCTCCTGCCAGAAGGTATCACGGAGTGCATGACGGCGGATCATGCTGGTGGAAGCGATTTTCTGGTTCCATCCGCTGGTTTGGTGGATTGGCGCACGTCTGATCGAGGAACGCGAGCGCGCCTGCGATGAAGAAGTGCTGCGGCTCGGCAACCATCCCAGTATCTACGCCGAAAGCATTCTCAAAACCTGCCAGTTTTATCTCGAATCGCCGCTTCCTTGTTTGTCCGGTGTTACCGGCTCGGATCTTAAGAAGCGGATCACGCAGATCATGAACGCCTCGTTGACAACTAACTTAAGCCGGCGAAAGAAACTTTTGCTCGCCAGCGCTGCCGTTGCTGCTGTTACGGTTCCGCTGCTTGCCGGCTTGGCGGAAACAACACCTGCTCCCACTTTCGAAGTCACTTCCATCAAGCCGTCGCAGCCGGGCCCGTTGAAGCCGGGCCCGTTTCTGGTCGGATTTCAGATCGGGCGTGGAGCCCATTTTACGGTGCATGGCATCACACCGAAGATGCTGCTAGAGGAGGCCTACAGCGTCAAGGATGCGCAAATTTCGCAGGCACCGCCGTGGTTCGATACCGACCGCTACGATATCGACGCCAAGCCCGAAGAGCCGGTTGGCGCAGCGATTGACAAGCTTCCTCGGGACGATCAAAAAGACAAGCTCATGCAGATGGTCCAGGCTCTGCTCGCCGACCGCTTCAAGCTCGCCATCAGTCACGAGAGCAAAGAAATGCCGATCTACGCGATGGTTGTTGCCAAGGGCGGCCCGAAGATGAAGGTTTCGGATTTCAAGCCCCCTGAGCGTCCCGAGGCGCTTCCACCCACGCCGCCCAAGTCCGGCGATCGAGCTATGAGAGGCCGTATCATGATGCGGCCCGGGAACCTCACTTCGACGGGTATTGAGATGCGCATGTTAGCCGACGCACTTTCAAGCTTTACCGGCCGCCCCGTGATCGACAAGACCAATCTTTCGGGCCGTTACGAGTTTACGCTGCAGTGGACACCGGACACGCCCGTGGCAGGCATGGGGGCGCCGGGCGGTCCTGAAGCGGCGCCCGCACCCGAATCCAGTGGCCCGTCACTGTTCACGGCCATCCGGGAACAACTCGGCCTCAGACTCGAATCACAAAAAGCACCGATGGACGTTCTTGTGGTCACGCATGCGGAGAAGCCGTCGAGAATTAGCGCATTGCGAACAGACCGCCACACTTGTTCCTGGCGCGCAGTTGCGGGGATGAAACACTCAAGCGTCGAGACGAGTCTCGACGCCTGGAGTTTGGACATTTCAGCTCAAGCTGCCGCGGTGAGGCCGAGCGATTTCCAGCCGATTCTGAGTCCCAAAGGAGCAAGGAGAGCTGGATGGTCTGCGATTTCTTTGCGCAGGAGGGTGATGAGA
>JBAUZG010000037.1:0-10851 GCA_049585195.1 Bryobacteraceae bacterium | reverse complement strand
GCTCTGGCCAGTCCTCCTCTTCGCTCACCTCCCGCGCCTCTTCGGCCGAAAGGCGTTCACGAGCGATGCGCATCCACGCGGCGACATGCGAAACGATTTCGTGGATCGAGTGTGCCCCGTTGGGTGGTCTTCTCAGCGCGTTTTCTTCGCCCACATCGAGCAGGATCGCTTTTAGCGGAGGGCCATGCCAAGCCGGACCCCGGTAGGCGCGCCGGAGCTGCTCGGCAATCAGCGACGTCTCGTCCGGCGTAGTTGGGAGGTTCTGTGCCGCAGTACTCATAAGATTCTGGCGCTCGATTCCTTACCAATGTATACATGGAGGCTACAATCGGCGCAGATGCATAACCCGTGGAAAACAATGGAGTCCCGAGTCGCTTATCAGAATGCGTGGCTGCGTGTTCGCGAGGATCGGGTGATTCGGCCGGATGGAGGACCGGGCATCTACGGCGTTGTCGAAATTCGTCCTTCCGTTGGGGTCCTCGCGTTCAACGGCGGGAATGAAATTGGCATTGTTGGCCAGTGGCGGTATGCTTTGAACCGTTACTCGCATGAGATTGTTCGCGGAGGTTCGGCGGAAGACGAAACCGACATGCTGGCCGTCGCCCAGCGGGAGCTTCGCGAGGAGGCCGGATTCGAGGCGGGGCGCTGGGAGGCGTTCGGCGCGGTGGATGTTTGTAACGGCGTCACTACCGACGTTCAGCATTTGTTCATCGCGAAGGAATTGAATTTCGTCGGTACCGATCAGGACCCATTCGAGGAGATACATACGGAATGGTATCCGTTTGAGCGCGCCTTAGGCATGGTTCTCGACGGCATCATCACGGAAGTTTGCAGCGTAGCGGCAATCCTGAAATACAAAACCGTATATTTGCCGGGCTGAGGAGTTCGCCGCATAGTGTTTACTAACAGAAGATGGCCCTGGTCGAAACAAGGACAATTCCCGGGAGTTTGCGCTCCCGCCTTAGCTACCAACCGCAGGTTTTGCGCTTTGGCACCAGCGGACGGCGCGGGGAGGTTGTTCACCTCACCCAGCTCGAGATCTATACGAATGCTCTGGCGGAGCTTCAATATTTGCAATCGCTCGCTCCCTCCGAGGGGGGCATCCGACAGGGTGACGAATTCTACTTCGGTTACGATTTGAGGCCGAGCTCGACTCGTTTCGTCGCCGAAGAGAACGGAAGGGGCGAGATCGCGCAAGCGATTGTTCGAGCTATTGGCGATGCGGGCATGAGACCCGTTAATGTCGGCGCCGTTCCCACGCCGGCGCTCACCTCCTTTGCCCTCTCGCGCGGCAGAGGCAGCATCATGGTAACCGGCAGCCACATACCCTTCGATCGGAACGGCTACAAAACCAATACCTCGCGAGGCGAGCTCCTTAAAAAGCACGAACTGCCCATCTCGGATAATGTCGAGCGGGTCCGGGCCCGGCTTTATGCCGAGACGTGGACGGATTCGCCGTTCGATGAAAATGGCCGGTTCAAGTCGGGCCACGACGAGCTACCGCCCGAAACGGATGAGGCAAGCGTTGCTTATATCCGCCGCTACACCGATTTCTTCGGAGGGCAGTCGCTCGACGGTATGCGGCTGCTTTTCTATCAGCATTCCGCTGTCGGCCGCGATCTCGCCGTCGAGCTTCTCAAGCGGCTCGGAGCCGAAGTGATTCCAGCGGGCCGCAGCGAGACGTTTGTCCCGATCGACACCGAAAACATCGACGCGGAGCAATTGAACACCATTCAGAAGCTCGTGAACGAGGCTGTGGCAGCTCATGGGCGCATGGATGTAGTGGTCTCGCTCGACGGCGATAGCGACCGCCCGCTCGTGCTCGGCATCGATCCAGCCACGGGACAAGCGCGATTCTTCGGTGGCGATCTGCTGGGCATGGTGGTGGCCGAATACCTCGGCGCAGATGCGGTAGTCGTGCCCATTAGCTGCAACGATGCGATCGACCGCGGCAAGCTGGCGTCTGTGCTGCAACCAAAGACCAGGATCGGATCTCCGTTCGTCATCGCGGGAATGGAAAAAGCGCTCGCCGAGGGCAAGCGTACCGTGTGTGGCTGGGAAGCAAACGGCGGCTTTCTGACCGGCTCGAGAATCGAGCGCGGCAGCCGAGGGCTCGATGCGCTGCCTACGCGCGATGCCATGTTGCCGATCCTATGCACCTTATTCAGCGCCAATACGCAGGGCTCGACGTTGATTGATCTTTTTGCAGGCCTGCCCAAGCGTTTCAGCCGCGCCGCTCTTCTCAAAAACTTTCCCCGGCCTGTAGGCCTGGAGATCGTCCGCCGATTCTCGCCGGCTTCGGCTTCTATTGAAGAGGCGGATTTCGGCCAAGATCCTCCGCTTCTTTGTGGCGGCGGAGCCCAACTTGAACGCGAAGAGAAACTCGCTGCCGACCTTTCTCAGATCCGCCAAAAACTCGAACAGTATTTCAGCCGCGAAAGAGGTTTCGCACCTATTGCGAGGCTCAACTACATTGACGGCGTACGGATGACCTTTTCAAATGGCGACGTCGCCCATCTGCGCCCGTCTGGAAATGCGGATGAGTTCCGGATTTACGCTGTGGCGGATGCGCAGGCACGCGCTGAACAAATTGCGGCGCTTGGAATCGCCGAGCCTGACGGCATTATGCGGGAAATCGAGAGGTCCGTCTCGTCCTGAAGAGTAGGCCTCGCGTTAAAACGCGAGCCTCAGCACTCCCTGAAGCGTTCCATTCGCGCCCCACCAATTACTGAAGGAGTATCCGGTAGTCGGCGGAAACTTACCAAACAATAAAGGGCTGGAGAAGTTGACAACTGTATTTGCTGTATCTAACCATCTTGTCTCGGGGAAGAGGTTATTGGCATCCATGCGAACAGTAAGCTGGTATTTTTCTCGGTACGTCCACGTCTTAGTAAGGGAGTACTGGGGCCACCAAACCCATCCGGTCCGCGCGATGCCACCCGCGGCGTTGCCTGGCGTGAAGGCGGGCGGATTCGCAAACGCGTTGATGTTGAAAAACGGGTGCTGATCCTGCTGCGGCCACATATTCGGTCCGATGGAATAGTTTTGAACGTTGATGGTTTGACCCGGCACAATGTTCGGCACATTGCCTTCTCCCGGCAGATACTTATAAGGACTGCCCGCGAGAGTAAAGCTGACTGGCAGGCCGCTCCTCACACTCTGAATCGTCAGGAAAGTCCAACCGCCGAATATCTGATTCAGAATGCCGCCTTGATCCAGAAAGCGGCGCCCCTTCCCGAATGGCAAGTCATAGGAAACTTGATTCACAAATTGGAATTTCTGATCGTACGGCGCAAGCTGCTTCGTCAGGTTCCAATCGTAATACTGCCAATTATTACCGGCTTCTCCCATAAGCGCTTTACTGTAAGTGAACATAAAAGCGGCAGAAAAATGCTCTGCAAAACGATGCTCCACGCGAGTAACCATCGCATTATACGTGCTGTGCCCATAATTGCTGTAATAATTTACAATCCCGAATTGAGGATAACGCAAGTATGGCTGCGTGTTCGCATACACAGTATTAAGTAGCGTCGTATTAGTGGAATTATAAATAGATTGAGGAAGCACATTGATGTTCACTGGGCATAATCCCGTGCAGGTAGCGCCCGGATTGTAGAACTGGGGTATCAGGCCGACTCCAGCCGCGCCCTGGTAAGCGATCTCGGCGATCCAATTCGGTTTGAATCCATATTGGAATCCCTCGGACCAGGTCATCGTGTACGGATTGCGTAGATTTGGATCAATGTAGCTCACATTCCGCTGGCTGTAATTTGTGCCGGCATAAAGTGCGGTATCTGAGCTGGGGTTGATGTTATACGTAATGGGTCCCGGTCCTTGGGATAGATAGAAGGCGGGATATGGGTTGCCCGACGGCTGTTGGACAACCGCCTGCGCTGTGTACTCATCCTGTGGCAGCTCTTGCACGATGTCTTGTGTGAACATGCCGAACGAGCCGCGAAAAACCCACTTCGGCAAGAAATTCCACGCCACGCCGATACGCGGTGTAAAGTTCTTCCATTGTGCGTGGTAGATGTTGCCGTTGGGATGCGTAATTGCGCCCATCAATCCTGTCAGGGGATCGACCACATTGGGATTGAAGTTCGATTGCACTCCATAGGCCGTGCTTGCCGGGCTCTCGTAGCTATAGCGTAGGCCGATCGATAGAGTTACAGTGTTCCGCATTCTCCAGTCGTCTTGAATGTAAAACTGATGCATCCACCAGCGCGGCAGATAGTTTGCCAGCAGTGTTGTGAAGCTCGCCGATGTGACCGCTCCCAGTTCGAATGACGCGAACGAATTTCCAGTGTTCGGCGTGAAGGGAAGTCCACTGCCAGCGGTCGAGAAATTAAAAATGCCGGAGGGCTGCGTCGCCGTTATGTCATTTTCCCTTTGTAATATCCCTTGATAGCCCCATTTAACTGTGTGGAGACCGATTACTTTTGTCATGTTGTCGGCAAGCGTGAAGTCTTCGTTCAGCGTCCGCGATCCGCCGCCGGGATTAGCGGTCCAGTTGAAGCTGCTCCCCGTAGAATTCTGCTCGACAAACCCAGGAAATGTTTGCGGTCCCACTCCGGGAATCCCCAGGATCTCCGCCCATCCCTGATTAGCTGTCACAGGATATACCGTATCGTCGCGCCTTTGATAGCCGATCTGAAACTCGTTGATCAGTGTCGGGCCAATCAGATAAATGTAGCTGAACGCGATATTCCTCTCATCGATCGGTTCAGGCAGACCGAATCCGTATTGCGTGTTATCGATGGACGTCCAGTTGAACAGAACATTATTCCGGCTTCCGATGACGCGGTACTTGTTCCAGATGTACCGCACGAATAACTTCTGCTTATCGTTGATCTGTTGATCAATCTTACCCAGGTATCCCTGCCGGTCGGAGATGTAATGGTTGCCGGAAAAGTAATTATTCACAGGGCCGGTATTCGTGAACGTATTCGGCAGGTTAGGAAGATTATAAGGATGCAATGAGAAGAAGTTTTGTACAACGGGATCGAGGCGGCTCGCCGGAATGATGTTGCCCGAAAACGGGGCAGCCGTCCAGCCGACACCGCCGGAGCATCCTTTCGAAAGCGTGCATGCGATGGACTTTGGATCGTAGATGGGCAGTCCCACGCCATTGAAACTGAAGTTCCCGTTTAACTCCGCTTGCGTCGGAACGGAAACTGTGGCGTAGTTTGTCTCATGGTCGTAGTCCAGGCGATAACCCAGTAAGAAGAAGGTCCTGTTTTTCCCGTTGTACAGTTTGGGAATGACAACAGGCCCGCTCAGCATCGCATTGAAATTGTGGTATTCGAATGGCGTGTCGGTGGCCTGCTGGTTGAAAACCTGCCGGTGCAGCCAGGCTTTATTGATATAGCGCTCCTCGGCAGAGAAATGTAGCTCGTTGGTGCCGCTCTTGGTCGTGAGGTTGTACGCGCCTCCCGCT
This sequence comes from Bryobacteraceae bacterium, assembly GCA_049585195.1. GTDB lineage: Bacteria > Acidobacteriota > Terriglobia > Bryobacterales > Bryobacteraceae > KBS-96. The sequence goes on along the minus strand of JBAUZG010000037.1, from coordinate 5,414 downwards.
GAATGCCCGATTTCCGCGGGAATACCTGTGGTGAAGACCTGCGCCTCTTGGAGTGTATCGACAGGAGGTGTGATAAGCGTATTCGTATCGCCCAGCGCCTTGCCGAGAGCCTGCTTTGCGATAACCCCGTCGAGATCGTAGCTTAGTTGTTGTTCGGGTTGGCCGAGGATGTGGTAGGTGCCATCGTTATTTGCTTGCGCGCCCTCCAGGTAATACATAAAATGCTGTGGCTTCGATTGCGGAATGGGCTGGTCGTGGATTTGCTTGGCTGTAGCAACGCCGCCGACAACCGCGCTATCGGTATCGAGCAGAGGAGCTTGCCCCGTCACTTTAATTTCCTCTGACACGGTGCCGAGTTCTAATTTGATGTCAACCCGCGGTGTTTCGCCGGCGTTGAGCAGTAAGCCGGTCTGCTCGAAAGGCTTGAATCCGCGAGCTTCCACTCGGAGCGTATAGTTTCCGATGATGAGAAATGGTACATAATAGGCGCCGTCGTCATTCGTTTTACTGCGGGTTACTACCTGCGTCCCGACATTAGTCACTGAAACGTCGGCGTTGGCCACTGCAGCTCCACTACTGTCTGTTACAGTGCCAACCAGTGTTGCTGTTCGAAGGTTCTGAGCTTTTGCAAGAGAGACGGCTCCGAGTAGAAGGGCGAAGCACGTCGCTAGTTTCTTCATGGAAGACCCCCTTGAGGCGAGCGGAGGCCAAAGGTCCAGGGCTCCGCGCTAGTGTTGCTCTATCATCGTTTATGGATGAGAGAATGATAGCTCAGACCTTTCCCTCCTTCCACTAAAAATCGCCGTCAAAGTTCATCCAATGCGCGCCGGTTCCGGCTTTCTTTCTATCTTTATGAAAACAAATGATAACCGGCTGACGTGCCGCCAAATGATCTATCATGGTGCGACGCGGTTCCAGCGGCGTACAATCGGAAGGGAGATCGCCTGAAGTCGGTTACAGCACGCGTTTCAAGCAGCCAGATGCGGGAAATGGGAGGCAACCATGAAGATAAGCCGTGAACGATGTGTGGCTTGCGGGAATTGCACCTACGTGTGCCCGATGGGTGCTATTTATATCGATCCGGTGAGTAAGCGGGCCATGATCGATCGGGATGAATGCGTCGAATGTTATGCCTGCTACAACGGTCTGAGCCAGGAGCACCTAAATCCCACCTTCGTACGGGCGGTCCGATCGGTGCTCTCGATCTTCCGCGTCCGGTTCGATCCCGAGCCTGACTTATGTCCCACCGCCGCGTTCGAGCCGGACGAACTCACTTGGCCGCGCACGGTTCGGCGTGCTTTCTCCGATCCGCGGGTACCGCATGAATCCACGGGTGTGGAGGGGCGCGGAACCGAAGAAGTAAAAACGAACGATGTGACTGGGCGTGTGCGAGTGGGCGAAGTAGGCTTCACTATCGAATTTGGGAGGCCTGGCGTGGGGGTGCGTTTTCACGAGATTCAACAAGTGTGCTGGGCGCTGGCGAAGGCGAATGTGAGTTTTGAAAAGAAGAATCCGGTCACGTCGCTGATGTCGGATGTAGCGACTGGCACGCTACGCGAGGACATTCTCGGAGAAAAGGTCATGTCGGCGATTGTGGAAATCAAGGTACCCGTCGAGCGCACCGAAGAAATTATTCGCTTGGTGTGGGACGTTGAAAAAAGGATTGACACTGTCGTTGCGTTGGGCGTAGCGACGCGGTGCGGCGAGCACGGAGAAGAGAACATCGTCGCGCCGATTCTCGAGCGGCTGGGTTATAAATTGGAGCGCGCCAAGACGAATATTGGCTTGGGCCGGGTGAGCCGGCCCGCAGACAAACCTGTACGGGAGACGGTCAACGCATGACAAACACGCTGCACCGCTTTGGCGACGCGGAAAGCTTTCGCGACGACTACATTGTCTTTGCTATTCCGAGCAAAGGGAAGAATGATGCCGACGCGCTTCCGAAACTTCGGCGGTTCCTGGAAATCGCACTGGAATATAAGCCGGTGAACCTAGGCGACGCCCGCCACGGCGGGGCACTGCGGCCGTCGAGGAACGTAACTCCGCTCGCGCATTGGAAGCGAAACTCTACGCCCGATTTTAAAGGCGTCATTTGTGGCGTCACTGTTCCCACCACCTGCGCTGCGGTATTCGACAACCAATCCGCGGCGGAAGCGTTTGTGAAGCGGATCAAGGAAGAAGACCTCGGCCTAAGCGTGAACGTTTCCACTTCGATCCCGGGAGCCGAGCACTGTTGCGAGTACGCCTGCATCCCGCGGCACAGCGTGGGCTATTCGCTGGGTTTTGAAGGAAAGACTGAAAAGCTGCCCAACACACAAGTGACAACCCTTTCGACCATGTGCGGGCATGGCATGATCAGCCACTCCCTGGCAAAGAAGATGATCGATTTTGTAAAGGAAAATCGGCGCACACCGGAACAAGCCGTCACTTATCTGTCACGTTTCTGTTCTTGCGGAGTCTTTAATCTTTCTCGCGCCCGGCGGATTCTTGAAGATGCCCGGACAAAAACGAAATGACAAGATCATAGCCGGAGGCTTGGCGCTGCTATTTGCGGCTTCGCTCCACGCCGAAGTAAAGGTTCTAAAGAATTTCACGTTGATTGACGGCACGGGCCGCCCTCCCCTGCCGCATGCCGCGATGATTGTCGACAATGGCCGCATCCGCTGGGTCGGCCCGGCTGCTCAATTAAAAACTCCCTCCTTGGCGCAGGTTATCGATCTGCTCGGTAAGTATGTCATGCCCGGCATCATCAACCTGCACTGTCATCTTGGGAATACGGTCGGTCTCGAACAGAAAGCGCAATTCTTCACGCGTGAAAACGTCGAGAAGAATCTCGAGACATACGCATCTTACGGCGTTACTACCGTGCTGAGTCTGGGCACGGATCAGGATCTGATTTTCAAGATTCGCGCCGAACAGCGCGTGGGACGACCCTCTGTGGCTCGGGTCTATACGGCCGGTCAGGGATTCATTTTCAAAGGCGGCTACGGCGGCATCGCGGGCGTGAATCAGGGAATCTCCACGGTCGCTGAAATAGACCCTGCCGTTGCCGCTCAAGCTGCCAAAAATGTGGACATCATCAAGCTGTGGATGGACGACCATCTCGGCGCATTCAAAGTCAAGATGCCTTATCCCATTGCCAAGGCCATTATTGATAGCGCGCACAAGCGCCATTTGCGCGTTGCGGCGCATATTTTTTATTTGCAAGATGCAAAGCAGCTAGTGAACTACGGCGTGGACGGCCTGGCGCACAGTGTTCGCGATCAGCCGGTTGACCAGGAATTCATAGATGCCATGAAGAAACATGGGACTTGGCAGATGGCAGCAACCTTGTCCCGTGAAGCCTCGATGTTCATCTACGGGCAAACGCCTCCATTCGCGAGCGATCCGTTCTTTACGCGCAGTATCTCGGCAAACGTGCTGACGACACTAAAAAGTCCTCAGTATCAGAAATCCGTTGAGTCCGATCCCGACTTCAGCCGTTACCGCGGAATCTTTGAGACCGCCGAGCGAAACCTAAGAACGCTCGTAAATGCAGGAGTAAAGTATGGATTTGGCACGGACAGCGGGCCGCCCGGCCGCTTCCCCGGATATTTCGAGCACTGGGAACTGGAGCTCATGGTTCAATCGGGCCTGACACCGATGCAGGCAATCACCGCCGCCACGCGAAACGCGGCTGAGTTCCTTCACGCCACCGATCTCGGAACTCTGCAGCCAACGAAGTGGGCCGATCTGATCGTGCTCGACCGAAACCCCCTCGACGATATCAAAAATACTCGGACCATTGAGGCTGTCTACATCGCCGGCAATCGCGTCAAATAGACTTTTCCATTCCACGCTTTGCATCCGGCCTCATGCCGCGAAGAGGCGTCTGGCCGCGTTGATTTGAAGACAAAGAATCGCGGACACAACCGAAAGGGCCGACATAAGGAGAAACGGCGCGTTCCATCCGCTCAACATCACGAGATAAGCGGAGAGCGCGGACGCTGTTGCTCCACCGAGATTGCCGAAAGTATTCATCATGGCCGAAACAGACCCCGCGTAATCGCCACCGATATCGAGCGTGATGGCCCATGAAACGCCGACCGTCAACTCCAGCCCAAACATCGCGATGCACGAATACCACACACTCATCAGCGGGTCGGAAGTCAGGCACGCCGGTATGATGCTTAGAGTGGCAATTAGAAAGCCGGTTATCCCAACCGCGCGTCGCGCTGTCTTTAAGCTCCCCGACCGTTTGGCCCAGAGGTCCGATATCCAGCCTCCCAAAACATCGCCCGCGGTTCCAGCAAGGAGCGGGAGGCTGGCGTAGAATCCCATTTGACGGAGATTGAATCCGCGATGGTCATTCAGGTATTTCGGAAACCAGACAAGGTAGACGCCAACGTTGTACGCGTAGCAGAAATACATTGCTGAGAGAGTCCACATTTGCGGACTCAGTAGAATTTGTTTCCAGGGCACGGAACTGCCGCCCGCACCTCGCCCGTCTCCAAGCGATGACCGAATCAGTTCGCTTTCCTCTACATTCACCGACTTGTGCTGTGCCGGGGTGTCGCGATAATACCAGAACCAGACTATCGACCAGATAAGGCCGAGAGATCCGAAACTGAGGAAAGCGGCTCGCCATCCGTATTTTGATATGACCAGCGCGACGAGCGCCGGAGTAAGAGCCCCTCCTAGCCGCGAGCCGGCGTGAGTGGCGCCTTGTGCGAAGCCCCGCTCGGCTGGCAGCATCCAGCGGGATAGCGAGCGTGTGGCGATGGGGAAAGTGCCGGCCTCGCCGACTCCAAAGAGGAAGCGGATTACTGCCATGGAGCCGGCGTTCCAGGCAAACGTCGTCGCGGAGGTGAAGAACGACCACGAGGCCACAATCAGGGTCAGTGCGCGCCGTGGCCCGAAACGATCGCCCACCCAGCCGCCGGGTATTTGGAAAAGGGCGTAACTCCACTGAAATGAGCTGAGAATCCAGCCCATTGTGATGATTGAAAAACCGAATTCTTTTTGAATCGAAGGGACTGCGGATGAAATAATCACCCGATCCATGTAGGTGATTACATAAGCGATGACCGTGAGCCCAAGCACGACGTGCCGGACGTGTGTGGGCGCGGGTGGTGATTGCGGGGAAGCTGCGGCGGTTGATCCTCGAGCCTTTACGCGGACATGCCTGGGATCCGGCATTTCACAGGAGACTCCAACGCTCCTTTCGGGAACTATCTCTTATGTCTAACGGGTTGTTCCATCGAAAAGCGTCGGGGGCGGCGGCACCTGCCGTGTTTGGTCATCATCGTCAGCGAAGATAGATAGCCATCGAGAGGCAAAGCCGGAAAGCGTTTTCCGGACTACCGACGAAAACTCGGGCTCTTCCAGGTTCTGTAGCGCGTTTACGAGTTGGTAGTGCTCGCGGCCCATTGATG
>JBAUZG010000036.1:0-5101 GCA_049585195.1 Bryobacteraceae bacterium | reverse complement strand
CGGCCCGGAAGTTATTCGATCAGTTCGCTGAGTACTCTAGTGAACGCGGTATTCGCCTCGGGAGGGCCATCGGCGCGCGGCTCCATGCGCCGGATTCAGCTCAAACGCGGCGACCACGAGATCTGCGAGTTCGACTTGTACGAACTTCTGCAACATGGCGATAAGTCGAAAGACGCCCATCTGGCTCCAGGCGACGTCATACTGATTCCCCCGGCTGGCCCTCGCGTTGCCATTTCAGGCAGCGTCGAGCATCCTGCCATCTACGAACTCACGGCAAAGACCACGCTCGGCGAGGCTCTTCGGCTCGCGGATGGGCCGTCCGCGCTTGCGGCGACGGATCGTGTGCTTCTCGAGCGTGTCGTGGATGGGTCGGCGCTTCGCGTTTTCCGTGTTCCGATGAATTTCCAAGGTCTACAAACAGAGTTGCGCAACGGAGATATCGTGCGGCTGCTGCCGCTGGTGCAGCGGTTCGAAAATGCTGTAATCCTGCGGGGGAACGTTGCGGATCCTGGGCGGTTTCCGTGGAAGGAAGGGATGCGGCTAAGCGACCTGATCCCCGATCGGGAGTCGCTGCTTACCCGCGATTACTGGAAGGAGCGCAACGCTCTCGTAATGCCTGAAAACTCAGATGGGGAAACGCCTATCGACGGCTCCGACTCTTCTTCCCAAGGGGAGGTAGACGGCAAGACGCCGGCCGCGTCGAAGGACAAGGTTCTTCCGATCACTTATCAGGAGCAACAGCAAAATACGAAAGGCGATAACTCACTGGGCGCGGCAACAGAGTCCGACAACACTCCACCACTGCGAAATTTCAATCCCCGGAACACGGTGCAGCCGCTCGCGCCGGACATCAATTGGGAATACGCCGTTTTGGAGCGGACAGATCGAAGCACTCTCGCAACTCGTAAAATTCCTTTTAATCTGGGCAAACTTGTTCTAGCCCATGACGCATCCGCGGATATAGCGCTCGAACCAGGCGACATCGTTACGATCTTTTCCAAAGCTGATTTTTCGATTCCACGTTCTCAGCAATTGAAGGAGGTGCGCCTCGAAGGAGAGATCGCGATGGCGGGCGTCTACACCTTGCTTCCCGGAGAAACGCTCCAGGAGGTGGTGGCCCGGGCCGGAGGACTGACGAAAAACGCCTATCTTTATGGCGCGCAATTCACCCGCGAATCTACGCGACGCGTGCAGCAGAAGCGGTATGAGGACTTTCTCGACCAGTATGAGCGGGAATCCGGCGAGGCAGCGTCGAATCTGTCGAGCCGCGTCACATCTCCGCAGCAGGCCCTCACGGCTCAAACATCAGTCGCAAGTCAGCACGATCTTATCGAACGCCTCCGTAAAGTATCCATGAATGGCCGCGTCGTGCTCGACATAGACCCGAAGGGCCGAGGTGTAAAAGCCCTGCCCGACATTCCGCTCGAGAATGGCGACCGGCTCTATGTTCCGAGCCGCCCGTCTACGGTGAACGTGGTTGGAAACGTGTTTGAGCAAACATCGTTCTTGTATCAAGAAGATTACCGTGCGGGCGACTACTTAAAGAAGGCAGGCGGTCCGTCGCGCTCCGCTGACCGCAGCCACATGTTTGTCATCCGCGCCGACGGTTCGGTCATCAGCCGGACCAGGAACGCTCCGTTATTTGCCGACCGATTTGACTCGCTTCCCATGTTCCCAGGCGACACCCTTGTTGTGCCTGCAGCTATTAACAAATCCACTCTCGTGCGAGATTTGATGGATTGGTCTCAGATTATTAGCGGCTTTGGGCTTGGAGCCGCGGCGGTCAACGTATTGCGCTGAGCCAATGGCAGCGATCGAGCCTGTGCATACCAGAGACAAAGAAACGGTCGATGAAGTTGCCGGCGTGCCGTGGATCGAGCCGGCCCCGGGCGAGATCTCGTTCTTCGAAATGGCGTCCGTTCTGGGTCGTCGAAAACGAACGATCTTCCGCGTCGCAGTAATCGCAGCTCTCGCCGCCACGGCTGTCGCTTTCCTGATACCGGCGAAGTACGCGGCCGAAGCTGTCATCATGACTCCTCAGCAGTCGCAGCCTTCCATGTCGGCATTGGCACAGCTAGGCGGATCGGGTACGGCCATAGGACTTTCGAGCTTAAGTTTGTTGTCCGGGTTCGGTCTTCGAAATGCCTCCGATCTGTACATTGGTATCCTCCAGAGCCGCACTATCGCCGACGCGCTGATCGATAGATTTCATCTGAAGCAGGCTTATGGAGATAAGGGCTTCTATTGGGCGCGAAAGCATCTCGCTCGTAACACCACGATAAAGGCAGGCAAAGACACTCTCATCCACATAAAAGTCGAAGACAGGGACCCGGAACGTTCTGCCCGGCTCGCGAATGCCTACGTCGAGGAATTGGCGCTTCAGAATTCGACGGTCGCTTTCACGGAGGCATCTCAGCGCCGCGAATTCTTTGAAGGACAGCTCGTGAAGGAGAAAGAAGCGCTGGCCGACGCGGAAGTTGCACTTAAGAATACCGAACAGTCAACCGGGCTCGTCGTGCCAAGCGGTCAAGCCGAGGCTCTCATTCGATCCGCGTCTCAACTGCATGCCGAAATTCTGAGCCGGCAGGCACAACTGGAAGGCTTAAAGACCTACGTAACCGAAAGTAACCCTAGATTTCAAACAGTCCAGCGTGAACTCGGCGCGCTTCGAGCCGAGCTCGCGAAGCTTCAGCAGGGCGAACACGTCACTGGTACTCCTGACGTTCCGGTCGGCAATCTTCCGCAAGCAGGGCTTGAATACATCCGGAAATATCGGGACGTGAAATATCACGAAACTCTGTTTGAAGCATTGGCAAAGCAGTATGAAGCGGCGAAGCTTGACGAAGCAAAGGCGGGCGCCGCGGTTCAAATAATTGACAAGGCCGTCACGCCGGAAAGGAGAAGTTGGCCGCCGCGGACGCTAATCATCCTTGGGGGCGCCGTTTTCGCAGTATTGATCTGCTGTTCCTCGATTCTCATCGTCCACGATCCCGAGAGAAGGCAACAGCGAGTCTGACCCATGCGCACGCGCCGTGTTCTGACCGAAAATATCTTGGCGCTCAGCGTGCTTCAAGCGCTGAATTATGCGGCTCCGCTGATTACGGTCCCTTACCTCGTACGAGTGCTCGGGCCCGCGCAATTCGGACTCTTGTCGTTTGCACAAGGCATCGTCCTTTATTTTGATTTCGTAACCGATTATGGATTCAACTTCAGCGCAACCAGAGCTATCTCGGCTTCGAGAGACGTGCCCGAAATCGTATCGCGGATCTTCTGGTCCACGATCGGCGCCAAATTCGCGTTGATGTGCGCCAGTGGCTTAGCCTTGAGCCTCCTGGTCGCGTTCACCCCTAAATTGCGCGAAACATCGAGTCTCTTTGCTGTCAACTTTCTGTACATTGTCGGCACAACGTTTTTCCCTATTTGGCTGTTCCAGGGCTTGGAACGGCTGAAGCTGGCCGCCGCCTTTTTCGGAATCGCGCGCTTAGCGACCGTTCCGGCGCTCTTCATTTTCGTCCGGAATCCGCGTGACTACGTGACCGCTGGGGCGATTCAAGCAAGCGTTGAATTAATCGCCACGCTTTTCGCGGCGCCTTTTCTATTTTCGCGGCTGACGCTTAAGTGGAGTAGGCCATCGATCTTCGACATCACAGGAAGTCTTAAGGAGGGATGGCCCGTCTTCCTGTCGGGGTCCGCTCTTTTCTTCTCTACTTCCAGTACCACCGTCATTCTGGGCTTCGCGGCGGGCAAGACGCAGGTCGGCTATTTCAGCGCCGCAGACAAACTGGTCAAAGCGTCGATCGCCGTCTTAAATCCGATCGGCCAAGCGCTCTATCCGCATCTGACCGGCGTCAAACTGCGATCAAAGGAGTTGGCGTTGCGGCTCATTCGCAAGAGTTTTGTCATTATGGGGACGCTTTCATTAGTTGCGTCAATCGCAACCTTTTTTCTAGCGCGCGTCCTCTGCGATATCGTTCTCGGGTCCTCTTTTGCTCCGTCCATTGCCGTACTGAAATGGCTGTCGCCGCTACCGCTTTTGTACGGGTTGATGAATGTATTGGGCACTCAAACCATGCTGGTATTTGAAATGGACAAACTTCTGACCAGGATTACGTTGCGTAGCGCAGCAATTGCTTTGCCGCTCACCGTGTTCATGAGCATGCTGTTCGGCGCCACAGGAGCCGCTGCCGCATCCGTTGCGCTAGCGGCGTGCATCGTTGCTGCAATGGTAGCGGCACTCCGAATTCAGGGGCTACCGGTTTGGCGGAATCTCTTCGCGAAGCCCATTCACTTAGTAACTGCTTCGTCGATTGACCAGGTGTGATCTTTGGTTCCAGATTTACCAGTCGCGGATGTCATTAGTCCGAGCCAGCGGCTAAGCCGTCCCTTGCATCGCTTGGCCCTTGTGGCCGCGGTCCTGGCTATTCTGACGAGTTCTTTCGACATTTTCCTCGTCGTGCAGGCTGGCGGAAACTACCGCTTCTGTCAAGTCGTTACGCTGGTGCTTATTGCTCTCGCAATATTGAGAGTTGCCCGAGGCGTGAAAATGCAGGTTCTCGGGGCCTTGCCGCTCTGCCTTTGGCTGCTGGTTCAAGCCCTCTTCATTCCGGTGTCCGGCTTTTGGCCCAAGAGTCTGGGTTACTGCTTCTGGCTACTACTGAACGTCGCGTTAGTGTTTTCCTTTGTTTACCTATTCAGCGACAATCGGCGCACGCTTATAACGCTGTTGCGATGGTACGCCTGGTCGTTTGCAGTCGTTGCCGGCTTTGGCATAATTCAGTTCTGCCTGCCGTTACTAGGGTGGGGGGCGCCGCTCATCACTCAATGGTGGATTCCGGACGTCTTGCCCAGGGTTAACGGCCTTAGCTATGAACCTTCCTATTTCGCAACGTACTTACTCATCGGCTTTGTCTTTGTGGGATCGCTTCGCCGAGCGAATAGCAAATTGCTCCCATGCAAAACACTGCTCGGTATTTACTGGTTAACTCTGATTGGGATCGTCCTCTCATCGAGCCGGATGGGAATTGTTTTCCTGTTCGCCGAAATCTTTCTTGCTCAATTTCGGGTATGGCAGAGTTTTCTAAAAGATTTTCTTCGATTCAAG
>JBAUZG010000035.1:0-5566 GCA_049585195.1 Bryobacteraceae bacterium | reverse complement strand
GAGACGAGGTTGGAAGTTGGGAACTCGTTTGAGTAAGTGGAGCTTGCGTGGAGTGGATGGATTAAAGGACTCGGGGAAGGCTTGCGAAGGCGGGTTAGATTTCGCCGGTCTCTCGCAGGCTGGCAGCGAGGGCGCTGAGTCTGGTGAGAGCTGCTTGTTCCGTTTGGTTGGGTTGGGCCGGGCTGCCGGGTGTGGGGCCGGGTTGGGCTTCGAGGAGTTTGAGCTTGCGGGCTTCGAGCCGGATCTTGGCGTAAGTGGCGAGGAGGTTCATGGCGGCTGAACGCTCTTGCGGGGTGTGGTTGGGATCGAGGGCGATGTTCTCGATGCCTTGAATAAATGCGCGGGATTGTGGTCGGGCCATATGCGAGGTTCTTTTGCGTGGAGCAAGGGAAAACCAACCGGCCCGGTTTTAGCCTGGCTCGATTTGGTTTGGTTAGCTGAGGGGATTAGAGCGGGAGGACTGCCTAAATAGAGCCTTTAGACCTAGAAAGACAGCCCTATTTTCCCTTGCTGAAACCATTGTAGCAGATCTCGACATAAATGTCAATATCCCAGCCAAAATAAGCGGGATAACCGAGCCAAAATTCCCGGAAAATTTTGCGGGTTTAGGTTGAAAGGTGATTTGGGTCGGGCCGCCTAGGGCAGAGTAGAAGCTACCTCGGAGACTCTCCACCACGGGGGGTCGGGCCACGCAAATGGGGGGCCCCAAAGCCTTTAAACCCGGCCATTCTAAAGCGAGGTTAGATTAGCGAGATGGGGCGGCGCGGCGGGCGTGATTGGGCCGTTTGGGAGCGGCCGCTTGCCTGCCGAGCAAGTGTGATTGGGCTTAATGATCGGGGCTTTAGGCGATATGTGGCGGAGAGAGGGCGGAATAAAGGCGTGATTTGCTTGGGATATATCCCTGAATAGACATGGTAATAGGTGATTCTTGGTGTACGAAAGCGGTCCCTTGCGGTCATCTCGGATTAGCCTGTACGTAAATAAGCCTTGACTATTTTCGTACATGGGCGATAATACGTACAGGAGTTACGTACATGTCCAGAGTTTTTGCCTACGCAAGAGTGAGCACGATTGAGCAGACAACGGAGAACCAGGTGCGCGAGATTTGCGCGGCGGGCTTCAATATCGACGCCAAGCGGATTGTTACGGAGAACGTATCGGGTAGCGTTGCTGCCAACCAACGTCCGGGATTCTCTAAGCTGATTGAGCGAATGGAAGACGGCGATGTGCTGGTGGTTACCAAGATGGACAGGCTAGGGCGTAATGCTATGGACGTCCGCGCTACAGTCGAGCAGCTATCAGCGATGGGCGTCAGGGTCCACTGCCTTCAACTTGGCGGCATGGATCTCACCAGCACGGCAGGGAAGATGACGATGGGCGTCATTAACAACGTCGCGGAGTTCGAGCGAGACCTGTTGATCGAGCGAACCAACGACGGTATCAAGCGCGCGAAAGCTGCCGGGACGCACATGGGAAGGCCGTTCTCGCTTACGGCTGCACAACACGAAGAGGTGAAGGCGAAGCTTGCTCAAGGCGAGTCTGTGAGCGCTCTAGCGCGGGCCTACAACACAACGCGCCAGACGATTATGCGCGCGCGGAGATTAGCGGCGGCTTGATCCGAGCCGCTTTTGGTTTGGACCGACTCACGCGGGCTAGAAATTGTCCGGCGGACGCATCGTAAACTCCATGCGGACGTGCAAGCTCTTATCTTCGCTTCGTTCCATGATGAGCGAAGGTCTCAGGCTGCGATCATTGTCCGTAAATTGCACTTGGAATTCCGAGATATTGCCTTTCTTGATTTCCTCGACGGCAGAGTTGATTCTTTCCAGTGAGGTGGTCTTGGACACGGTTTCTTTGCCTACGAATAAATAACCCTCATTGTATCCATAGCGCCGATGCAGGGCAGTTAGCCACGCGTGAAACGCCGACTCAACATCGTCAAGAGTAGACTGATCCCACGGCCAATATCGAACCTGGAAAAGCTTGTTCTCGTCAAACAAAAAGCCAACGCGCGCCGTTATCCCGGCAACCTCGTCTCTATACAGGAGAACATTGCCTACGTTGGTATACGGCTCGCGCCCCTCAGCGGCAATAACGTCTTTCTGGGACATGCCCCAACGTTCCTTTCGGACGTCATAGCCATTCGACTGAGCAAGTATCGAAGTCGCAGTCAGGATCGCAAATAACAGGGGGCAGGCGAAAACACGCTTCATTTGAATCAAGGCTCCTGTAATCTAATCGGCCTGATTCGAGCCTTCCATTAATCCGCCTTCAGCCTTCTCTCAGATAAGTCCGATGCCTCGATTTGGGCGTGCTGGGTGGCGATTCTCAAGACCGCTAGGCCGGAAGCGGGCCATAGGAATGCCGATTCCCGCTCAATAGAGCCTCACCACGCGATTATCTTTTCGGGGGATGCGAAATGACTCCTGCACGTGCCGACTATGCCCAATTCTATGCCCACCTTTTACCTCTACAAGGTTCTCTGAGATTCCAAGCTTGCTATGCAGTAAGTTACTGATTGTAAGCGTATTATATGCGGGGGTGGGCCGGGATTGAGCGGTTTATAAGTCGTTGATTCTGCGTTTATAGCAGACTCTGGATCTGCGTATCGGGGTTCGAGTCCCTGCCTCCCAGCCAACCCTCACTCACTGAATTCGATTTGGGTTTGCAGCGGGTTTCTGAATGTCGGTAAGAAGTTTCCTGATCTGCCCAATCAGATCTCCATTCGCAGAACTTACAGGACCGAGAGCTGCCAGTGCTCGAGCGTACAGCGCTCGCGCCTGCTCGCGGTGGCCTTCGATAATTGCATCGGCTGCCTGATGCGCCAGGCCTACCGCTAGAAAACGAGCCCGAATGGCCACGGATCGCTCTAACGCTGCACGCGCCTTTTCAGGCTTACCTTCTTTCGAATAGAACGCCGCCAGCTTATCCAGTTTCACAGCCACCATCGGGTTATCTTTCCCGACCAGCGTCTCCCACAGGGAAAGCATTCGCTCGTACACAGGTTCGGCGTGGTCAAACTCGCCGCCGGAATCGTACGTGTCGGCAAGCCATTCGAGAGTCGAGATAAGCTCCGTGCTGTCCTCGCCGTAAATGGTCTCGCGAATCATCAGAGCTTGCCTGTAAAACGACTCGGAGCCAATGCCTTCAATTGCTCGGGCAGCTTCATTGAACCCGTCAAGAATGGGGAGCAGTCCCGGATCAAGCGGTCCAGCCAGCTTCATTCGAAGGTTGTATGCAGTGATCAAAGCGTGTATCGCCTCCTGCAGTTTTCCCTCCGCCCGATAGATCTGACCAATACGCAGGAAGTCGTCCGCAACCGGCAGGCTATCGGCAGTGTAGGTTGCGGTGTGCATGGCTTGAACGCGCTGCGCCGTGGCAAGCGCCTGGTTGAAATCTTTCGTTCGCAAGTCGAGATTGATCGAAAGCAGCAAATCGTCCAGAATCTTTGGGTCCTTAGGACCCAAGTTCGATTCGCACTACTCGACAGCGCTTTCGAGATACCGCTCGGCCTCGGCGAATTGCCCCGAGGCGACGCTGGTCGCAGCCAGTCGCTTCAGAATGTCGTACCGAATGGGAGCATTGGCCGGCAAACCCTGAGCGATTTGCCAAGCCTTTTCAAATGACTGACGCGCGACTCCATAATCGCCACGTGCGAATGCCGAGTCGCCGTCTTTCAGGGATTGCTGGAATGGATCAGCGCTTGCCGGCTTCTGGGCTCTCGCCGGCCAACACACGCCCGTGCACAAAAGCAGTGCGAAACGAAGCGAAACGAGCCGTCCGCCTAACATCATCGCACTCGATCTAAAGAATGATGGCTGCGGCTCCGTCGACGGCGTCGCTCTTCACTAAAGCCAGAGCCTCGTTGGCTTGCATGAGCGGGAACGCGGCGACGTGAGGTTTCAGGCCAATTTCAGCGGCAATGGCTAAGAAGTCGCGCGCATCGGAACGCGTCATGTTGGCGACGCTGCGCAACTGGCGCTCACCCCAAAGCAACCGATCGTAGTCAAATTCAGGCATGCGATCGAGGTGTATTGCGTTAATGGCCACCACGCCGCCTTTCCGGAGGCTGGCAAGCGCGGACACGACTACGTCACCGCTCGGCGCGAAAGTAATGGCGCGGTCGAGCGGCTTAGGAGGCTTCTCCTTCTCGCTGCCAACCCAATCAGCCCCTAGAGACGCCGCAAACTTGCGGTGAGTTTCGCCGCGGGTAGAAACATACACTTCGCACTTCCAGAATTGGAGAACGGCAATCGCGAGGTGGGCGGATGCGCCGAAACCAAACAAGCCGACCCGCTCTCCCGGCTCGACTCCCGCAACGCGCAGGCTTCGAAAGCCGATGATGCCGGCGCAGAGCAGCGGAGCCACGTGCAAATCGTCCAAGGCAGGAGGAAGAGGGAAAACAAAATCGGAGCGCGCGACCGCATATTCGGCGTAGCCGCCGGGCGTATTGTAGCCGGTGAAGGTGGGGGCGTCACAGAGATTTTCAAGACCGCGGCGGCAATAGGGGCAGTTACCGTCTACGCCGCCGACCCAGGACACACCCACTCGCGTTCCGGCGGGAAGTTCGGAAGTCGCGCCGTCCTCGATCTGACCCACAATCTGGTGTCCCGGAATGAGGTTAGGAAGAAGCTGCGGAAGATCGCCTTCCACGATGTGAAGATCGGTGCGGCACACGCCGCAGGCGAGCACTTTGAGAGCGACTTGTCCCGGCTTCCGTTCCGGTTTGGGTACATCTTCGATGCGAAGAGGGTGGTCTGAAATTTGCCGCGGCGACGATAAGATTGCTGCTCTCATTTTGAGCGCGATGATGCTTACTGATTGATTACGGAGCCGTCATCGCGGCGTACTACGCCCCAGCCGCCGTTATAGCGCGACCAAGGTCCCTTTTCCGATCCAAAGGGATACTTGGCCGCGGCCTTTTCATTTATCTCCACACCCCAGCCCGGCTTTTCGTTCGCATAGACATAGCCGTCCTTGACGACGGGATAGCCATCGAAAACTTCGTTGATGCGGTCGTTCGGAAATGTCCATTCCTGAATGCCGAAGTTGGTGCAAACCACATCGAGAGTGACGTTAGCGCAGTGCCCAATAGGCGAGACGTCGCCAGGGCCGTGCCAGGCGGTTTTTACTTGGAAGGCGTCGGCGAGAGCCGCGATTTTCAGAACGGGCGTCAACCCTCCGGCTTGCGAGACGTGCAGACGGATATAGTCGATCACGCTTTCTTCGATGAGCTCCTGCCACTCATGAGGATTGTTCAGCAGTTCGCCCATCGCCAGCGGTGTTGTGCAATTGGCCCGAATCTGCTTGAAGTACGCGATGTTTTCGGGTGAAAGCGCGTCTTCGAGGTAGAACAACCGGAACTGCTCCATATCCTTGGCAAACTGCACGGCAAGGCGAGGAGGGACGCGCTCGTGGACATCGTGGAGGAGCCCAATCTCGGGCCCGAGCGCTTCACGGGCCGACTGAAAGAGCTGAAGCGTCCGCCTGACGTAAGGTTCAGGTTCAAAAACCGGATCGGAAGGCACGGCCGCCGTCGCTGCATTTTGGTTTGCTTGCGGCCGGC
>JBAUZG010000034.1:0-12289 GCA_049585195.1 Bryobacteraceae bacterium | reverse complement strand
TTTACATTCCGAGTAAAACTCAGGGAAGTACTGCTCAGCGCCTTATCTATAATCCGCCGTTTGCGATCACGCAGTCGGTTTCGTTTGCCACATCGACCACACCGACCTTCACTCTCGGCACGCCGATTCCCGCACCGGTCGTGCAAAACCCCGACAACCCGTCGGTGTCTGTTAACTATTACGACCCCAATATGCGGGATTCCTATGCCGAACAATGGAATATCGATCTGGAAAGACAGCTGGCAGAAAACTGGTTGCTCGATGTTGCTTATGTCGGCACCCATGGGCTGAAGCTGATGAATTCGTTCAACATCAATCAGGCGATACCCGGCCCCGGACCTCTTAACAGCCGTTTCCCGATTACCCCCAACTTGACTTCCATTGACGCCACTCAAGATCTCGGCAATTCCATCTATCACAGCTTGCAGGTTCGTTTGCAAAAGCGCTTTTCGAGTGGTTTGTCGTTTCTTGCATCGTATACGTTTGCTAAGTCCATCGACTCAGGCATGAGCACCGGCACCTTGGGACCGAATGGCTCACCGCAGAATCCGGAAGATTTGAGCGCGGAAAGAGGCCTTTCTACCTTCGACGTACGCCATCGATTCGTCTTCAGCGGTTTGTACGCGTTGCCGTTTGGGAAGGGCCAGATGCTTCTGTCCAATTCCAACAAGTTTGTGGATACAATCGCCGGGGGATGGCAGATGAATGCAATCCTCACTCTTCAAAGCGGATTACCATTCACTCCAACAATCGTTAGCGATCCGGCTAATAGCAACGGCTCGTTCAACCGGCCGAATCGCAGCGGAAGCGGGGCCTTACCCAGTGATCAGCGCTCGATAAGCGATTGGTTTGCCATCTCCGACTTCAGCCTACCCGCGCCATTCACGTACGGCAACTCGGGCCGTGACATTCTCATTGGGCCGGGAACGATTAATCTCGATCTCTCGCTGTTTAAGACGTTTTCGATTACCGAACGTACCTCACTTCAGTTCCGCGCGGAGTCTTTTAACTTGGCAAATCATCCGCAGTTCGCCAATCCTGCGACCGCCATTGATGCACCCGGAGCCGGAGCCATTACGAGCACTTATAACAAGGGCCGCGAATTACAACTGGCCTTGAAACTTCTTTTCTAAGGAGATCGCTGAAACGTGCGCAACCCAGGCGCAGGGTGGGTCCTTGTTCTGCTTACGGGAGTCGTGTCCACAAGAGCGCTTTGCCGGCAGGCCGATACGTTTACCCTAAACATTGATGCATCACGATCCATCGGCCTCATCCGGCCGTTGCAGGACTTAGACAACGGCCCGCTATGCCAACGCGGCATTATCGATCTCAGCCGCTACTACAAAGAACTGGGCGTGCGCAATATTCGTCTACACGACGTGCCTTGGACATACGATAATGCCTTTGATATCAATTACATTTTTCCAAAATGGGATGCGGCCGCAGACGATCCAGGAAACTATGATTTTCGACAAACGGATTTTTATCTCAGGTCCATCACTTCGTTAGGCGTTAATGTTATCTATCGCCTCGGATACAGTGCGGAATATAAGACTGCTGTCCACCACAATGTTCCGCCTTCTTCGTATCAGAAGTTTGCCGATATATGCGCACATGCCGTTCAGCATCACAATCGAGGCTGGGCGAACGGTGAGCGTGCTGGGATCAAATACTGGGAGATCTGGAATGAGCCAGACGGCCATTCTTTCTGGGCAGGTACCCCGGAAGAATTTGATCGGCTTTACGAGACCGTTGCTAGGACCTTGAAACATCTGGACCCGTCGCTCAAAGTAGGTGGCCCGGCACTCGCCGGACAGCTCGAGTTTCTCGACCAATTTCTCAACTATTGCCGCCAACGCCAAGTGCCCCTCGACTTTGTCTCCTGGCATATTTATACTCGCGATGCGCATGAGGTCGCTAGACGCGCCCGCGAGGTTCACGAAATGATGACACAATACGGATTCAGTCATGCCGAGAGCATCCTCGATGAATGGAATTACGGACCGGCAAACTGGAAGAAGCTTTTTGTCGATCCCCAAGCCAGCCGCGAGTACTTCGATGCTACGCAAAACAGTTTCGGGGCTGCTTTTGATGCGACCGTATTGATGGATTTACAGGACGCGCCGGTTGACATCGCGACGTTCTATTCAGGTACGACCCTTATGTGGGGCCTCTTTACCTCTTCCGGGGCGCCACAGAAACCGTATTATGCATTCCTAGCGTTTCGCCGGTTGCTCGATTCCCCACATCGAGTAACGATAGATCGGCCTTCGGACGGCGCTGTTACGGCACTTGCTGGTCTGTCAGATGACGAAGAAACATTGCGCGTTTTGATTAGTAATTTGTCAAGCGAAAAACATAGCGTTCGGATCGACCTGCACGGATTTCGCTCGAAGGGACCGCTTGAATACCAAAAGCAAGTGGTGAGCAATCACTACGATCTGGAACCGGCCCCGAGCGCTAGGACTATCGCGTCTTCGCTAACCGAAACTCTGGACGGGCAATCGGTCTCGCTATTAACGTTTCGATCTCGATCGAGTGGCGGCATTACCAAACAGTGAGCGAGCCGAAGCTCACGGCCCTGCGCCAGATAAACACGCTGCCTGGGCGGCTGGTATTGGTAGCAACCGGGATCAAACGTGCTGGGATACATGGATCGCGTGTGCATCTCGGTCGCAGCCCCTGCTCTACGATCCGAGTTCGGCTATAGCCCGCGAGAAATAGGTCTGATTTTCGGCGCCTTTAGCTTGTCATACGCGCTTTTTCAAGCTCCATGGGGCTGGCTCGGCGATCGTCGCGACGTTCGCAATCTCATCGGCGGTGTGATCGTTTGCTGGTCCTTGTTTACCGTTTTGACAGCTACCGCTGCCAGTCTGATTTCGCTCGTCATCATACGCTTTCTTTTCGGAGTATCCGAGGCCGCATTGTCGCCTCTTATCGCCTCCGCTTTTCGGCGAGGCGTAACTGCGGCCAGGAGTTCGAGCGCGTTCGGATTTTTTCTAGCTGGCGGCCGTCTGGGTGGGATGATCGCGCCGTTCATCGCGGCCCGGTGTGTCGTCCGCTACAGTTGGCGATCCGCCTTCTTTGCGTTCGCCGCTATTGGGATCGTGGTTTTCGCTGGTTGGTTTGCCGCGTTTCCGAGAACAATAATTTCGCGAAGCTTTCAACTCGCGCCGCTTGCTCCGCCTCCGCGTTTTTCAGCACCTCTACTGGCTCTGATTTCGACCGCTTTGCTTTATACGATGGCGTGGCAGTTCTTCGCCACGTGGTTCCCTACGTACTTGATTGACGTCCGGCATCTCTCTCTTCAAAGCGCCGGAGAATACGCGGGTCTGCCGTTCTTCTTTGGATTGTGCGCCACACCTTTAGGCGGTCTCTTCGGCGACGCCGTGATCGGGCACCTTGGAACTTCCCTGGGAAGGCGATTGGTGTGCTTTGCCGGTTTGCTCGTCGCGGCGTTGTTGTTCTACTGCGGTTCAATCATCGCGAATCCCAAGACCGGCGCAGTCCTGCTTTCGCTGGCCGCCGGAGCGGGCGATTTCATCTTGGGAACGCTTTGGGCATCCGCTGTCGATCTTAGCGGTAAATCGGCCGGAGCTATTTCGGGCCTCATGAATTCAGCCGCTAACGCAGGCGCCTTCCTGTCGCCGGTGGTGATTGGAGCCCTGTTGAGCCGGCACTTCGGATGGATAATGATTTTACAGCTGATGGCAATGCTGTGCACAGCCGCGGCGTGCGTTTCTCTTTTTGCGCGTATACCTTCTGTGAGCGTCCGCTCTTCGATATCGGAAACCGGATCGCGGCCGCCACAGTAAACCCTCCAGGCCCGCCCGAGTTCGATCCTCCCCGCTCCCCGAAAGCCTGCGTTTTGTCACTGGAAGCAGAGCGCATCCCGCGCGATCGACTTTCTCGTTCCATCTGCTAGAACAACGGTTTCACTGACACGACTACCAACTGCACGTCTTCTGTCCCTTCGTTGCGCCATTGCCGGTTCACACCAGCGGGGATCGTTATCGAATCGCCCTTGTGAACGAGCTCGTTCCGCCCGTCCTCTATAAGGGCAAGAATCGCGGTGCCCTCGTATACGAAAACAAACTCATCGTTCATCGACGGCCGCGCGTGTTTTCCACTTATGCCGCCCGGCTTGATTCTGACAAGGGCCGCTTGAAAACGGCTGCCATCCCCCAAAAAACCCAAAGACTCGACCTCGGCTTTCGACCATTCGAGCGTCAACAAAGACCGGTTCTCGCTGCGGATGATGTTGGCTTGAGGCACCTCTGCAACCTGAAAAAACTGCCAAAGCGTTACACCCAGCGCGGCCGCAATCTTCTCCATCGACGAAATGGATGGTGACGCCTGCCCGTTTTCGACCTGCGACAAAAAGCTGGCCGAAAAGCCGGTCATTTCCCCGAGAGCCCGAAGAGACATGTTCTGGCGTTCTCGCAGTCTGCGAAGACACTCGCCAAGATTCGCATCGATCATTGAAAATGAGATTAACAGGCCATCTCTTAAATCTGTACATTTTGCAAAGCTAAAGCGGCCAAGTGGGGCAGGCGCTTTCGCCTGCCTTAACGAATCCTATAGCTCGCGAAATGCCCCCGGATGCGCTTCTAGCCTCCTCGGACCGCTCGCTTCGAGCCCGGCGTCACATGATGGGCTGGGCGCCTTCCGCAACCATGTTCCTGCACGCTTTCAAACATTCTAAAGTGTCTTAGGTCGAGCCTTTCGAGCGCAAACTGACCGGTTGTTTGAAGCACCCCAAACCCATAACGAACGCTCCTCCGCCAATTAATTGATGAAGCCTCAGGAAAGTATTTCGTCGGACACGACACCTCGCCAATCCGGAACTTGTTCCAGATACACTGCGTCAACATCTGATTGTCGAACACAAAATCGTCCGAATTTTCAACAAACGGAATCGTCGTAAGCACCTTACGGCTATAAGCACGCAAACCAGTGTGATATTCCGACAGCTTGGCTCTTAGTACTAAATTCTGAATCGCGGTTAAAATACGATTGAAGATATATTTATAGACTGGCATCCCGCTTTTAATTGCTTGACCGCCGAGTATGCGTGAACCAAGTACGACGTCATATACGTCGTACGCAATCATGCTCGTCATTGCTGTAACGAGCAAAGGGGAATACTGATAATCAGCATGAACCATGACAACGATATCGGCTTTACCGCTAAGGGCCCCGCGATAACACGTCTTCTGGTTGTGTCCGTACCCGTAATTGATATCGTGCACGATCGTTCGTAAGCCCAATCTTCTGCCGAGGGCCGCCGTTCCATCGGCGCTGCAGTCGTCGACAAGGATGCATTCATCAACGATGTCGGGAAGTTCTTTGACCGTCTGCTCCAAGGTTCTCTCGGCATTGAAGGCGGGAAGAACCACCGTTACGAATTTTCCATTGATCACCTTGCTCGCCCTCCGTCCGCGCCATTTGATACCCGGAAATCCGCCCGCTTCTCCAGGCGATACAAGAAAAAGTCCTCTCCCATAACTTCCGCTTCTGTGAATTGCGCCAGTCCCGCCGCGGAAAGGCCATCCTGGCCCAACGCCTGCGCTTCAACTCCAGTGAGTAGCCGCGTAAGGATCAGAATTGCTCCGTTCAAGGGCACCTGTCGCCCAGCCGTTACGATTCGCGGCACGACTTGAGCACTATCGAAGCTATCGCGGCGACTGCTAAAGAGAAGAAAGCTGTCTGTGCAACTGCAATCGAGAAAATAAACCGGGCGCTCGAGCTCCTCGGCAACTCCAGCAACTCCCAGATCTGTTGAGCCAAGCAGCGTAGCCTTTTCAAGGCCCTGCGAGCGAATCCATTCGGCCGTAGCAGATGCATTAGAAAACGGCCGATGCCATTGGCCGTATACGGCCAGAATTCCGGCAACAGCATTCACTGCCAGCAGGAGCACCGCCATTTTCGGAATGCCACCGTTTCGGTAGCGCGGGATCCAGAGCGCCACAACAAAGGCCATAAAAGCAACGCCAAAATGCCGTACCGAGGGATAGGGAAAGATGAGATGGAAGAACAGCAGGCACCCTCCCGATGTAACTCCGATTAGAATCAGCAGATTCTTGTGCCGGCGGAAAAGAAAATAGACGCTGATGGCAACAAAAGGCGGAGCCAGCCAGTAAAACAAAGAATGAACACTGGGGATGAAGCCCCAGAAGTGGTCCGGGAACGTTGAGGAGATTGGGAAGAGTGGAACTGCCGCCGTGCCTGCGACTACGCGACGAAGGTGCTTCAGGTTACCTGCTTCAGAAAACATGCGTCCTCCTGAGCGCACGCCTATGTCACTGGCCGGCGAAAGTAAGTAGATGCAAAAGGCCACCAGAGCAACGTAGACGGCCGATGCTATCCATAGCTGCTTTGGACTCGGCTTCGGATCATCAGGACGGGCAAAAAAGACGGCGGCGGCATATTCCATGACCAGCGCGCCGGAAAGAATGACGCCAACCATGTCTGTGTTGGCGATTAGCCCGAGCAAGCAGGCGAGTAACGCTACGTTTTGCGGACGCCGCGTGCGGACAACTGCATACAACAGCACGAAGAGGAAGCAAAGGCCATACGGCCTGCTTATCACCGTGTATTCGAAAGAAACAAAGTAGCTGAGAAACAACAGCACCTTTTCGGGAATGGAAAAAGGAGACAGCAAACCGATAACGAGGTAAGTGCCGATCCCGATGACAGCTTCAATGCATGTCATGCCCAGCGGGGAGTGCGTCCAGCGGGTCCCGACCCATAACAGCAGATACCAGAGACTGGGATGCCCTTCGTAGTGAAGGTAGTGATAGAGGCTGGAAAGATCGCGGCTTGCGACGGCCATCCCCCAAGCATTCAGTTCATCCTGCCAGGGCTGATGATGAAGCAGTTCGACAAGAAAAAGGCCAAGGAATAGCAACGTCACCATGAAACTGGTGGCCATTTCCCGTCGCAATGCTAGACCGGGAGATATTTCGATGCGGGACAGATAGGAACTGGTTGGCATCGCTCCGACCGCAACAGATAGATTCAACCTTAACAGACTAACCTTCGCTGCCCGATTCCTAGTAACACGTGGATGTCTTATGTGTTGCGTCGAATGACCTACGATCTGTACCAGAAGCCCCTAGGTACTCGTTAACACCGCCTTTACTAATTTGCGGAAAATTCCATGCTGGTGTTCACTATTACTGCACGTTTGTTTTTGAAAACGGCTGTGCTCATTCAAAATTAAGTGCTCCTTAACTTGTTCTCCACGCCTGCAACATGTCGCCACTGTTCGACACTCTAAAAGACCAGTTAGTACTAATATAATGCGTTTGCGATTGTCAGGTATCACTTCACGCTAATAGTAACGGCGAAGCATAAGAGCGATGCGCTAAGCATGGCTGCTTCAATTTATTGCTTGACGGCCATTGATTGTTTCATTACGATCCTGTAGAAAACCATTAGATTGTTCACGCATTGCAGTCTTTGGGCTTAGCAGCCCAACAATCAGGTTCCGAAGTTCCGAAATAACGGCGTGCCCCTGAATCAGGCTGAGGACAATTGGGGGCCCGGCACTTTCGATTCTAGAGCTAACCCGGAATCCGGTGGCAATCTAACCGCTAGCCCGTGGAAACTACTCTGGCCTCGCAGGAAATTCATTTTGGCTTGGGGGTCAGCCTGCAGAGCGGTAGCGTTTTTGCTATCGCTCGTTCAGCCTCCGCTGTATCGAGCGAAAGCGTCTCTCGAGATCGAGGCCCTGAATTACAACTTCCCTGCAATTAAGCGATATCGATCCGGTGAGCCGCGCGGAAGTATTGCAGTTAGTCCAAGCCTTCTTGCCGGGCCATCTTACTGGTTCGACAAGTCTTTACAAAACCTGGGGGCCACCATGCCCCGCTACTACCCCGCTATGTCTCCCTCCGAGTTGATTGCCTGTGGGAATGTGCCTGTTGCGGAGGGTACGTCTAATGTAGGGAAGGCTCCATTTCTAGACCGCACAAAACCGTGGGTACCTGTGTCGTCGACATACCAGTCGGCGATCGTTCCCGCAAGATTGACGCTAACAGCCTCGGTTTCTGTCGCGCCGGGAACACCAAAAGGTTATGTCGCCGTTCTTGTCTCGCACCAAGCTCTGGAACTGGAAAAGCGCTTGAGGGGGCACATAGGCCCAATACCCCAGTTTCGCCTACTCGCAATCGTTGTGTAGCGGACTAGGCGCGGGCGGACCGGCGATGCAGGGAATCGCGCTCAGATATTCGTAAATAGCGCGCAGGTCATGGTCGCTCATATCTTGAAAGTCAGGCCAGGGCATGACTTGAAGAAGCTTTCCATCGACAGGAGCCGGAATGCAGTTTGCCGGCTTCGGAGTTGGCGAAACCGCGGTACAGGTCGGATGCAGGTGGTCCAGATCGATGCCAGTGTGCATGATTTGCATGAATTGAGATAGTGTGTTGCCACCTTCCGGCCTGCCCGTTTTGTCCGGCGTCAAGTTGCGGGAAATAATGTCCGGACCAACATAACCCGGACCCGGAATGGCTGGACCGAAGTCCGTGCCGCCCGCCAGATAGGTGGTCGGGTCGGTTTTCTTCGGCTGTCCAAAGTATGGATTGAAACCGGCGGCGAAATTGAAGTTTGGAGGGCCGCCGGAGGTGTGACAAAAATTGCAATCGGACACGGCGTTGACCCAATAGCTGCCCAAGCCCACCAGCTTCCGGTCCTTCCCCACGAGATTGAGCGGAACCGGCGCGATATCGAATCCCTGTTGAATCCTTGCGTCATCCTCGCTCCAATCTTGCGCCCGTCCACGCGGCGAACTGACCAGCATTCCCGCGAATACGACCAAGGCAAACGATGCTCCCGCCCTGGCTGTCTTTGTAAAATTCGCTAGTGTCATCTAGCCCTCCTGATTCTGAACGAAATCTCGTGGCGGGCTGCGATGCCGGGCAGTCCTGCTTGCCGGCTGCATACGACCGTCACGCTTGAGACTGCATCTTGCATGAGGAACAGCCCGGACGTCTATGCTCCGGCCCGTCATTTGCAGATGAATTCTCGGATCATCGGACAATCCTTTCATTCGATGGCGTTTCTTATGGCGCCTCATTTGCCGGGTGATCCATAATGGAGTCCCAATGGGGCGCTACCAATTCCCTCCCTTCGAGCTCGATGGCCGGAGATTCCGTTTCGGCCCCTTTGAGCTCAACGGCACCGATCAGGAATTGCGCAAGGGCAGTATTCGAATCCGAATTCAAAATCAGCCCTTTCAGGTGCTGCGCACTCTAGTCGAGCGAGCCGGTGAGGTGGTCACCCGCGAGGAACTGCGGCAAACGGTGTGGTCCCATGACACCTTCGTCGATTTTGAGCATGGTCTCAACGCTGCCATGAATAAGGTGCGGCAGGCGCTCGGCGACTCATCGGATCATTCGCGCTACATCGAAACCATGCCCGGCCAAGGCTATCGTTTTGTTGCGCCCGTTGAAAAACCAGCCATTGCTCCCGTTGAAGCGCGGACGATCTCGACAGATGCCAAAGCAACTGCCGAAAGCCACTCCGTTCTTTCGCCGGTTAAGGTATGGATGGCGCTAGCTGTAGTCGGCGCAGCGTTCGGGATCTGGGGGGTGGTGACGCTGTTGACAGCGAAGCCCGGCTCGATCCCCCGGCCGGTTCTGCAATTTGTTATCTCTTCGCCGCCGGGTATTATCTTTGCGCCGCCGATCAGCCGTCAGCCTTTCGCCATCTCGCCCGATGGAAAGCGGTTGGCTTTCACGGCGACGGGCTTGAACGGTACCAACGTTTGGATCCGCGACCTTGCCTCGCTCGAGATGCGGACTGTGCCCGGTACCGAAGGAGCCTGGGTGGTGTTCTGGTCGCCAGATAGCCGTTCCATTTTTTACTCGGTGAAACGGAGTCTGAAGGAAGCGGACTTAGAGACTGGTTCCACGCGTGCGGTAGCCAATCTTCCTTTCATTACTATGTTCGGAACATGGCGCTCAAAGGGAGACTTGCTGCTCTATTTGGGACCTCATACTTTTTATGAGCTTCAGATAGAGAACGGCGCGCTGCGGGAGCTTCCAGGCGCGGACATGCGCTGGCCGCAATTTCTCCCGCACAGCAATAACTTCATTCATGTCGTTTTCGATCCGGCATTGGGGCGATATCGCGCACTGGCGACAGATTATTTCAGCCACAAGTCGGTGCCTTTAATGGAGACGGATTCTCGGGTTCAGTACGCGCCTCCGCTGCGCCGTGGCGACCCCGGGTATCTGCTGTTTATCCGTGAGGCAAGTCTCTTGGCCCAACCCTTCGACGCGGACCGAGTGCGCCTGGCGGGCGATTCGTTTCCGATCGTTCAGAACGTCATTTATTTCAGACCTTCGCCGTGCTTCTCGGTTTCAGACAATGGCGTCCTGGTGTATCAAACTGGGTTTCCCGTCTCGGAGTTGAACTGGTATGACCGGGCGGGCCATATTCTGAGCGCGGCTGGCCGGCCAATGCCTTATAGCGGCACAGTGCGAATTTCTCCCGACGGGCGACGGGTAGCGGCAGGGGTCTGGAGTCCGGGCAATGGCGGATTGGACATATGGGTTTTCGAATCAAGCGGGACAGGAAGCCGGCGGCTCACATACCCTCCGGCAGTTCATGGGAGGCCAGTGTGGTCGGCAGACGGAAAGCGCATCGCCTTTGGCACCTCTCTCACTGGCCCTCCCGCATTGGCGAGTTTAGAGGCCGCTGGGGATGGCAAGGAACAGCAGGTTATAACAGACTCGTCGGAGAGCCAGGCAATCGAACAGATCCAGATGCCCACGGACTGGGCTAGGGACGGTCGATTCATTGCGTTCGACACAGGGCTTGGCGAAGAAGAACAGGAGGTATGGCTGGCGGACACGGTGCGCGGTAACGTCATGCCCCTTTTGCGGAGCGATTTTGCGCAATGGGGAGCCGTTTTCTCGCCGGACGGTAGACGAATCGCGTTTGTTTCTGAGGAATCGGGCAGGCCCGAAGTTTACGTCCAGGCATTCGACTCCATACCATCACCTCGGCTGGTTGGTGAGAGGCGGCAGGTGTCGAGGGATGGCGCATGGATCGTGCGCTGGCGTCCGGATGGCCGCGAGCTTTTCTATGTGAGCACCAGCAATTGGCTCCATGCGGTGCCAGTCGCAGCATCGCTCGAATTCGGTGAACCCAAGCCCCTCTTTCGTATTGCGGGTATCCCACAATACGGTACGACCAGTGACTTTCAGTTTGACGTGACGAGAGATGGCCGGCGGTTCATCATGAGCACTACTGGATCGGTAGCACCGCCGCCCTTCACCGTGATCGAGAACTGGCAGGACAAATTCCGCCGATAGTCCGAGCCTTCTTGCTGGCCATCTTGCTGGTTCGACAAGTCTTTACAAAACCTGGGGGACCACCCTAGGCATCCATGCGTAACCCTGTTTGTGCCGTTTCCGCCCCCAATACAAATGCAGTTCGTTCGTAGTCGGGTACGAAGCTTAGTTAACACCAGTTTCTTCAGTCTGATCTTGTTCTTAGCCCTGGCGCTTGTCGCCTTTCCTGTCCGGGCGCAAGAGGCGGCACACCCGCAACTCGATCAGGTTTTGGGGAGTGTCACTTCAGTCGATCCCGCCAACAAGACATTCAAGGTGAAGGACGACAAAACCGGAACCGAGTTTACGGTCTCGACCGAGACTACCCGCCGGTTCCTCAAGGTACCACCGGGCGAAAAAGACCTAAAGAAAGCCCAGCCCATCGACGCATCGCAGATCACGCCGGGCGACCGGCTTCTTGCGCGGGGCCACAAAGACCCCGCCGCACCAAAACTTGATGCCTTAATTGTCATCGTTATGACAGCCGGCGAGCTCCAGCAAAAGCACGAAGCCGAATTGGCCGACTGGCAAAAGCGCGGAAGCCGCGGTGTGCTTGCAGCAGTCGATCCCTCGGCGAATCAGATCACAATGACCGAGCGGACCCCCGAGGGCCCCAAGACTGTAACCGTTATCGCCAACTCGAGCACGCAGTTTACGCGCTATACGCCGAATTCCGTGAAATATACGGATGCCAAGCCCAGTTCGATCTCCGAGTTGAAGCCCGGCGACCAGCTTCGGGTTCTCGGGAATGCGAGCGAGGATGGAGCGAAGATCACGGCGGAACGAATCATTTCCGGAGCCTTCCAAACCATCCCCGCTACCATCGTTTCCATTTCACCCGATGGCAAACAGATACAAGCAACCAATATTCAAACCAAGCAGCCGGTGAGCGTCACGTTGACGGACGATTCCACCGTACGCCAAATGCCGCCCATGATGGCTACCAT
>JBAUZG010000033.1:0-2697 GCA_049585195.1 Bryobacteraceae bacterium | reverse complement strand
GCCTGGCAATCCGCCCCCACTCGATCTGATCCGCCGCGCAATATCTTTTGCGATTTCCAAATCATCCGTTCGCAAATTGATGTTGAACGCGATAAGAAACTTTCGCGCTCCCACAATCACTGCACCGGCCGTCGGATGCAAACCTGGGCCGCCGACGTCCGGCCGTTTGGAAACATCTGTTTCACACGTTTGAACCAAAGTTTCAAACTCACCGCGCCGTACCTCTTCCAGTTGCTTGCGGCCCGGCCGTTTCGCAGCCGCCTCGTAGAAATAAACCGGAATCTGCAATTCCAGCCAAATCCGCTCGCCGACCCGGTGCGCCAGTTCCACGCACTCCTCCAACGTTGAGTCGCTCAGGGGGACAAAAGGCAGCACATCCAACGCTCCTAAGCGCGGATGCACTCCGCGATGCTGCCGCAGATCGATCAATCGAAGCGCCGCATCCGCCGCCCGTAACGCCGCTTCTTCCACCGCGCCCGCAGAGCCAGCAAACGTGATTACGCTCCGATTATGATCGGCATCGCTCGTCCTGTGAAGCACCACGACCCCCGCCACCGATGCGATCGCCTCCGTCAATGCTGCGATCTTCGAAAAATCGCGCCCCTCCGAAAAGTTCGGTACACACTCCACCATGAATCGTCACGCTCCAGCTTAGCCCGTTTTGCCACAGGAGTGTCCATTGTGCCAGCTTGTTCGCCTGCCGTTGCCCAACGGGGGAACAAAACGGCCTGTTGCGGGTTCTAGACTCCTGATGGAGTGACAATGCGCAGCTTTCTTAACGATCTTCGTTATTCGTTGCGGCTGTTTAGAAACAATCCCGGCTTCACGCTCTTAGCCACGGCCTGCCTCGCGCTGGGAATAGGCGCTAACGCTTCGATCTTCAGCTTGCTAAACGCGCTGCTGTTGCGGACCTTGCCATTGCACGATGCAGACCGCCTTGTGGTTCTTCATCGGGGCAATGCTTCAGGGTTTTCATATCCCGACTACAAGGATCTGCGGAGCCGCTCGAAAAGCTTCAGCGGGCTAGTGGCTGCCATCCCTACGGAATCTAGCCTCGACCGGGCCGGTCACCAGGGCCAGTTGATTACTGCCGAGGCAGTATCGGCGAACTACGCCCAAGTACTGCAGTTGGGCGCGGCCCTTGGCGATTGGTTTGACAATGAGGACGCGCCTGTCGCGGTCATTAGCTACCGCACATGGAAGGGCCTCTTCGCCGGCGATCCACGGGTGCTGGGTCAGCAGGTCCGATCCGAATCGCAGTGGTACACCATCGTAGGCGTAGCTCCCAAAAAATTTAGCGGCATTTCGTCACCGATGGTTACCAGCATCTGGGTGCCGCTCCGTATCTGGGTCAACCAGCATCCCAGTATTCGTGCCCGAATGGAAAACCGCGAGTCATCCCTGGTGATGATCTTCGGCAGGCTGTTGCCCGGAGTTAACGACCCAGCAGCTACCGCCGAATTGCAATCCATCGACGGGCAGCTTCATCGCGAGACCATCCGCCGCAGCGATTCCCGTCTTCTGATAGCGGCGCAACCGCTGCGGGGTGTCTCGATGGCCGGCAATCGGGCAAGCGTACGAACGATCGTCACGTTGCTATTCGCAGTCGTGGGACTGCTCCTCATGATCTGCTGCATTAACGTTGGCAATCTTCTGCTTGTTCACGGGGCGGCAAGGCAGCGCGAAATCGCAATCCGCTATGTTCTCGGAGCGAGCCGCAGCCGTATCTTACGGCAAT
Organism: Bryobacteraceae bacterium; assembly: GCA_049585195.1. Taxonomy (GTDB): domain Bacteria; phylum Acidobacteriota; class Terriglobia; order Bryobacterales; family Bryobacteraceae; genus KBS-96. Next base: position 959 of record JBAUZG010000033.1, on the reverse strand, counting down.
GCCTCACAGACAGCCTTTTGCTCGCGTGCGCCGGAACGCTGGCGGGATTTGCAGTCGAGAGCGCCACCCTTCGTATCATGATGCGGATTCTGCCAGGATTGCCTTCATCCGAGTCCATCACGGAGATCCCGCTGGATTCGCATGTGGTCGGTTTCCTCGTTGTCCTGGCAATGGCAACAGTGTTCCTGTTTGGCCTGTTGCCCGCGTGGAGGACCAGTTCGATCAATCCTTCCGCCAGCATGCAACAAGTGCCCGGCAGCGTCCAAGGAGTTAAGCTCCGGCGCGTTTCCCTCGTCGCCCAGGTGGCTCTTTCCTTCTCGCTTTTGCTGGTTGCGGGCCTTTTTTTGCAAGCCTGCTGGCGGCTTCAGCGCGCAGATCCCGGCTTCGCGGTCGAGAATCGCATCTACGCCACAACTTACATTTCGCAGCCTGAGTTCACACCCGAACAGGTGCCGGCTTTCTATGAGAAGGTTTTGCAGGACCTGCGAGCGGTCCCCTTTGTGCGCTCCACGGGTCTAACCTATCTGTTGCCGCTGTATCCACCGGCGACTGAGTGCGCCTCGACTCCGGGTTCGAATCGCATAACAACTACCACCAGCACGATCAGCGAAGGATTTCTTCGAACAATGAATATCCCGATACTGCGGGGCCGCGACTTCGGTCCCTTCGACACGCGAAGCAGCGAACGGGTTGTGCTGGTTAACCAAGCTCTTGCGGAAAGATTATGGCCGACCGCGTCGCCTGTTGGACAGCAAATTCGGCTCGGGTGCAGCGAATCTCAGGTCGCCGCTGTGGTCGGAATAGTGGGCAATTCAAGAACTGTTTCCCTTGGGAAGGCGCCCGGACCGCATGTTTACCTTCCGTTCTCGCAAAATCCAACCGGGTTGGCTAACATCGTGGTCGAGACTTCCGCTCCGATGGGATCGGCGATGGATCTTCTGCGCCGGCAACTGCTAAAC
>JBAUZG010000032.1:0-10689 GCA_049585195.1 Bryobacteraceae bacterium | reverse complement strand
ACTCCGATGATGACGGCTTGATTACCGTTCAAGTTCAGGGCCTGACCGATAACGGAAGGGTTCGAGCCAAAGTGGCTGCGCCACAGCGGTTCGCTCAGAACGACGACAGGCGCTGCTGTCGGAGCGCTTTCGCTCGCGCGGAACAGGCGTCCCAGCATTGGGCCAGACTGGAGAACAGAGAAGAAATTTTCCGTAACTGCGGAGCCGTTTACCTCGATTGGTTGCCCGGAGCCAGTCAATTCGAAGCGCCAGCTTGAGTTCGAGAAAATCGCCGGATCTTCGAACGCGTGATTCTGGGACTTCCAATCGAGATAATCGGCGATCGACATGGTGCCGTATTCTGTGTTTTGCGGAGAGAAACGCACGTGAACGAGCGCGAGGCGGTCCGCGTCAGGATATGGCAGCGGACGCCGCAAGACGCTGTACACGATGCTGAACATTGCGGTATTGGCTCCAATGCCCAGCGCCAGCGTCAAAACTGCGACCAGCGTAAATGCAGGGGTTCTGAGCATGGTGCGGATACCATAACGAAGATCTTGGCCGAGTGCTTCGAGCGGTGTCCATCCCCACATAGCGCGAGTATCTTCTTTTACCAGGGTGGCGTTGCCGAGGGTGCGTTGGGCGGCGTAGCGGGCTTCGCCTGGCGTTATGAGGTTCTGCTGCTCGGCCGCTTCTGCTTCTAAGTGTGACTGGATCTCGCGGTCTAGATCCTGTTCGCGTCGCTTTCTTCGGAAAAAGTACATAAAAAGCTCCGTCACTCGTATCGCAAGGCCACAATCGGATCTACTTTTGCCGCTCGGCGAGCCGGGATGTAGCAGGCGAGCAACGTCACGGCTGCCAGCATCGCAGCGGCAATGACGATGGGAACAGGGCCAAGTGCCTCGATCCCGTAAAGCCGGCTTCCCAAGAGGCGCGTGAGAATAAACGAGGTGGAAAGGCCGATCAAGATGCCGTACGCCGCGAGCCTCGCGCCCTGTGCCGCGATCAGACGGAGCACATCGCCGCGCCGCGCGCCCAACGCGATACGCACTCCGATTTCGTGGGTCCGCTCCGTGACGGCATAGGACATCTGACCGAATAATCCGGATGCTGCTAGGGCCAGCGCGAGTCCGGCGAATAGGCCGAGCAACAACAATACAAAGCGTTGGTCAGCTTCGGTCGCAGCGATCACGGCATTCATCGTTTGGAGATCGAAAACGCCTTGATCCGGATCGACCGAGTAGACCGCATGTTCTATTGCGTTAGCCATTCCAAGCGGGTCGGAAGCAGTACGGACGGCCAAGCTCATCGTCGAGGTGAGATAGATCCAGCGAGCCTGGGTGTAGGGAAGGTCGGCTTCAGGTAAAGGAGGGGCGCCGAGTCCGGCCTGGTGCGAGTCCTCGACAACCCCGACGATGGTGGTCCACCGCTGCTCGTCTACGAATTGAATTTGCTTTCCGAGCGGGTCTTCGGTTGGAAAATAGCGATTTACAAACGTCTTGTTGACAACCGCAACTTCGGGCGAAGCGGCGTCGTCGGCATCGCGAATCCAGCGCCCTCGAAGGAGACGAATGCCCATCACGCGGTAGTAGTCGGGGCTGATGGCGCGCACTTCCGCCCAAGGCTCCTGCGCTTCCGGCAGCGCGGGTTTGCCCTGCACTTGAAACCGGCTATTGGTGCCATGACGTTGCATCGGCAGATAGGTGATGACAGCGGCGGATTTGACTCCAGGCAGCGCCTCGATCCGTTCGAGCAGCGGTTGGAATAGGAGAGAAGCGGGATGGGTGTCTGTATGCTTCGCGGGCGCAAGCGGAATTCGCATGGTCAACACATGATCGGGGTGGAAACCGGGATTCACGCGAGACAAGTTCACCAGGCTCTCGACCATGGCGCCAGTGCCTATGAGGAGCAGGAACGCGGCTCCCATTTGAGCGACGACCAAGAATCGCTGCCTTCGAACTGTCGCTCGGCCGCCTGCGACAGTTTGTGCACCTTCCTTCAGCGTTTCGTTTACGTTGACCCGCGTCCCGCTCCAGACAACCACGGCAGAGAGAAGCATGGCGGCGAGAGCCGCCAAGGCAAGGGTAAAGCCGAACACGGTTTGGTCGGGCCGAATGCTGCCGGGGTCCGAAAAATAATGGCTGCCTAATTTGACGATCGACGTGACAGACCAGTGCGCGACTAATGCGGCCAGTATCGCGCCGCAGAGCGCAAGCAGCAGGCTCTCGACGAGGAATTGGGCGGCTAAGCGTGTGCGGCTCACGCCGAGCGCGATACGAACTGCGATCTCCCTGCGGCGCGCGGCCGCTCGCGAAAGCAGAAAGATTGAAACGTTCGCGCACGCGATCAGAAAGATGAACCCGACTGCCGCGAACAGAATGAGGAGACTGTCATGAACGCGCGATACGCTTTCGCTTTCTAAGGGGATCAAGAACGCGCCGAGTTCGCTGTCGGTGTCCGGGTAGGCCGCGGCAAGGCGAGTCGATATGCCGTTCAACTGGGTTCGCGCCTGGTCGATCGAAACTCCTGGCTTAAGCCGGCCGATTGCCAGAAAGTCGTGGGCGTCGCGGCGCAGCTCGGCTGTAGCGGGCGTCAGTGGAATCCAAAGATTCGTTGCGGGATCGGGGTAGTGGAAACCTCGAGGCATGACGCCTACGACGGTGTAGGTATCGGCATTCAGTCGAATGTCTTTGCCGACAAGCGCACGATTGCCGCCGAACTGGCTGAGCCAAAGATCGTAACTGAGCGCGATCACATGGTTCCGGCCGGGTATGTCTTCATCGTTCGCGAAGCGGCGGCCCATGAGTGGTCGGACCCGCATAACATCAAAAAAGTTTGGACTGACGTAAGCGCCTTCTGTTGTTTCCGGTTGAGAAGGCCCTCTCAGGCTGAAGCGGTCTGTGTTGTACGCGGCTATTCCTCCAAGAACAGTGTTCTGCTCCTGCCAATCTCGAAGGTCGGGGATGGAGACAGCGCCAACCCAGCCCTTGCCGTGAGTTCTCCACACATTCACGAGCTGCTCCGGATGAATGTAAGGGAGTGGCCGCAGCAGCACGGCGTTTACTACGCTGAAGATCGCCGTGTTCGCGCCGATACCGAAAGCGAGCGTGAGGACAGCAATAGACGCGAAGCCTCGATCGCGCCAAAGTGTTCGGGCGGCGTAGCGTAAGTCTTGGCCCAAGCGCTCGAGTATGCTCGACCGCCATGTGGCGCGGACGTTTTCTTTGATCAGCGTGGCGTTGCCGAGCACGCGTTGGGCGGCGTAGCGGGCTTCGTCGGGCGCCATGCCACGCTCCTTCTGTTCGGCGGCCTCTGCTTCGAGGTGGGAATGGATCTCGCGGTCGAGATCTTGCTCGCGTTTGTTTCGACGCCAGAAAGGCATAGAGACCTCCGTTACTCGTATCGCACGTTACTCGTATCGCAGCGCTATCATGGGATCGACTTTCGCGGCTCGATACGCTGGGATCGCTCCGGCTGCGATCGCCGTTGCGGCCAGAAGCGTTGCGGCCGCAAGTATGGTGGTCGAGTCAGTGGGACTTAGGCCAAACAAGAGCGCCGCGACCCAATGTCCGCAAGCCAGGGCAATCGGGATTCCCGCCATCAAGCCAAGAAAGATCAGCAGTAATGTTTCGCCCAGCACTAACATCAGAACATCCGAGCGCCGCGCTCCTCTTGCCCTACGGATGCCAATTTCGTTGGTACGACGTCCAACAGCGTACGCCATTACGCCGTAGAGCCCAACCGCTGCCAGTAGAAGCGCGAGAAGACCGAATACGCCGGAAAGTTTCGCAATCAGGCGTTCCTGGACGAGCGTTTCATCCATTTGATCCGCCATGGTGCGCACGCTTGTGACTCGCGCGTTCGGTTCGGCGTCGCGGGCCAGTTCGCGAATAACGCCAACGAACGCGGCAGGCTCTCCAGCAGTTCTCGCAACAAACGATTCCGCCGGGTGAACAGCCGCCTGCGATGCCGGGATGTAGACCATACGAGGCGTTTCTTCCCGTAAGCTCACGAACTTTGAATCCCGCAACACGCCGACAATCTCAGCCTTGCCGGCGTTAGGGATTTCGAGGTGGCGGCCGATCGGGTTGGCTCGAGCGCAGAAGTAGCGGGCCAGAGTTTGATTGACCAGGACAACTTTGGGCGAGTCTTTGCGATCCCGTTCGTCGAAAAGGCGCCCCCGAAGGAGCGGTGTGTGCAGGGCTTCCAGCGCTCCCGGCGATACGCTCATGAAGTTGACGTCAAGGTTTTCGTCGGGATGGGCTGTGTAGCCTTCTGCTTTAATATCGTCGTCCCATGTGCTGCCGCTGAGCGGGTTTGGCGCGGCGGTTCCCGCCGCTATGACGCCTGAAAGCGAACGCAGACGTTCCAGCAGGCGCTGGTTCGCGGCAGCTATTTGTTCCGGCTTCCATTTGCGCGGATAAGCGGCATCGAAGAGGAGTACATGGTCGCGATTGAAGCCAACGTCGAGTGTTCGGAGGTTGGCGAGGGTTCGCCAGAACAGCCCGGCACCCACTAGCAACAACATCGAGAGCGCAACCTGCATCACGATGAGAGATTTGCCGAGGCCTGGGCGCCCTCCAGGTAGATTCTGGAAATATGAGCTGTCTTTAAGAGCGCTCGTGAGATCGGTTTTGGTTGAGCGCACGGCCGGCGCAAGCCCGAACAAGAGCGTAGACAGGAGCGCTATTGCCGACGTGAAAGCCAGCACAGTTGCATCCGGGTGAACATCGAGGGTTGTCGCGCCATTCAATTGTGGCAACAGCTTGACCAACCCGGCGCTAATCCAAAACGCCAGGATCAGCCCAAGTCCACTTGCGAAGGAGGCGAGCAGAAGGCTCTCGGTCAAGAACTGCCGTATGAGGCGGCGACGGCCTGCGCCAACAGCGAGGCGTACGGCCACTTCACGGCCTCGCGCGGCGGCTCGAGCTAATAGCAGGTTGGCAACATTGGCGCACGCGATCAGCAGAATAATTCCGACGACGGCCATAAGCAAATAGAGCGGTTTGGCATACGCGTAGCCCAAAGGCGAAAAGCCGATGCTGCCGTCCGCGAGCTTGATGTGCTGATTTAGAAATGTTCGCCGTACGTAGTCGTTTCTAATAGCAACGGCGCGCTGGGCAAGATGCTGTGCGAAGGCTACGTCCAGATCGGCCGATGCTTTCTGCGCCGGAATTCCAGGATGAAGGCGCGCCAACAGCCGGAAGGTCTGGCAGCCGGGCGACGTCACGCACGCGCGATCCATCATCATGGCCGGAATCCATAGGTCGGCGAATGTGCCTCGCTCGACTCCTGAAAAGCCGCGCGGCGCGACACCAACAATCGTGTACGGTGTCTCGTCTACCGTAATCGATCGGCCGATTACGCTCGGGGCCATGCCGAATTTTCGCTGCCAAAAGCCAAAGCTGATGACGGCCACCGGATGTGCGCCGGGGACGCGGTCATCGTCGTCTGTCAACGCTCTGCCGAGAATGGGAGAAACACCCAGGACGGCGAAGAAGTTGCCGGAAACGAATTGGCGCGCAGCATACTCGACCTCGGTGCCAGATCCCGCAACCACGCCGGGTTGTGCGCCATTGAATGCAATCAGTCCATCGAGTGTGTGATTCCGATCGCGCATTAAGCGATAGCCGGGATAGGAGTAACTGCGGCCAATGCCATTTGTCATGGTGCGCGCAACCAGGTACAGTTGGCGGGGATTCTTGACCGGCAGGGATTTGAGGAGCAGGGTGTAGATCAGCGTAAATATGGCGGTGTTTGCGCCGATGCCGAGAGCAAGAGAGATCAGCGCCACGGCGGTGAACGCTGGATTCTTCCTCATCGTGCGCAATGCGTAACGCAGGTCCTGGCCCACGCGTTCGAGCGATGTCCAGCCCCAGATGGCACGAGTGTCTTCTTTGACCAGCGTGGCATTGCCGAGGGCGCGTTGAGCGGCGTAGTGGGCTTCGGCTTCGGCCAGGCCGTGTTCTATTTGTTCGCCGGCTTCGGCGCTTAAGTGCGATTGAATTTCGCGCTCGAGATCCTCTTCTCGCGCTTTTCGTCTCCACCAGCGCATGTCATTGCTCCTCGGCAGGCCACATCACACGGGCGATTGCTGCCGCCATTTGTTTCCATTTTGATTCTTCCCGCGTCAGCTGTTTTCGTCCCGCTGGAGTGAGCCGGTAGTATTTAAATTCACGCCTTAAATCCTTGCCCGCCGATTCCCATTTCGCAGCCAGCCACCTTTTTCGTTCCAGACGGTGCAGGGCCGGATAGAGCGATCCGTGCTCGACTTGCAGAAGGTCCTGAGTGGTGCGTTGAATGTGCTTGGCGATCTGGTGGCCGTGGGCGGGGCCGAACAGGAGAGTTCGGAGGATTAGCATATCGAGCGTGCCCTGCAGCAGCTCGATCCGGTCGGGTGATTTCTTGGGCATAGTCTCAGCAGATATTCTACCTACAATTTATGCAGACTGGGTAGACGATCTGCTGAAAGTTTTGATTGGTGAGGGAGTAAATGCTGCCAGGAAAGGCGGCATGGCAGTCTGAAGACCGGCTCCACCTATTATTCAGCCCGCAGCGCGGCCATTGGATCGATTCGGGAGGCTCGCCAGGCGGGAATCAAGCCAGCGGCAATCGCGACCAGAGCGATAAATGCTGTGCAAGCAATTCCGGTGAACGTATCGTACGCGGTTACACCGTAAAGGATACTTGAAAGCAGCCGGGCGGCGATGATGGCCGCTGGCCATCCGGCAGCTATGCCCAGGATGGCAAGGAACGCCGATTCTTTGAGGACGGCGGCGGCGATCACGCTCCGGTTCGCTCCCAGTGCCATGCGGACGCCGATCTCGCGAGTCCGGCGGGTCACGTCGTAGGCGATGACACCATACAGTCCAATCGCCGCGAGCAGCAACGCAATCAGACCGAACATGCCCGATAAGGCAGCTAACAACCGCTCCCGCGCGAGTGAATCATCGACGCGGGCGGCGAGCGTCTTGATGTTGAACACGGGCACGTCTCTATCGACTGCTTCGAATTGCCGCCGCACTTCCTGAATCAGCGATCGACCATCCGGCAGTGCCGTTTTGACGTGTAGCGTCGGCATGTAGGGTGTTTGCTGTTCGAGAGCAAGATACACGATCGGCTCAGCCGGATCGTGAAGATCGTTGTAGCGGCTGCGGCGAGCCACGCCGACTACCCGAAGGGCCTTTTGTTCCGATGCGGATCGTCCCACGAGGATCGTGCGGCCAATCGGATCCTGGTCGTGAAACAACACTTTGGCGAGCAGTTCATCCACGACCGCGACGCCTTCCGACCCGACGCGATCCGAAGACATGAAATCCCTGCCGCGCAGCAAGCGAATGCCGGTGGTGTCAAAAAAACGCGGTGTGACGGCATCTGCGAGCGGCCGCGCCGTTTCGCCGGTCGAAAGTGAAACGGTGGTGACGGGAACGCCTCGGCTGTCGAGAGGTCCGCTTTCCGCCCATGCCGCGCTGACGACTCCAGGCAACTCGCTGACACGACGGGATACCTCCGCGGCTATGCGCCGAATTTGCTCGCCATCGTAAACTTCGTGCTGCGGTTTCATGGTGAACAGCAGCACCTTTTCAGGCGCGAAGCCGTAATCCGTTTCCTTCAGATTTCGGAGGCTCCGCACCAGCAGCGCCGCGCCGATGAGAAGGAGCAGCGAGAGCGCGACTTGCGATGCCACCAGGAACTGTCGGAAATCGATCCAACTGGTACGGGACCGTCCGATGGATGCCGCTGAATCGTTCTTGAGCGCGCTGGCAACCGCCCCTCGCGTCGCCCGCAATGCTGGAGCAATTCCGAAGAACAGCCCGGTTACGATGGCGACGCAAAACGTGAACTCGAGCGCCCGATGGTCCGGTTGCAAATCCAACACGATGAGCTGATGCGTTTGAGGAAGGAATGAGAATAGCGCTCGGGTCATCCAGAACGAGAGCGCGAGTCCGGCCGATCCGCCCAGGAACGAGAGCAGCGCGCTTTCCGTCAGCAACTGGCGCAACAGACGTCCTCGGCCAGCTCCGATCGCGATGCGCATTGCGATCTCCCGCCTCCGCGCGCTCGCTTTTGCGAGGAGAAGATTGGCGACAGTAGAGCAAGCGACCAACAACACCAGGCCAACGGCGATGAACAAGATGGTCAAGGGTTTTGCGAATGTTTTGCGAACGTCGGATGTGCCTCGCGCGGCCGAGGACACATGAACGTGCCGTAGCTCAATGCCTTCAATGCGACGCGGAGACAGTTCTAGAAAATGTTGAAATTGAGCGTCCGTTGCCGCTTCAGCTTGCGCTATGGTCACACCTCTTTTCAATCGGGCGATCGTTTGCATCACCCGGGCTCGTTTCCCGTTCACCATGTCAATTTGACTGAGCGACTGCCCGGGCGGCATCAAGGGGATGCGAAGTTCCGGCGATATGCCTACCTCAGTCCCAAAGAATCCCGGTGGCGCAACGCCGACAATCGTGAATGGGCACGTGTTGATGTATATGGTTGTTCCGATGACTTGCGGGTTGCCGTGAAATCGCCGTTGCCAGAAGTCATACGTCACGACGGCCTCCGGTTTCCAGATTCTGTTTTGCGAAAACGCTTGGCCGAGATACAGCCTGATACCCAGCGCCGAAAAGTAGTTCGGGCTGACGACTTCGCCCATGATGCGCTCAGCTGTATCTCCAATTGACAGACTGAGACCGTCCCAGGATGTCGTAAGAACATCCGAGAAAACGGAGTGGCGGCGAAGCTCGTCGACAAAGGTCGAGGGAATGCCATCGAATTGTTTCCCGCTTGGGCGCACGCCGGTTATGGTGACGAGTTGCTCGGGTTGCTGAACCGGAAGAAGCTTCCACATCACGGCATCCATCGCGGTGAATAACGCTGAGTTGGCTCCGATACCGAGTGCGAGGGAGACGATTGCCACGATCGTGAAACCTGGATTCTTTCGCAGCATGCGCCCGCCGTATCGAAGATCGTGAGCAAATTGTTCAACTGACGTCCAACCCCACATTTCGCGTGTGACCTCCTTGATTAATGTTTTGTTGCCGAGCTTTCGTGTGGCGAAAACGCTTGCTTCACGCGGTTTGTCGCCTTCCTCCGCGCGTTCCCTGGCGAGCATGGCGAGGTGATAGTCGAGTTCCTCTTCAATCTCCCTGTTGCCGCGTTTACTCCACTTCCACCAGGGCATGGGGTCTACTCGTATCTCAGGGCCACGATTGGATCGACGCGCGAAGCACGCCGAGCGGGCATGTAGCCGGCCAAGGCGGCCACGATCACAATGGCCACACAAGCGGCGCTGAGAATGAGTGGATTGGCGGGACTCAATCCAAATAGCATGTGGGTTAACCCGCGGGTGGCGAGGAGCGCTGTCGGAAGACCGATCGTAATGCCCACGAGAACGAGCAAGAACGCCTCCCGCAAAACGAGCCATTGCACTTGCCAGCGTTCGGCCCCGAGCGCCATGCGAACGCCGATTTCGGCCGTGCGCTGCGCTACTCCTTGCGAGAGCACGCCATACAGACCGATACAGACGAGCAGAAGAGCGAGGCTGCCGAAGGCACTAGACAAGATGGCGACGAGCCGCTCCTCGACCAGCGACTGGTCAACCTGATCGTGCAGCGTGTTCACCTGCGTGACAGGGAGGTTCGGATTCACATTGTGCACGATCTGCCGGATCTGACTTGCCAATAGGACGGGATCGCCGAACGTGCGTACCTGAATGCCTTTGAGAAGTGTGGGCGATTGGGCGAGGGGCAGGTACATGACGGGCCGCGCCTCATCTCGCAGGTTGAGCAGTTTTGCATTCTTCACGACGCCGACGACGGTCAACTCGCTGTCGTGGCCGCCAGCGCGAAAGCGGCGATCGAGAGCTTTGGGATCGAAAAACTTCCGCGCCATGGCCTCGTTGATTACGGCGACTTTGGGGCTGTTCGCACGGTCTGCGTCAGTCAAGCCGCGGCCTTGCGCCAAGCTCATTCCCATCGTTTCGAAGTAGCGCGGCGTGACAACCATTGTCTCGACTTCCATGTCCGTGCCCCACGGGGCCGGATGTCCGGGAATCGAAATATCTGTTGTATCGGTGTTTCCACTGAGGGGCGTTTGTAGCGCCAAACTTGCGGATCGGACTCCTGGCAGGGCGGAGATTCGATCGAGCAACTCCTGGTACACGGTCATCGTTTTCGCGGGACCCAGGCCTGCGAGCCGAAACCAAACATTGACCAACAGTACATGGTCTTCGCGAAACCCTTTGTCGAAGTTCTTCAGATTCCGGAGTGTTTGAACCAGCAGACCGGCGCCTACGAGCAGCAGAAGCGATAATGCAACTTGCGAGACCAGGAGCAGCCGGCCGAATGAGCGGCGCATGATGCTGCCGGAGAGGCTCCGGGACATCGCCTGCAACGAAGCATTCAATTCCATTCGCGACGCGTGCCACATGGGAGCAAGACTAAACAGTACTCCCGTAGCGATCGTGAGCAGTGAAGCGAACATCAAGACCCGCGCATCGGCGCTGACATCCACAGCGAGCGGAACCGGCCCTGGCGACGCCAGGTAGAGCAGGCCGTGGCTACACCACCGCCCGAGGACCAGACCGGTTATTCCACCGAGAACTGAGAACAGAATCCCTTCGGTCAAAAGTTGCCGGAGCACGCGGATACGGCTTGCTCCACGCGCCAGTCGCAGATTGATTTCCCGCTGACGCCGTATCGATCGGGCGAGCAG
>JBAUZG010000031.1:0-15494 GCA_049585195.1 Bryobacteraceae bacterium | reverse complement strand
GGGTATCCCTAGCTAAACCCGGAACCGTACCCAATTACTCGATTTATCTTGTGGGGCAGCAGGAGGAGCGGGCTAGCCGGGCAGGTCCGGCCACTACGAAATTTCTGAACTTCTGTAGGGGCGAGGGCCTGCCTCGCCCTTGTGAGGCTAAGCCCCAATCGGAATGGCGATCGAGAAGGTCGATCCGCAACCCGTTTTCGATTGCATGTGGATGGACGCGCTGTGCTGATGAGCGATGGTGCGGGCGATCGACAGACCAAGTCCGTACCCGCCCGACTCCTTGCTGCGCGATGGATCAGCCCGGAAAAAGCGCTGGAAAATTTGAAGCTGCGATTGTTCCGGAATGCCGATCCCCGTATCGCTTACGGCCAGTAGTACCCGCCCGTCCTCGCGCCTGAGACAGACCGAAATGGAGCCGCCGGAAGGAGTGTACTTGATCGCGTTATCGAGCAGAATTCTGAGCATGCGGCGCAGCGCCGAATCGCTTCCGAGAACAGGGACATATTCATCCGGAACCGTCCGTTCGAGCGCGATTCCCTTTGCCGATGCCAGGGGCTCGAAGTCCCCGCACGTTGTTCTCACCAGTTCCGCAAGATCCACATCGTCCTTTTCGATTAATTGCGCCCCGGCGTCGGCTCTAGCCAGATAAAGCAGGTCCTCAATAAGCCCTGTCATGCGTTCCGATTCATTCTGAACCTGAAGGAGGGTTTCCCGGTATTCCGCCTCCGTGCGCGATCGCCGCAGCACTCTTTCGGCCGCAAAGCGAATGATGGCGATCGGTGTTCGCAGCTCATGCGACGCGTCGGCCGTGAACTGCGATATCTTTGCGACCGCCGATTCCAGCCGCTCGAGCATATCGTTCCATGTCTCGGCCAGGCACTGGATCTCATCGCGCGTTTCGGGCACCGTCAGGCGCTCGGAGAGGTTGTTTACGCCAATCGACCGGGCCTTCTCGGTAATCCGTTTGACCGGACTCAGCGCCCGCCGGCTGAGCCAATACCCTCCCAGCGCGCCGGCAACGAGGAATCCAGGCACAATCACCGCCAGCAGCATGTTCAATCGCTCGAGTGCGTGTTCTATCGGTTCCAATGAAATCGCGAGGAACACAGTGAATTTGCCCTCTCGCAAAGGAACCTGATGCACGGTTGCGAGATAAGTACGGCGCATCCACCGCATTCGCCAGGTCGGACCCTGCCGCTCCCCGCCATGGGCCAATTCGTCGAGCCCCGGCGTGCTTAGGTAAACCGGTCGGCCCTCGGTATTGAACGCCGCAAGCAGGTGGTCGGATGGCATCGAGCGCGAATATTCGTCAATCTCGTGAGCCAGATTGGGCGCGTTGTCTTCTTCCTCAATCTGCAGGTATTCTTCAAGCCCATGAGCCTGATTGCGCAACGAGCTATCGAGGTCTTTGCGTAATTGGTGGGCCAGCGAATACCGCAGGGCTACGCTGAACAGAATCAAGGCGAGGGAAAGCACGGCGGTGTACCACACCGTCAGGCGCAGACCAATCGACCGGTTCTTCATGCCGCCGGCTCCCGTAAAATATACCCGATTCCGCGCACCGTATGTATCAGCCGCGGCGTCTCCGGCAGCTCGATCTTGTTCCTCAACAGCCGTATGAACGCGTCAAGCGTGTTTTCCTCGATATCTGAATCGAACCCCCATACCGATTCAACGATCTGTTGCCGCGTCAATACGCGCCCTCGATGCCGCATCAGCAGTTCGAGCAGGCTGTACTCGCGCGGCGTCAAGGCGATGGTTTTTCCCGCGCGCCTAACCTCCCTCGTCGCCGTGTTCAGGGTCAAACCGCCGAATTCGAGGCAAACCGGTTGCGGTATCTGGCCTCGCCGGCTCACGGCCCTGAGCCGCGCCAGCAAAACCTCGAGCGAGAACGGCTTCGTCAGATAATCGTCAGCTCCGGAATCGAGCACCTTAACAATATCGGCCTCGGTGTCGCGTGCAGTCAAAACAAGCAAGGGAGTTTGTACATGCGATGCGCGCAGCCTCTGCGCCACCGATAAACCATCCAGCTTCGGTAGCATCAGGTCTAGAACAATTACGTCGAACACGCCCGTTTTGCCCATTTCGCAAGCGGACTCGCCGTCCGACGCCAATGTCACGTGGTAGCCCTCTTCGGACAAAGCCGAGCGGAGAAGCTCAGCCATAACCGGCTCATCCTCGACTGCCAAAACGTGCATCAACCCAGACTCCATGGTACGGCGTGAAGCTGAAAATCGCCTGAAGCCTGCTCCGGTGGCGCAGACGATCGTTTTGTGTCGTCTGCGTAGGCCACGAACAGGCAGGCCACAAAAGGCGATGACCTGCCCCACCGCCTACTCTTATCGTCGCATTTCTACCCCAGTAGGCACATATGCTCAGGCAACCCTTACGGTGACATATTGCACCGCCGTTCGACATACCTCATGAGGAAGATAAGGGATTACTATGGCGACAACTTACGCCGTTATCAACACCGCCAGCGGAATCCCGATTTCCGGCTTTGTTTGGCTCGCCGGCACGAGTTCGGAACGCCGCAAGGGCCTTCGCGGGGTCGAGCGGCTCGCGGACGGGCACGGTCTCTGGATTTCGCCGTGTGAAGCCATCCATACTTTTGGCATGAAAATCGCGATTGACGCCGTTTTCATTGGGCGCGATCACCGAGTCAAGAAGGTTTATTCGGCCCTTCGCCCCGGCCGGATCGCGTGGTGCCTCACCGCCGAATCCGTCCTCGAATTACCGGAAAACTCCGTAGCCCAATCCCAGACCAAGGCCGGCGACCAGCTTGCCATCTCGCGCACCGTTGCCACGGAACAATAGACTTCCATGCCATCGCTCTTGCCCTTGCCGAAAATTCTCGTACTGGCCCTGGTTCTGGTGGCTGGCGTTTGCGACTTTCGATCGAGGCGCATTCCCAACTGGCTGACTGTAACCGGCGTATTGCTCGGCTTTGCGGCGAATGCGCTCATTGCCCAGCTAGCCGGATTGGGCATCGCGGCATTGGGCCTTGTTTTGGCGATGGCCGTCTATTTGCCCTTATATCTGTTGCGGGCCATGGGAGCAGGCGACGTGAAACTCATGGCTGCGGTTGGTGCGCTCGTTGGCCCGTCGAGCTGGCTTGGCATTTTCCTAGCCGCGGCGATCGCAGGCGGAATCATTGCAGTGTGTGTCGCCGCTATCAAAGGACGGCTGGGCCAAACGTTGTTCAACGTTCAGATTATTCTGGCCGAGCTCCTGCATTTTCGAGCGCCCTACCGGACCGCGCCTGCGCTCGATGTCCATCATGAGGATTCGCTCCGGATTCCTCATGGCGTATCCATCGCGCTGGGTACATGTGTATTTCTGTTCGTGATCGGGAGGAGCTAAAGGTTTGATGCGATATTCCGATACGTCTTACGAGCGGATAGCGACCACGGAGACTGCCGTCGGGACGCGCGGAATCACCCGTTGGGATTATTCGAAGTTTTAGAAAGGAGAAAGGGAAATGGTTAAAGCATTGAAGAATTTTTGGGTCGAAGAGGATGGCCAGGACATGGTGGAGTATTCACTGTTGCTGGCGTTCATCGCGCTTGCCGGGATTTCGGTGTACTCCACGATTCAAGGCAGCATCAAGACAATTTGGACCAACGTGAACACCAACCTCAAGACCGCCGCGAGCTAAGCACTTCTTCAGAGAGTTCAAGTGATCGCCTTCACTTGATCGCCTTCTATTCTCGTGGGGCAGGCTGGTAGCCTGCGGGCCGATTGCTAATCGGCCCCGCCCCTACCCCGTTTGTACATATCGTTCGTTACCGTTCATGAATCGCCGTCTGTTGTCCGTTTTTCTATTCGCGCTCGCCGTAGCCCTTATCGCCAGTCTGGCCGTGTACCGTCTGGTCCTTTCATCCGTGGGGCGCGGGCCCGAGAAGGTCACCACGCGGACTGTCGTTGTCGCCAATCGCGACCTCGAGGTAGGCACCCTCATCGCCAATACCGACGTTCGCCTGCTCGAATGCCGCGACTGCACATCGACGCAAGGATTCACCGATCTGCATGAAGTCGTCGGGCGAGGCGTCATCGCCACCGTCTTCAAAGACGAACCCATTCTTTCGCCTAGGCTGGCCGAAAAGGGCGCTGGGGCCGGTCTCGCGTCCACCATTCCGCAGGGAAAACGCGCCGTCGCCCTCCGCGTCAACGATGTCGTCGGCCTCGCCGGATTTGTGCTCCCAGGCATGCGTGTTGACGTGATCGTCTCGGGCAACGAGCCAAATTCTGCCGCGGGCCGCGAGGTCACCCTCACCCGCACCGTGCTCCAGAACATCGAAGTCCTGTCCGCCGGCCAAACCATCGAGCGCCGCGTAAATGGGAAACCCGAGGATGTGCAGGTTGTCAATCTCCTGGTTACGCCCGATCAGGCCGAAACACTCACCCTCGCGAGCAACGAGACCAAAGTGCAGTTGGTGCTGCGCAATCCGCTCGATACCGAAGAGAAGGCCACGAAGGGGACCTCGCTAGACGCCCTCCTGCTCGGCGCCGATTATCGTCCGCCCGCTCCGCCGAAAGCCGCGCCTCCTCCACGGCCGCAAGTCGCCGCCCCACCGCCGAAACCGGTCCCTACCGCTACGGTCGAAGTCATCAGCGGCGTAACCAAGCACGAGCAGACGTTTGAGCTGCAGCACTAAGGAAAATCATGCGAAAGATCATCGCCTGCCTGTTCTTATCCAGTTTCGTTGCCTTGCACGCCCAGCTTCCGCCGATACCCTCCCACCGCCTGCCAATCCGGCTCGACCTAAAGAATTTCGCCGCGCCGGCTGCGAGTCAAACCGCGGCACCGGCATCACCTTCGATCTCGACCGTATCTGTCATGGTCAACAAATCGGTAGTTCTCGAAAATTCAGCCGGTGTAAAGCGCATCTCGATCACTAATTCCGATATCGCGGAGGCCGTCGCCGCCAGCACCACCGAAGTTCTAGTCAACGGAAAAGCGCCAGGCGACACGACACTCATTCTTTGGGACCAAACCGGCAAGCGCACCATGTTCGACGTACAAGTGCTCCCCAATGACCACAAACTCGAAATGGTTCGCGAACAGCTTGCCGCCGAGCTGCCCGGCCAGGACGTTTCCATCGCGTTCGAAGGCGGAACTGCACTCCTCAAAGGAACGGTGAACGACCTCGTTTCCGCCGATCGCGCCATGAGTATTGCCTCGACACTCGGCAAAGTCACGAATTTATTGAATGTCCTTGTGCCACCCAGCGAGCCGCAAGTGTTGCTGAAAGTTAAGTTCGTCGATATCGACCGAACTGCGCTGTCACAGTTTGGAGCGAACTTCTTCAGCGGCGGATCGAGTATTATGCCTGGATCCGCGTCCACGGGACAGTTTGGCGGCGCTCCCAGTTACGATTTCACGCAAACGCCACCAGTACTGACGCTGCCGGATCCGCTTAACATCTTCATTTTTCGTAACGATCTGAATTTCGGAGCCTATTTCCAGGCCCTTCAGTCCAAGAACCTGGCGCAGATACTCGCCGAGCCGAACTTGCTCACCATCAGCGGCCGCGAAGCCAATTTCCTGGCAGGCGGCGAATTTCCCTTTCCCATGCTGCAGGGCGGCGGTGGAGGCATCGGGCAGATCACGATTCAATTCAAAGAATTCGGAGTCCGGCTGAAGTTCCGGCCCATCGTCACGCCACGCGGCACCATCCATCTATTCGTCAACCCGGAGGTGAGCGCTCTCGACGCAACAAACGGATTGACCGTCCAGGGCTACACCATCCCAGGTCTCGATACCAGGAGAGTGAAAACCGAAGTCGAGCTCGAAAACGGTCAATCCTTCATGATCGCCGGCCTCCTCGATAACCGGCTTACCGAAACTCTTAGCAAAATACCCGGCCTCGCTAACATCCCGGTTTTGGGCAAGCTTTTCGAATCCCGATCTACGCAGCGGAACAATACGGAGCTGATGGTTTTGGTTACCCCCGAAATCGTCAAGCCGATCGAGCCCGGTCAAGAACCGAATCTCGAAATGCCCAAGCCATTTATGAAAGGCATTCCCACGACGCCCCCTCAGAATCCGGCCGCCGGAAAGGCCGCCACATCGTTGCCAGTGATCAAATCCGTTCCCGTTGAAGTGCTCAAAATGGCGATGCAAAACGACACCGGCGGAGACGATCCTTCCAAATCCGGTTCGCCTCAGGATTCTGGCGCCCAAAACATGCAGTCTACTCCGATCTCGCACAACTGAACGCCATGAAGAACGTGAATCTATTCGTAGCGGTGACAAGCTATGGCCCGTGCAGCAACGTCCTCGAGGAGATCCGGCGTGAATTCGAATCCAGCCCGCTCGATTCACACGATCCCGACGATTGGCCGGGACTTCTGTCCCATCTCACTCACGCCCAACCGGAAGTGCTGCTGCTCGAGCTCGAACCGTTCATCGGCCGGCTCGAAGACGTTCTCCGGGAGATTAGAAACGGCTCTCCGCGGACCAAAATCGTCGTCGTCCATCCCGACCTCGATTCACAAACCATCCTCCGGTCCATCCGCGCCGGCGCCGACGAGTTTGTACATCCGCCCTGGGATGAGAGCCTCCACATCGCGCTTCGCCGTTTGGCGGCGGCTATCAATTCAGGACCCGGACACCAGCACCGTGGCAAAGTGATCGCGTTTCTTTCGGCCAAGGGCGGGTGCGGCGCAACCACCATCGCCTGCCACGTCGCGAACGTGCTTCACCGTCAGACCGGAAAGTCCGTGTTGCTGGCGGACCTCGATTTCACATCCGGAATGATCGGCTTTCTAATGAAAGCCAACAGCACATATTCCATGCTGGATGCCACCGAGAACCTTTCGCGTCTCGATGGCAGCTTGTGGAAGGCGTTAGTCGTCGATGTAAAGCCAGGCCTTAGCGTGGTTCCAAGCCCCGCCTCTTTCGACTACAGCAAGTCTCCCCACAAGGAGGACCTCTGCGCCACTATCCGTTTCATGCGTACGCAGCACGATTGGGTCGTGCTCGACCTGGGCCGCAGCCTCAACTCTGTCGCTTCAAACGTGTACGAAGAAGTCGATCAGATTTTTCTCGTTTCGGTCCTCGAGGTCATCGCGCTGCATGGCCTGAAAACCATCGTCCGGCGGCTGACCGAATGGGGCCAGAACCTCGAGAAGCTGCAGCTCGTTCTGAATCGCGCGCCAAAGATGATGGACATGACAACCGGAGAGCTCGAAAAGATTCTCGGCCGCTCGCTTTACGCTGTAGTTCCGAACGACTACGCGAGCCTGAACCAGGCCTACTCCCAAGGGAAGCTCGTCTCCGAGGCAAACCGCTTGACGCAGCAATTCTCGCTGCTAGCCTCGAAAATCGCCGGCGTTCAACCGGCCAAACCCAAAAAGAAATTCGCCCTCTTCGGCTGAGCAAATCCCCATGATGACTATCAAGACAGATCTGGAGGGTGGGCTTCAGCCCGCACGGGGCTTGAGCCCCGCCACGCACCATGACCCCCACTGACCTTCACCCCTCAGCCCAACGCATCGACGACCAGCGCGCTTCCGCGCCACCGCGCGAAACGCCGCTCTCGGTCTATCAGGAACTGAAATTCTCGATCCATCACAAGCTGCTCGAGCGCATCAATCTCGAAGCCATGTCGTCATTGCCCGCCGAGCGCATGCGGCCCGAAGTGCGCCCGGCCGTCGCGCGCCTCGTCGGCGAGGAAAAAACACCGCTCAGCATGGCCGAGAAGGAGCGGCTCATCGAGGAAGTTCTCGATGAAGTTTTCGGCTTGGGACCACTCGAGCCACTACTTCGCGATAAGACTATCTCCGACATTCTCGTCACCACGCCAAAAATCGTTTATATCGAGCGCCGCGGCAAACTGGAACGTACCTCCATCGAATTTAAAGACGACGCGCACCTGCTCCGCATTATCGAACGTGTTGTATCGCGCGTCGGGCGCCGCGTCGACGAGTCCAGCCCTATGGTCGACGCCCGCCTGCCCGACGGATCGCGCGTTAACGTCGTCATTCCGCCGCTGGCCGTCGATGGTCCGCTCATGTCCATTCGCCGATTTGGCGGCGATCCGCTACAGCCGGTCGATCTGACAAGAAATCTCACGCTTACCGACGGCATGCTCGACCTGGTGAAGGCCTGTATGAGAGCCCGGCTCAACATCATCATCTCGGGAGGCACTGGAGCCGGTAAAACTACATTCCTGAACATGCTTTCGGGCTTTATTTCCGCAAGCGAGCGCATTGTGACCATCGAAGATGCGGCCGAGCTCAAATTGCGCCAGCCCCATGTCGCGCGTCTAGAAACCCGTCCGGCCAACATTGAAGGCCGCGGCGCCGTCGCGCAGCGCCATCTGCTCATTAACGCTCTCCGCATGCGCCCCGATCGAATCGTGGTGGGCGAGGTCCGCGGCGAAGAAGCGCTCGACATGCTTCAGGCCATGAATACGGGCCACGACGGATCTCTCACCACTGTTCACGCCAACAGTCCACGCGATGCCATCAGCCGTCTCGAGGTCATGATCGGCATGGCGAGCGCCAATTTGAGCGTCCGGTCCATTCGGCAGCAGATCGCGTCCGCCGTCGATCTCTTTGTCCAGATCTCGCGCCTGAGCGATGGAACTAGAAAAGTCACTTACATGACCGAGTGCGTCGGCATGGAAGGC
This sequence comes from Bryobacteraceae bacterium, assembly GCA_049585195.1. GTDB lineage: Bacteria > Acidobacteriota > Terriglobia > Bryobacterales > Bryobacteraceae > KBS-96. The sequence goes on along the minus strand of JBAUZG010000031.1, from coordinate 6,855 downwards.
GACCAGGTTACCACTCAGGACATATTTCTGTTCGAGCGCCTCGGTTTGACCGCCGAAGGGAAAGTACGAGGACGTTTCCGCGCGACGGGCGTCCGGCCAAAATTCGCCGAAAAACTGCGCGCGGCCGGTATCGAGTTTCCCGCCACGCTATTTCAGCAGAGTCTGGACGTGAATTGAAATGCTTCTCTTCTTCGGCGTCTTCGTTCTGCTTTTTCTCGTGGTCTTGCTCTGTGTGGGGCTGGGTTTCGCGTTCCAACGCTCCAAGCAAAACAAGCAGATCCACGCGATGCTGCGTACGGCCGATCCCGCGGCTGCCGAACGCCAAATCAAACTACTGACTGCGCAGGGCAACGAAGACGGGCTTACCGCGTTCTTACAATCCTTTCAGGTTGTCAAAGCGCTCGATCTTATCGCCGAGCAGGCTGGCGTGGAATGGACGGGCGTCAAGTTGATCCTAACGTCATTGGCTCTGGTCATTCTGGCCGCCCTGGTGTCGTCTCAACTTCCAGTTTCTTCGTATCGTGTCCTGGTGGTGCTCGCTGTTTCTGTGGCCGTAGGCGCAGTGCCCTTCTTTGTGGTCTTCCGCAAACGCTCGAAGCGCCTGGCGGCATTTGAAGAACAGTTTCCGGAGGCGCTCGATTTCATCTCGCGCTCGATGCGCGCCGGACATGGCTTCTCGGTCGGGTTGGAAATGCTGGTTCTCGATTCGCCGGAACCTTTGGCAGGCTCGTTTCGCCGCGTCCTAAACGATCTTCATCTCGGGTCGCCTCTCGATATCGCTCTCGGGAAACTCACCGCGCTGGTTCCGCTGCTCGATGTGCGTTTCTTCACCGCTTCTGTCTTGTTGCAGCAGGAAACAGGCGGAAACCTCAGCGAAATCCTGTCGAAGCTGAGTCACGTCATTCGCGAGCGGTTCCAATTGAAGGGCCGGGTGAAAGCGGTAGCTGCGCACGGAAAAATCACTGGGTTGGTTCTGCTTTGTATGCCTATCGCGGTCGCGTTCATGATGCTCTTCCTGTCGCCGGCTTATCTTGGCATGCTTTTTACCGATCCGACGGGTAGGAAGATGATCGGCTTCGCCATCGGCGCTCAGATCGTCGGCTATTTCTGCATCAAGAAGATTGTAAATATCAAGGTTTAACCCATGGCTCTCGTTGCCGCAATCGTTCTGTTTTTCGCCCTGCTCGGCGCAATCTTCTTCTTTGGCTATCTGAAGTACGTGAAACCGGCGCGGGCTTTCTATCAGCTCACGATCGTGTCGACCGAGTTAGCCTCTCGCCTCAATAAGCCCAGCGGACATTGGGCCGGCCGAGCCTTGAGCGCGATTGGCAGCTTGCTTTCGATGTCTTCGGCCGAAGCCGCGCATATGAAGAAAGAGCTGGGCGCGGCCGGCTTTCGGTCAGATCAGGCTGTTTCGATCTTTAACGGCATCAAGCCGCTTTCCGCGGCGGCGTTCCTCGTAGCCGGTTTCCTTCTGAGACACCATCTCTCGAACGTGGGGGCTCTACAAATCGTTCTGTCAGGCGGCTGCGGCGTACTGGGCTATATGGCTCCTGGCCTGGTCTTGGCCCGGCTGATCGCCCGCAGGAAGGAGCAGATCCGTTTCGCTCTTCCCGATGCGCTCGACATGCTCGTCGTTTGTAGCGAAGTGGGCTGCGCGCTCGATCAAGCCATTCAGAACGTAAGCCGGGAATTCAAAGACGTTCATCCCGCCCTAAGCGACGAGTTGTCCCTCATCAATATGGAAATCCTCGCCGGTGCCAGCCGCTCCACCGCGCTCCGGAATTTTGCGGAACGAACTGGTGAAGAGGACGTGAAGAAACTGGTCGCTATTATGATTCAAACCGACCGCTTCGGTACCAGCATCGCCGATTCGCTGCGAGCGCAATCGGACTTCATGCGTGTCCGCCGCCGCCAGCAGGCCGAGGAAAGAGCGGGCAAAGTCGGTGTCAAACTCGTGTTCCCGATCTTCTTCTTCTGCATGCCGGCGCTTATGGTGGTCGTCGCCGGTCCCGGTATGCTGCAGCTATTCGAGCATTTCGCCAACGCGGCTGCCGGAACCCCCTAAACCTCCGGGAAAACTGGACGATATGCGGATTAGCCCTCCGGAGAACAACCTTCGGCCAAGGCCACTAAATTCGTGAAGTTCACTACAAAGAGGTAACAACCATGGGTAGCCCAATCATGCAGACCATTCTGTGGATCGCAGCCGGAATTATCCTGCTCGCCTACATCAAGCGCCGCCGCAACCGCAAAATGAACTCCTAGGCCGGGAGGGTGGGCTTTAGCCCGCAGCGGACTTTAGTCCGCCTGGCAACAATGTGCGAACTCACCGCTCCGCTCCTCGCCAAGCGCAACCGCGACGGAGGTTTCCCGTATCGCTCGGGCTCGTCCTGGACGGAGCCAACAGCATTCGCGCTGCTCGCGCTTTCTTCTGCCGGTTACGCTGGCCGCGAAGTCGATGAAGCTCATCGGTGGATTCGGCAAACGCAGAATGGCGACGGGGGTTGGTCCGCCGCTCCAGGAATTGGGCAGAGCTGCTCCGCAACGAATGCCGCTCTGCTTTCGTTGCTCGATCAGGACATCGCGAACGATTCAGGCAGAAGATCCCTGGCCTGGGTTCTATCTCAAACCAGCGCGGATTCCGGCATGCTTGCCAGATTTGTGCGTTTCCTTGAAAGCGACTCAAGTCAGGATCGTGAGGGCGGCGCGCCCTGGTTTCCTGGCACTTCCGCCTGGGTCTATCCCAGTTGCATGATGCTGCTCCTGCTTTGCCGGGCCACGAAGTTGACCGGTCGCAAGGATTATGAGAGTCGAATGATTGAGGCGCAAAAATATCTGCTCGCGCGGCGTCTGCCCGACGGCGGCTGGAATCACGGCGGCTGGTATGCGCCCGGCGAACACGTTGCCTCCTATCCAGAAACAACAGGTCTCGCCCTTTTAGCCTTAAAAAGCTATGCCGGCCCGGAGTTGAACTCCTCGATTCGCCTCGCGCAGCAAATGCTCCCAGCCGCACAATCGGCGGAAGCCTGGGCGTGGCTCCGCCTAGGCCTTGTGGCGCATGGTGCCAAGGTCGAAGACCAAAGCCCAAACCCGCTCCGTTGCTGGACCACCGTCGAACTTGCGCTCTCGCTTCTCGCGCAGACTGCTCACCTGGACTCGAATCGCCTAACCGGAGGCGCACATGCGTGATAATCTGCCCCTCACGCGCCGGTTCTTCTTTCTTGGTGCACTGGCGTCTTCTCTTGCGTGCGACCGCACTCGGCGTTCGTCCAGCCGGACCGAGAGTCTCGTCTCGATTCGCCGAGCCGGCTCTTACCAACAAGATCTCGACTCCATTGTCCGCTCGATTCTCGTCGAGCATCGCGTTCCTGTCCGCGGCAAAACGATTGTTATCAAACCCAACCTCGTCGAGTTTGCCCCCGGAACCCCGATTAATACCCACCCGCTCTTTGTAGCTTCAGTCCAGCGCGCGCTTCTGGCCGAGGGCGCAGCACATGTTCAGGTTGCCGAAGGCCCCGGACACCGGCGCGCCACATTCGAAATGGCGGAATCGGCCGGATATTTCGAAGCCATTCCCGCTTTCGACGGGGACTTTACCGATCTGAACCTCGATGACGTCAAGTTGGTCCGGCCGGCGAGGGTGTTCTCGACGCGCCTCTCGGAACTCTACCTGCCCGCCACCATTCTGAACGCCGATCTCGTCGTGTCGCTCCCCAAGATGAAGACGCACCACTGGGCCGGGGCGACGCTTTCGATGAAAAATCTCTTCGGCATCATACCGGGAGCCGTTTACGGCTGGCCCAAGAATCTGCTGCACTGGGCGGGCATTCCGCAATCGATCGCAACCATCCATCAGCTCGTTCCGCGCCAGTTCTCGATTGTCGACGGCATCGAAGCCATGGAAGGCAACGGCCCGATTGTAGGACGCACCAAAACGATGGGCGTAATCGTCGCCGGAGCCAATCCCATTCAGGTCGATTCCACCTGCTGCCGCATCATGGGCATCAACCCGGAACGTGTCGAATACCTGCGACTCGCTTCGACATTGCATCCACCATCCGCCGCGCATCAGATTGGCGAGCGCATCGAAACTGTGCGAAATCCGTTCGAGCTGCCCCGCGGCTTCGACGATTTGCGTTTGTCGTAGGCCAAGGAAATTCCTATGACTGGGGTCGTTCGAGAAGAAGAAGGAAGCGAGATTATCGAGTTCTCTCTCGTCATTATTCCTCTGTTTGGATTCCTTTTTCTCATCGTCTCGGTCTGCTGGGTCATATTCGCCCAGGCTACCCTTCAGTACGCGGCGACCGCCGGAGTTCGTTTCGCAATCACGAGGCAGAGCAACGCTGCGATACAGGCTCTCGTGCAGCAGGATTCTCTCGGTTTCATCACGGCAACGAACCAGATCAAGGTCACGTACTACAATCCGTCTAATCTCCAGCCGGTGCCAAGCAACGCGCCCGGCAATCTAGTCCAAGTCAAAGTTTTAAACGTGCCGATAGGTCCGCTGGCACCGATCCTAGGGGGGACTAGCACTCCTACGCTGATTCCAGTTTCCGCCGCCGATGTCATGGAATAACATGCGGCTTCGCACTTCAAGAACGGATGCCGAGCGCGGCAGCGCGGTCATCGAATTCATGTTCTCGACCCTGATCTGGGTCCCGTTGCTCCTCGGCGTGATCGGCATAGGCACGGAACTTATGCGTGAAATCCAGGTCACCGAAATGGGTCGCGACGCCGCGCGCATGTACGCCTACGGAGTCGATTTCACGCAGCCGTCCAGTCAACAACTCATCCTGCAGGTAGCACCTAATCTCGGTCTTGCGCAGACCGGCGGCAACGGGGCGATCATCTTGTCGACGATCAAGGTGATCTCAGCGGCCGACTGTCAGGCAGGCGGATTCAACTCACCGCCCAATTATCCAGGCTGCACGAATTTCAACCATCCCGTTTTCATAAATCAGATCCTGATCGGGAACTCAGCATATAAGAGCTCTTTCGACAACCCCAACCCGCCCCCTACGGTTTCTGGCGCCGTCCCTCAAATGACGACGCTGACGTCTACATCTGACCGAACGCCGCTTATAACCCAGCTTCTTCCGTCGCTCTCCGCCGGTCAACTAGCTTATATAGGCGAAGTGTTTGTCAATAACTCGGACCTAGCCTGGACCGGCTTTGGCGGAAGCGTCATCGCTTCCCAATCGATTTTTTGAGGTGCTCATGAAGCTTCCGCGTCGAGATAAGGAAAAAGGCTCGGTCAGTGTTATCTTCCTTCTCACTTTGGTTTTCGTTCTGATACCGCTCACCGGTCTCGCGATTGACGCTACGGTTCTTTATGTCGTGAAAGTCAAACTTTCCGCGGCGGTCGATGCGGCCGCGCTAGCGGGGGGACGCTCACTCAACTCCGGTCAAGGCGCCGCCAAGGCGACTGCCCAGACCTACTTTAGTGCCAATTTTCCTGCCAACTATTGGAACTCCGTCGCATCCGCGCTGGTCACGGTCAACCTAAACCAATCCTGCAACAGTGCACCTCAATGCAAAGTGCGGACGGTCACTGTTCAAGGGCAGGCGACTGTTCCCCTTATTTTCATGCGAATCTTCGGGTTTACTCAGACCATCGTTGCCGATACGGGTCAGGCTTCGCGCCGCGACGTCAACATCATCCTCGTGCTCGATCGTTCGGGATCTATGCAAGCGTCGGGTTCCTGCGGGCCGATGAAGGCCGCCGCTCAGGAATTTGTGGATATGTTTAGCAGTGGAACAGACACGCTGGGGCTCATAACGTTTATGCAATCAGCGAACCTCGATTTTGCTCCGACCACCAATTTTCAGCCGGGCATGAACACGGTCATTGGGCAGCTGATCTGCACGAGCTCCACCGCGACCGCCGACACTCTTCACTTGGCGTACCAGCAAATTTTGGCTATTGGTCAGCCCGAGAAGCTGAACGTGATTGTCCTCTTCACCGACGGCATACCAAATGGTGTAAGAGCGACTTATCCGGGAACTGCAACTACCAAGTGCCAAGCAGGGGTGCCTCTTACCGGCTCCATTTCGGAAGGAAGTCCGACATCAGGCGTCTGGGACGCCACCGGCGTGCCCGATTGGAGCCAACCTAAGGGAGTGATTCCAGTACCCGGTTGCGCGTTTGCGACGAATCCCAATGCAGTCGATCAAGATGTTGCGTACATCCCTGACGCCGACCTATGGGGAAACTCTACGAGATGTTGCTTTATAACACCACCCTTTGATGCCAGCAACCATATCCCCGTCAACACGTTCGCTGCGATTAACGCCGCTTCCATCAATGCGGCAGATAATCAAGCGCGAACCATCCGCAACGATCGTACATATCAACCCATCATTTACGCCATAGGTTACAGTGTTCTGATCAATAAACCCCTTCTTCTCAGCATCGCAAACGACCCTTCCTCGCCTACTTACGATCCGAGCGTTCCAGCAGGTTTGTTCGTCTATGCCCCGGACAAGAGCGCTCTCTCAAGCGCCTTCAACACCATTGCATCGCAGATCTTGCGCCTGTCCCAGTAACCACTACTGCCGAAACCCACTCACTTCGACCTTTTGCCCGTCCGTCAGAAACGTCGATAGGCCCTGCCGATCAGTTCGAAAGACCATGGCATGCTCGTCCGACAATCGTTGTAGCACCACCGGATGCGGGTGGTGGAACTGATTGAGGTAACCGGCAGAAATGAATGCAAATTCTGGCTTGAGCGCCTCCAAGAAAGGCTCGGAAGTCGAGGTCCTACTACCGTGATGCCCCACCTTCAACAGCGTCACCGGTTTCAGATTGCATCGTGCGAGCAGCTCGGCTTCAATGGGCTGCTCTGCATCGCC
>JBAUZG010000030.1:0-2930 GCA_049585195.1 Bryobacteraceae bacterium | reverse complement strand
GTGATGCTCGTGCCCGAACTCGACGCCGGGCGAGCCCGCCAGCGGAGCGCGTGGGCCTCCCGAATGGCCGCCCGCGCCTGCTTCTGCAGGATAAGAACAGGTTGGAATCTCCCTGCCGCGCCCCCGTCCCGAACGGGCCTCCGCTGTTTCTGCTGTTTTTGCAGGAAATTAACAGCGGCGAACCACTCCTTCGCCGCAGGAATTCTCGACTCCCGACGGCGTAGCGAATGAAAGAACAGCGGGATAACGGCTCATGCCGGGCAGTCCGTCTGGTTGTTGACAAAAGTGCAAAGATCCCGGGGTGCATGGTTGGGCGCGACGGCGGGTATTCGCAAAACCGGTCGTCGAAATTCATTCGTATTGCGAAACTAGCATGCGTGTGCAAATCTGTCAACCGGTATATGCGGAATTATCTAGGTGTCTCACCTAGACATGAAGCGCGGGCGGCCGGGACTTAGGAGCCGATCGTCTATTCGCCGGGAGCGTCTACCACGCTTTGACTGAGAGCCACGCGGGCGTACAGTCGTTAGGCGATGTATCTTATGTACGTTGACGAGAGCGGCGACACTGGGCTCGTCAAATCTCCAAGCACGCATTTCGTGCTTTCGAGTCTCGTTGTCCACGAGAGCCGATGGCGTGAGCTGATCGAATTGCTGATCGCTTTCCGCAAGACGCTGCGAGCGGTATACGGTCTTCCGCTTCGCGTGGAGATTCATTCAGCCGAATTTATACGGCACGCACCAATTCCTGGAATGGAGAAACATATTCGTCTTGCTATATTGCGTAATTTTTTGGATGAGCTAGCGAAGATAAACTTCATCTCCATCACTAATGTAATCGTTGATAAGCGCCGCAAGACATCAACATACAACGTGTTTAGCAATGCTTGGCAGACACTGTTTCAACGATTTGAAAATACCATGAATTATGGAAATTTCCCCGGCGCTCACAGTAGCGATTTTTGGAATAGTTATCAACGACAATACTGACGGCATGAAGTTGCAAAAGATGGTCCGAAGGATGGCCGTCTACAACCCCATCGCACACACAGTTTCGATGTATGGAATGGGATCCGAATACAGAATGTTACCAATCCGGAAAATAATAGAAGATCCGAATTCCAGAGACTCTAAATATAGCTATTTAATCCAGAGTTGCGATGTAGTTGCCTATTTTCTTCTAAAGAGATTTGTGCCAAACAAATATATCCGGAAAATGGGAGCACAATACTATTTCGATCGGCTCGCGCCCATCTTGAACACGCGCGCAAGTAGAACGGATCCGCTAGGCATAGTAGTGTTATGGCGCATCCACGCAAGGGGGGAAAGGCCGCAGCCTCTCCCCCGGTGCGATCCTACCCCCAGCATGGGCCGGTCTCAGATCACATTTTCAATATGGGAATCGAAAAAGGTTAATACCAACCCCATCTTAAAACCCCTTTGCGTTCAGATACTTGAACGTTCAACGGATTCAGAGATACGTTCTGGCTGACTACGAATCGCAACGCGCACGTTTGCTTCGCTCGCTACCCTGATCGCGAGTGATGCGCGCTAGATGGCGTGCGGCGCTTCAATCGCCGTTCAGGTGGACGGTATGCACGCCGATCGCCTCCATGCACTGCACGAGGAACACGGCTGAGAAGGTGCCGCGGTTGATCTTGTTCGAGATGGTCGCTCGTTCTTGCCTTTGAAATGGCGCTTGTTGCAGCCGGCCTGGCTATCGCGATTCGGTTTTTGCCTGACGAGAGCTTTTTTCGCGACCCTCCCGGATGTGGCCGCGAACGGCGGGCGTTTTAAGCATGTCGAGAATCAGATTGGTGCAGACCGTCGCCCGCTTTTTCCCAAAAAGACCAAACGGAATCAAACCGTTCTCTATCATCTCTACGGCGTCGGACGGCAGCCTTATAGTGATCTGAACGCCTTCGCTATCGCTCTGTTCGCTGATCATCGAGCGGTGTGATCACAGTGTTATTGCATCGCGATCACATCGTCTCATATCTTCCCGCCATTAGGCGAGTCGCCCTGCGCGTGGCGTTCCGCTAAAAAAGGAACGGGCGGCCGAAGCCGCCCGCCCTGTCGCAAAGGTGCTATTTCGAGCGGCGGCCCCGGTAGCGACGGGGCTTCCGCCGAGTGTGTGCGCGAACCGTTTGCCACACACCCTGCCGGTATCGGTGATAGCTCCGTACCTCGACGGCGCGTTCCTCAGCCGGCAGCAGATCGACGATTACAGCCATTGGCTATCCTCGTCATAGAGACGACGGCTTGAGGCCGTCTCTCCCGGAGCGTCCTCATGCGCCCGGCGCTTGTGGGCGCCAAAGGGCTCGCTCTATGACGATGACGGTAGTCGGGTATGCAAATCGTCGATTGGCGATGCTCGGCCAGCTTCTAAGGCACGGTCAATCGCTTGCGTCGGTTCGTTGTGCGATCGGGCGGAAAATCCACAACGGATAGGGGGTTGCGTAGCTAATGACGATACGCGGCTTTTGGGTGCCAACGTCCGCGGGCTTTTGCGCGCGCAAAGGAATTGCGAATCGCCCCTGCCGTCCAGCGGCGCGCGCCTGATCCCATCAAGGTGAGACAGCTACAAAATTCCGGGTATATGGCTGTTTTCCCCTATCCGCCCCCGGGTGCGGCGCTCGCCGAGGCCGGGCGAGGATTGATTCGCCGACCGGCCGGCCCCTAATTTCGCGGATCTCCGAGGACGCGGAGCCGTCGAGGAAGACGGAAAGCCGATGCGAGTAGCGCTCTTCGTGACCTGCCTGGTGGACTTGTTCCGGCCGACGATCGGCTTTGCGGCGGTGAAGCTGCTCGAGGAGGTGGGTTGCACGGTCGAAGTGCCGCGCGCGCAGACCTGCTGCGGCCAGCCGGCCCACAACTCGGGTGACCGCGCCGAGGCGAAGGCGATCGCGCTGCAGGTGCTCGACACATTCG
>JBAUZG010000029.1:0-15040 GCA_049585195.1 Bryobacteraceae bacterium | reverse complement strand
TAATCGGTCTGCTGCTTGTTACGGGTGTCGTTTACTTCCGGGGCTGGCGGCGTCTTCGCAAGGTACTCGCGAAACAATTCTCTCCCGAGCGGCTCGTTTTATTTCTCCTAGGGCTGGTTTTGTTGTTTGTAGCGCTCGAGTCGCCCCTCGATGCATTTTCGCCGCTGCTGCTCGAGGCGCATATGGTGCAGCATCTGCTGTTGATGATGGTAGTTCCGCCGCTACTCCTTCTCGGACAGCCCTTGCTCCCTTTGTTGCGCGGTTTGCCGCGTCTGTTTGTGAAAGAGGGGCTGGGACCGTTTTTGAGGTGGCCTGCGCTACGGAATCTGTCGAGTGGGCTCGTTAAGCCGTGGTTCGCTTGGGCAGCCTATAACGTGATCGCGATAGCCTGGCATGTTCCGGGACTGTACGAGCTTGCGCTACGGTCACCGGCATGGCACAACCTCGAGCATGCGTGCTTTTTCTGGTCGTCCATTTTGTTCTGGTGGCCCGTGGTTCAGCCGTGGCCCAGCCGAGCGCGGGGATCGGGCTGGCTAATAATTCCATATCTGCTTGCGGCGGACATTATCAACACCGCTATTTCCGCTTCGTTTGTCTTTTCGGACAAGATTCTGTACCCGACGTACGCGGCAGCGCCATTGGGCGGTATTTCACCGCATAGCGATCAGGTGGCGGCGGGAGCTCTCATGTGGGTGCCCGGGTCAATATTTTATCTGGTTCCCGCGGCGATTCTGGCAATGCGTTTAATTGGCGGGGGGCAAACGAGTCGACCGGTACAAACTCGCGCCAACCTCAACCGAGCCGCGATCGCGAGGGAGCGGTTCCGTCTATTTCACGGGCTCAACTCCTTTCTGCGCTGGCGGTATGCCCGCCCACTCATGCAGTCGGCTACCCTCATCGCCGCGATTGCCGTCGTTGTAGACGGGTTTCGCGGCCCTAGCATGGCGCCGATGAATCTGGCGGGCGTTTTGCCCTGGATTCATTGGCGAGGGCTGGTTGTGATCGCCTTGCTTGTGGCAGGCAATCTGTTCTGTATGGCGTGCCCGTTTATGCTGCCGCGCGCGGCCGGACGCCGGTTCTTCAAACCCGCTTTGCGATGGCCTTCCTTTTTGCGCTCGAAATGGCTCGCAGCCGGCCTGTTTCTCATTTATCTATGGGCTTACGAAGCGTTTAGCTTGTGGAACAGCCCTGCCGTCACTGCCTGGATCGTCATTGGCTATTTTTTGGCTGCATTCGCGATCGACGGGCTGTTTCGAGGAGCGAGTTTTTGCAAATATGTTTGTCCGCTCGGCCAGTTCAATTTCGCTCACTCGCTGTTATCGCCACTCGAAATCAGAGTACGTAACCAGAAGACGTGTCACACCTGCCAAACCTTCGATTGCATACGCGGCAACGAGACGCACCGCGGCTGTGAGCTATATCTTTTCCAGCCGAAAAAGGCGGGCAATTTCGATTGCACATTTTGCCTCGATTGCATTCACGCTTGTCCGCATGACAATGTGGCGCTGCGCGCGGCCGTGCCTGGCGCGACATTAATTGCCGATCCCTACCGATCGTCACTCGGCCGTTTCTCGAACCGGCTCGACCTTGCGGCGCTCGTTCTGGTTGTCGTTTTCGGAGCGTTTGCAAATGCGTTTGCGATGATTCAACCGTTCGCTGTAGTTGAGTCGAGGTTGGGCGAACTTCTCAGCCGCCCATTGCTGATCGCATTTTTGGTTCTGGCTGGTGTTGTGCTGATTCCGGCATGCGCAGTCTGGCTATGCGCGGTAATCAGCAGGCGATCGATGCTTCCCGGCCGCCCCATAACACGGGTGATCGCATCGTTTGTGTTCTCGCTACTGCCCGTTGGAGCAGGGATGTGGGCGGCGCATTTGCTTTATCACCTCGTGACGGGCTTGTTTACGATCGTCCCCGTTGTTGAGCGCGTTTTTGGTAACGTTTTTAGTCTCTCGATCCAAACGGACTGGGGGTTTTCGGCTCGACCTTTCACGCCGCCATGGCTGGCGCCGGCGCAAATACTGTTTCTGGATGCAGGGCTATTGCTTACTCTTTACCTGACATGGCGCATTTCAAAGACGCGGATGAACCAATCGAATCCAGTCTCTGTATTTCTACCCTGGGGCTTCTTGGCTGTCGCACTGTATGGCATTGGCATTTGGATCATGCTCGAACCGATGCAGACGCGGGGCATGATGATGAGTTAATGCAAGTCGCAGCAAGTCGAATTGCCTTGCTCGTGCTGCTGGGCTGCGCCTTACCGATTCCCGTTCACGCCGACGGCGGCGCGGTTCAATTTCGACAGCGCTCTGGCCCATTCATAATCACGTTATTCAGTAGCCCCGTTCCCTTGCGAACGGGCGAATCCGATTTGAGTGTCCTGGTGGAATCGGCGGTAGGCAATCAACCGGTTCTCGACGCAAGTGTGAAAATCGAGCTGAGCCAGCCGGGTTTTCGTTTGCGTATGGACGCGACGCACGTCCAAGCCAGCAACAAGCTGCTGTACGCCGCGCTTCCCGAGATACCGAAGCCCGGAAACTGGACGACGATTGTTTCTGTAACGCAAGGAGATTCCAAAATAGAAGTGAGGGGAACCGTGAATGTTATCTCCGGACCCCCTGCCCTCGTTTCCTACTGGCCGTATTTCGCGATTGTGCCGTGCATGGTTGGGCTTTTTGTCTTGAACCAAATATTGAAGAGTAAGGCGTTACGCTCGAAGAACACTTAAAACTCAGGGTCATGCGGTCGGATTGGGCGAAACGCGGAGGGCAGACTTAAGAGTCCGCCGCAGGCTGAAGCCTACCCTCCAAACGGTTGGTGCTACGCGGCTTTCAGTAACCCGTGAGGGTCGAGCACAAATTTCTTCGCGGCGCCCTTGTCGAAATCTTTGTAGCCTTGGGGCGCTTCGTCTAGCGAAATCACGGTCACATTTACAGCTTTGGCGATCTGGATCTTCTCGTGCAGAATCGCTTGCATAAGTTGCCGGTGGTATCGCATTACAGGACACTGGCCGGTCGCGAAGGTATGCGACTTCGCCCATCCTAAACCGATTCGGATTCCAAGGGTTCCAGTCTTTGCGTTGGGATCTTGCGCGCCTGGATCTTCGGTAACATACAGCCCGGGAATGCCGAGTCCACCGCCCGCGCGAGTTAAATCCATCAACGCGTTCAGTACGGTGGCCGGCTGTTCTTTGCCGCTCTCACTACCGTGGCCGCGAGCCTCGAATCCCACGCAATCGACCGCTGAATCTACTTCGGGCACGCCCACGATTTGTTCGATTTTCTCAGGGAGCGAACCCGCCTGCTTCAGATCGACCGTCTCGCACCCAAAGCTCTTGGCCTGCTTCAGCCGTTCGGGAATCATGTCTCCGACGATGACCACGGCGGCCCCCAGAAGCTGGCAGGCGGCCGCGCAAGCCAAACCCACCGGTCCACCTCCTGCCACGTAGACAATCGTTCCCGGACCGACCCCCGCCGTGACAGCGCCGTGATAACCGGTAGGGAAAATGTCGGACAGCAAAGTGAGATCGCGAATCTTCGCCATCGCTTGCTCTTTATCCGGGAACTTGAGCAGATTGAAATCGGCGTAGGGGCACATGACATACTCAGCTTGGCCGCCGACCCAACCACCCATATCGACATAGCCATACGCGGCTCCCGCCCGCGAAGGATTCACGTTCAAGCAAATGCCAGTTTTCCCTTCCTTGCAGTTCCGGCACCGCCCGCAGGCAATGTTGAAGGGCACGGAGACCAGATCTCCGACTTTCAAGAACTCGACATCGCGGCCCGCCTCGATAATCTCTCCCGTTATTTCATGACCGAGTACCAAGCCTGGCTGCGCCGTAGTGCGTCCGCGAACCATGTGCTGGTCGCTGCCGCAAATATTTGTCGAAACAATCTTCAGAATTACGCCGTGTTCACACTTGCGATTGCCCAGGGCCAGTTTAGGGTAACCGATAGTCTTTACTTCCACCTTACCGGGCCCGAGATAAATAACACCTTTGTTGCCTGGCATGCAATTTTTCTCCTTTCGCTTACTTGGCTGAAGGGTCTTTCAGAATAGGCGGTCATTTAACGACGGCGGCGCCCGCCTCGGCGACCGCGTGATCCTGCTCGCCAGAGCCTCCGCTTACGCCGATCGCGCCAATTACCTTCCCGCCGCTCTTCAGTGGGATGCCGCCTGCGAAAATCATGATACGCCCATGATTGGACGCATGGATTCCAAAAAACTGTCCGCCCGATTGCGAGTGTGCGGCGAGGTCTTTCGTCGTGATATCGAAAGCGCGCGCCGTGTAAGCCTTGTTGATAGAAATATCGATGCTGCCCAGCCACGCGCCGTCCATCCGGACATGCGCCACCAGATTCCCTCCACCATCGGCTACAGCAATGTTCATCGGCTGCCCAATCTCCGCAGCCTTTTTCTCGGCGGCGGCAATCACTTTCCGGGCGAGTTCTAAATTTACTTCTGCCATGCAAGTCCTCCGAGGGGCATCACACCACAGTCGATTTGAGCGTGTCTGGACAGAAGGGGATCAGGATGCGTTTGTGACGAAGTTCCACCAAAGACCGAGAGGGTTCACTTAAGCTTCAAGTCGATCTTAGCTTGTTTGCGGCTGTCAAACTGGCTCAGTGTTTTTGCATTGCTTGTAGCGCCATTCCTTTGCGCTCGAAGCTCATATTCATCGTTTGCGCTAAGTCCGAGAAAACGATAGGCGCCATCGTTTTTGGTCACGTACGAACGAATCTGCAAAGTCTTGGTGTCCTTCAGCAGTACTACAGCGCCCGATACAGGTTTACCTCCGGAGTCAGTTACGACCCCTGCGACGGTACGCGTCTTTGTGTCGAAAGTTTGCGTGCCCTGGTTTTGCGCGAGCGCAATGCCAGCCGCGATGCAGCCGAGAAGGGCGGCGCATGTCAGGCGCTTCAGCAGGAAGACCACAGTCCCACCTGGCCTCATTGCGGGCGACTGGTATCATTACGAGTCTGCATCATTGCCAGTCTTCCTCACCCTCTGCTTCTTCTTCCTCCTCTTCATCGTCGTCTTCAAAGTCGTAATCTTCGTCGTCTTCATCCGCATCGTCTTCCGATCCCAATTCAACCGGATTCACGCTCGTGACTGTAAGCGACGCCCCGCATTCGTCGCAGGAAAGCAGGTCGCCTTCGTCCAGGTCTTCTTCTTCCACATCGATAGCCGCATCACATTTCGGGCAACTAATCATAATCTTTGTCTCCGGTAAATTCGAATCCTGAAAGGGCGAATCCCTCACATCTTCCGGCTCATACGTGGCTCAGCGCTTAGCTAGGAGGTTCGGTTCGAGTTCCCCTTGCAATTCGCGATCAAGATCGGCGATTTCGCTAGCTGTCAAGGTAACCAGGTTTTTTTCGATGTCCTCCGCCGTCTCAATCATGCGGCGCACATGCAGCGCTGCAAGTTTCATACACCAGGGATCGGTCAACTTGCGGTTGTGTTCCTTACATACTTCGAGCAGCGCGGCGTGCGGCAAGGCTACTACCTTTTCTTCTTCGGTGCCATCGTCGCATTTGAGCAGGAATTTCACATCGACCGTATCGGCATGCCGAATGGAAATTGCTGTTTGCAGCCAACGAAACTGTGCCGTCCACTTCCGTCCGAATGGATCAGGCCCTACCTCGAAGTAGCGAAAATGCTCATGCATTTCACCCACATGCTAACACGCAGCGGGAGGCCTGCGGCGAGCCATGACGGCGGGCGCGATTCGAGCGCCGCACGCCCTATTGCAAGCCGTTATTCAAAAGTGGTCGGAGCGCGACCGCACCAACGAGAGCAGCTCATCGCGGCTCTCCTTGCTTGTCCTGAACGAGCCCAGCATTGAGCTTGTGACCGTGCCGGAGTGCTGTTTTTCCACTCCGCGCATCATCATGCAAAAGTGGCGCGCTTCGCAAATAACGCCGACGCCTCGCGGACTCACAAGCTCCTGAATTGTTTCGGCAATTTGCTGTGTCAACCGTTCTTGAATCTGAAAGCGCCGCGCGAAAACGTCCACAATGCGCGGAATTTTGCTTAGCCCGATCACTCTGTGGTTCGGTAGGTAGGCGACGTGCATCTTTCCGAAGAAGGGAAGCAAATGGTGCTCGCACATGCTAAAGAACTCAATGTCCTTCACGATCACCATTTCGTCATAGTTGACGTTGAATAGCGCTCCGTTGACAATCTCCTTAACGTCGGTTGAATAACCGCTCGTCAAAAACTTCAACGCCTTTTCAAACCGCTCGGGCGTGCGCACAAGGCCTTCGCGGTCGGGATTCTCGCCCAGTGCCTCAAGTACGGCCTTCAAGTGCCTAGCAATCGAGTCAGACTCCGATTTTGGATGAAAGTCGACGACCGCATTCTTTTTCATTCGTGTCCTACTCGTGCTCATCTTCCGCCCTGGTCCGAGGAAGAATAACCTCAAAGCTGTTCCGCCCCGTCTCCTGAAGATAGACTCGTGTCAAATTCCGCCCATCCGGCTCACGTCCAAGCGGCCATTCCGAATTGAGCCGGTTCGCTATCACGAGTGCCAGGTTCTCGGTGGTTGGAACAATGTGCTCGAACTCGGGCACATCTAGGTTGATGTTTTTGTTTCGAAAACGGCTCAGAATCCGGGTCTCTACGTACCGGTCTAGTACAGAAAGCGGCGCCATTAGCCCGGTCGTCGTATCGACAGGGCCATGTATCGTCACTTCCAACTCGTAGTCGTGTCCATGCCCATAAGGGTTATTGCATTTCCCATAGACGTGTCTATTTTCCGCATCGGAAAGTGCGGCGGCATGCAGCCGATGCGAGGCCGAAAATCGGTATCTCCGGGTGAGCGAAGCCGTCATCCTTCCACGTCCTCGCGCCTGATATCGACATAAAGATCGGGCGTCTCGTATAGCCGGACGCGATGGAGCTTTGCCCGTCCGTCGAACCGCGGCGCCAGCCTTCGCCAGATCTCGAGGGCCACGTTTTCTGTGGTTGGGATGAGGCGATCAAAAGGAGGCACCTCGAAGTTTAAGAAGCGGTGGTCCATGGGAGTAAGCACTTCGCTCTCGATAACATCTTTCAGTTCCTTAAGATCGACCACCATGCCTGTAAGGGAGTCCGGCTCACCCTCCAATGTCACCTCCAAAATATAGTTGTGTCCGTGCCCGTGGGGATTCGCTGCACTGCCGTAAACCCGCTCGTTTGCCTCGTCGGTCCAGTCTCCTATCCGGCATACATGAGACGCCGAAAACTCGGCCTTACGAGTAATGAACATTTGCTGGTACGATGCGCCTGCCTCCACGCAGGATACTTCTAATTATCCCTCTTGTTCTCCTTGCGATGGGAACAGGGGTTGGCGTTGAAATTCAGCGGAACGAACTGCCTCACGGAGCCGTATTTCTTCGTGAGTCCCATATAATGAACTCCCACATATGACTCCCAGCTCGCCCGATCAGGAATGGAAAAAAGGAAGCGCTGAACTTCTCGTCTTGTCACTGCTTGAGGACCAATCACGCCATGGGTATGACATCTCAAAGCTGATTCACATCCGCTCCGGGGGCGCCTTACGGTTTCACGTCACCTCGCTCTATCCGCTGCTCCATCGCCTTGAGGAGCAGGGATGGATTGAGGGACGCTGGGTGGAAAAAGCCGAGCAGCGTAGACGCAGATATTACAGTCTGACCCAGCGGGGCCGAAAGGTGCTTCGTTCGCAACAGAAGAGCTGGAAGAATTTCGTTGCAGCTATTAGCCGGGTAACAGGAATCGAGCATGCCTGATTGGAAGACCATTGTTCGGGACCGACTCGCGCATTTGCGTCTAAAGGGCACCGAGGAGATCGGTCTAGTAGATGAGCTCGCGCAGCACCTGGAAGATACATACCGCGAGCTGCGCAGCGGCGGCGCGAGCGAAGAAGAAGCGCACCGGAAAGCGGAATCCGGGTTAGACGATCTGTATCCATTAGCAGCGGGGATGGGAAGGAGCGAGCGTATGCCAAAACACGAAGCGGTGCCGGCTGGCGCCATGCCGGCGGGCAATTTTATAGAAGACACCTGGAGAGATCTGCGCTATACAGCCCGCACGATGGGGAAAAATCCCTTGTTCGTTCTGTTTGTGGTTTTGACGCTGGCGCTGGGCATTGGAGCGAACACGACGGTGTTCACTGTCATCAACACGCTCCTGTTGAATCCATTACCGGTTCAGAATGCCGCGGGGCTCGCGGCGGTTGCGGGTGCTGAGACGAAGAGCCGCTCGAAAGTCGTGCTACTCGTGTCTTACCCGGATCTGAAAGATTACCAGGCCAGAAACCAGGTGTTCGCGTCGCTTGCGGGGTATTTCGGTCCACGTCCGGTGACGCTTGACCAAAACGGTACTTCTGAACGGATGTTCAGTGAGTTGGTGACGGGCAACTATTTTTCAGTGTTAGGTTTGAAACCAGCCCGAGGCCGCTTCTTCTTGCGGGAAGAGGACAGCACTCCCGGCGCGCATCCGGTTGCGGTGATGAACTACGCGACTTGGCGGGCGCGCTTTGGGGGCGAGAACGATATCCTGGGCAAAACTCTGCGGCTGAACAACGTGGTGTTTACCGTTGTGGGTGTCGCTCCTCCTGGTTTCATCGGGGTAAACGCGGTGTTCGGGCCCGATGTGTGGATACCGGCCGCAATGGCAGAACAATTACTGCCTAATCAAATGCACGGTGCGCTAAGCGAGCGAAGCAAGGCGGTTTTTCTGGGTGTTGGCCGGTTAAAGAGCGGAGTGAGCCGCGCGCAGGCACAGGCCGATCTTGAAACGATCGCCTCGGCGCTGGCGCGCCAGTACCCGGAAACGAATGAAGGGCATACGGCTGCAGTCCATCCCATCACCGATGTTCTTTTCGGAAGCTCGGGCAGCGGGAGTACGCCCTTTTTATTTGGCAGCGTCGTGTTGCTGATTGTAGTGGCCATCGTTTTGCTGATAGCGTGCTCGAACGTGGCGAACCTGCTGTTGGCGCGCGCGGCAGCCAGACAACAGGAAATTGCGGTGCGCTTGGCAATGGGCGCGAGCCGCGCAAGGTTGGTGCGACAGCTTCTGACCGAGAGCCTGTTTCTCGCATTTATGAGCGGATTGGTGGGGCTGGCAATCGGCTATGCGAGTTTGCAGCTCGTGTGGTCGTCGCTGCCGGGCGAGGCTTCGGCCAACCTCGTGAAGCCGAAGATGGATGCCACGGTCTTTGTCTTTACGCTGGTTGTCGCACTCCTAACCGGCTTTGTGTTCGGAACAATTCCGGCGCTGCGGGCGTCGCGCACGAGCGTGGCGGAAACGCTCAAAGAAGAGTCGCGCGCGAGCGGCAAAAGCCGGCGACGAGTGAGCCTGGCGAACGCTCTCCTGGTAGGACAGGTTGCCTTTTCGTTTGTGGCGCTCATGACGGCCGCTCTATTTTTGCGAAGCATCCAGCGCGCCTACGACATGGATCCCGGATTTCAGACCAGGCACCTTGCAGTGCTGTTGACAAATCCGGGGCAAGCTGGATATGCGAAGGCGCAAACCAAGGCGTTCTATAAGGATGTTCGCGAACAGGTGGCGGCTATGCCGGGCGTGGAATCCGCATCATGGGCGTCGAATATGCCGCTGTGGGCCCAGCTTGCGAGCGGTATCAAAGTGGAGGGCCGCGAGCAGCGATCGAAAGCCGACATCGTGACTACGGTTCTCAATATCGTCGATCTCCATTACTTCGAGACGGCGGGCATACCGATCGAAAAAGGGCGCGAGTTCACGGAGCTGGACCAGGAACACTCGACTCCTGTAGCGATCGTCAATGAAAAGATGGCGCGCGATTACTGGCCAAACGGCGAAGTGTTAGGGAAGCGCATTCAGTTGCCCGGCGAAACAGAAATGCGCCAGATCGTGGGTATTGCCAGGAACGCGAATTACTCCACCTTGGGCGAGCCTCCGCAAGCTTGCATGTATGTCCCTCTCGAACAGAATTACTGGGACGCGATGACGCTCTATGTGCGAACCAAGGGAGATCCCCAACCGCTATTGATTCCACTTCAGCGCGAAGTGCGCCAGCTTGGCCCGCGCATTTCGGTTAACGATGTGCGGACAGGGCGTACGATTATCGATCAAGGTTTGTTTCAGGCAAAAATGGGCGTGGCGATGCTAGGCGTGTTAGGACTGCTGGCGCTCGGTCTCGCTAGCATCGGCTTATACGGGATCATGGCCTACTCTGTGAACCTGCGTGTGCGGGAGATCGGAGTGCGCATGGCGCTCGGAGCGGCGGGCGCCAACGTGCTTTTGCTGATTTTGAAGCAAGGCATGACCCTGGTTGTGGCGGGCGTAGCGATTGGCTTGGGAGCGGCGCTGCTGGTAGGGCATTTTCTAACCAGACTGTTGTATGGCGTCGGCGCAAGCGATCCGGTCAGCGTATCGGGAGCGGCGATCGTTCTCTTGGTCGTCGCGCTGGCGGCTTGTTATCTGCCGGCACACAGGGCCAGCCGCATCGATCCACTGGCGGCTTTACGCGAGGGCTGACGGGCCTTGCCTTGAGCGGGGCTCACGCCCCGCGCGGGCTGAAGCCCACCCTCCATGCTCTACGGTAGGGTGTAGCGAAGGTCGATCCAGACCATGTTGGTTTTGGCGTTCTTCGGCGTGTTTGCCGCCAGGTACCACGGCACCCGCCAGAGGTAGGAGTACTGCGTGATGAGCTGAAGCGCCCCGTAGTGAGGATTCTTGAAGAAGGTCGGAATGAGACCAATCGTGTATTCCTGCACATCGCGGTTTTGGCTGTTCGAGGAGCCAGGATAGCCGTAACCGACGTATTTCCCGTTCGTATCGAGAAACGCGTCTTTGCCGATATAAGCGCCGCCGTAATAGCTGTACAAAAGCATATTCTTTGAGACGTTCGCTTCAAATCCATCGACAGTCGACCACGAATGCAGCAGTGACAAATCGCCGTTGGGCTTCAGCGCAAGATCCGGAGCCATGCCGAAGATGTAACGGCCGCCGCCGTCGCTGAAGAAGGTATTGGCAATCAGATGAAAGTTCTTGAAAATTTCGAAATTTCCGTTTACCGATCCGCCCCCGCCGGTTGCCGTAAACGTCTTGCCTTGGTTGTTGTTTAACGCCGGATTGTAGTATTTGAAATTGCGAAGCAAGCCGGCGACTTCGATATGCTGCAGCTTGCCGCCCGGACGGCTGTCGAAAGCAGCTTTTACGATGAAATCGGGACTTGAATTGGGAACAGCATAGCTGTTGGCGCCGGTGTTGAATTGATTTGTGATGCTCGTGTTTGAGGCATACGCAGCCGGGAATGTAATTGTCGGCGCGCCTGAGCTTCCGCCAGCATATTGTTGCGGGTTCTCGAGCGATAAAGCCAAATGGAAGTTTTCGCTTGGATGATACGCGATCCGGAACTGCGTTTGGCGCGCCCAGATTAAGCCCGCCTGGTAATTGGTGTCCATGTCTTGCGTATAGAAGATGTCGGCCGGTAGCGGAGATATACCAACTCGGCCTGGAGTCATCAAGGACCAGTCCTGACCTCCCATGATCTCGAGCGTGCCCTTCCTCACATCGACAAATATGTTCCGCATACGGAACGTATCGGAGTTGCTCGTATCAAAGACGTTTGTGGGCTGGTTGCCCAAAAAGTCAGCCTCGAAGTAACCGAGCACTTTCGCGCCTGCAACGGAGCTATCGACGCGCAGGCCCAAACGGCTGTTCTGCGTGCTGAGGGTGTTTTCACCGATCCGGCCGGGTGCGGCCGAGTTGTACGGGATGCTCCCAAAATTTGTGCCGATGCCGCTGCCTACATTCGTGGAGCGGCCGATGTAAGTGAAATCGACGAATCCGAAGGGTGTGAAGTCCGCACTGCCAATTTTGAACGAGAGAGGCGATTCAACGTTTGTGGGCAAGGCCCGTGCCTGGCCGCTGCGCGCCGCGGGGCCGAGTGCCAGCGGCACATTGCCCGTGTCGCCGATTGGTTGTAGTTGCGGCGGAGTGGTTAGCAGGCTAGCGTTCGTATTTTCCGTCGCGCCGGCCGCGACTACCCTCATCGTGTTATCTAATAACGTCTGCTGTTCCGCAACAGACTTTTGGAGGCGCTCAATCTCTTTTTGCTGCTCGGCAATCTTCTTTTTTAATTCCTGTATGTCTTTTAATGAAATCGCCTGCACCGGAGCTGTCGATGCGCCTGTGTTCCCGCCGATTTCCGGGTTTTCCGCCATCAAATGCAAGGCCATGGCGCTGCAACAAAACAGCTTAAGCGTCCTTCGTAGGATCATATACTCCTCTGGTGCGAGATAGACGGGGTCCCGGCGTAAGCGCCGAAACCCTCGGGTAACGGACCTCAGAATATCGATGTAGTCTTACATGTCCATGAACAGGCCGTAACGATGATGTAACAGCTTGTCGGTTTCTGGATGTGATCGTACTGGTAGGGAGCGCAGGGCGAGGTAGGCCTCGCCCCTACAGGCTTAACTCCACTCCCTCGCGGTCGTGGCTCGGAAACTAATTTAAAACGCTAGTTTCAGGGCGAATTGAACCACGCGCGGATTGTTCACGGTGGAGCTGATGGTTCCAAACGTCGCCGGCGAATTGAAATCCGCGCCGGGCGAGCCAAATTGAGCGTGATTGAAGAGATTGAAAAACTCGGCGCGAAAATCCAGGCGCACCGATTCCCGGATTGGAAAATGCTTAATGACAGAAAAGTCGGTGTTGACGAAGTCCGGGCCTGATACGGGTGTTCGCGATGCGTTTCCGAGCTCGCCGGCGGCAGGAGCCGAGAAGCATGACGTGTTGAAGAACTCGCTTAGACCCCGGGGTCCGGATTGGGGATTGCAAGTCTGATTTGGGCGGTTCAGGCTATTTCCGTTGTTCTGAAAATTGACGCCCGAGTTATTGGCGCTATCCACGACGAATACCGGGAACCCCGAAGTTGCCTTTTCAATCACCGTGACCTCCCAATTTCCCAAGGCCGTATCGAGCGGGGTGCTCCAAGAACTGCCAAACTTTCTTCCCTTGCCGAATGGCAGCTGATAAATAATACTGGCGGTGAAATTCTGGTTCAAATTGATTTGCGAAAGCGCCCAATCCAGAGATTGCCATCCGGGCAACGGAAAGTAGGTTGCGCCGAGAAGGCTTCCAAGGCCATCGGTGAAGCCGTTATCGTAGGCTCTCGAATACGTGTAGCCGAGAAGAGCATAGATTCCATATCGCGAACTCTTAGTTTCGGCTTTGACTTGAAGTGAATTGTAGTGTGCCTTGCCTGCGTCATAAATATTCGAAATCGTAGAAAAGGGGAACGCGGGGTACGGGACGCCGAACGAGGAGCCGCCAGGACCGCAGCCGAGCGTATAGCCGGAAACGGTTCCGCAAGCTGAAGGTGACGACACATTGATGTTATTGCCATCGATCAGAATGTGGGAGCTGCGAGACCCGGCATAGCCTACTGTCACGACAACCTCTCCGGGCAGTTGGTGTTCGACGTTGATATTGAACTGTTGAACTCTGCCTTGCTGGAAATTAGTATTCTGGGCTTGAATCGTTCCGGTGAAATCGGCGGGGTTGGGAGGACCCGTAAACAGCGGGAAGCCGTTCGAAGCGCTGATGGCCAACGGTGTTTGTCCATACTTTGTGGCGCAGGCAGCGGTCGCAAATGTGCACCCGGGAGTGAAGGCATACTGGTCTGATTCCGCATAGTAGGGCGGGTTCTGCCACAGGCCCTGCGCGCCTTGGTTCCACGATGAATCGTGGAAGATCGCATACCCTCCGCGTATGGCGGTATTGCGGCTGCCAAACGGCTTCCAAGCTACTCCGACGCGTGGCTCGAGCGCGGTCAAATCCATTTGAATGCCCGCCGCGGGGCCGGCATTTTGCCCGGCGATTAAAAACTGGCCATTGGCCGGATTAAAATCCGCTTGACGGTTGGCAGCTTCGGTGATAGGAGTAACGAGCGCCCACGCAAGGCCAAGGTTCAATGTCAGATCCCTGGTGACACGCCAGTCGTCCTCGATAAAAGGACGGAAGAGCTTCCAGCGGCGGCCGGTGACATTTCCATCGAACGTTTGATCGTGAAGAGCGAGGCTCGGAAGACCTAGCAGGAAATCGGCCTCGGCGTCGCCAACCCACGCGCCGGTGTAGATCCAATAGCCGTCTTGAAAACCTTCGGCGAGGACGTTCATCTGCATGGCGCGAATTTCTCCGCCCACTTTGATGTCGTGATTGCCTCGGATCATGTCGAGCGAGTCGGACACGGAGAAGACGTTCGTTCCACCTTGGAAAGGCGAATAACCGCGATCGCCCAACGACCAATAGCCGCCGTCCATCTGCGTACTGGTAAGGCCGCAGCTCACTCCGCCCAGATTGGCTCCAGGAATACCGATAGCCGCCGAGAGACAGCTTCCCGTGCCTTGCGAGGAAATGTAATCGAAAATGCGGTTGTAGCCAGCGCTGACTTGATTCACCGAATTGGGAGAAAAAACGTGCGTCTCAGAAATGGCTACGTTGCGCGCGTGGTTGAGAATACCTTGATTGCTGGCAAAGGGACTCGCTTCCGCAAAGCCAGGCGACCCGCCGGGAACGTAGGAGGTGGCCTGATCGTAGCTGAATCGCGCGAAGGCATAGTCGTTATTAGAAAAATTGTGATCGAGCCGCACATCAAACTCGCCTTCGTTCAGTTTTCGTACGGGCTCGTTGACGTAGTTATAACCAAGCGCAGCATTATTGGCGTTCGGCAGTGGATACAGATTGACCATCTTTTGAGTGATCGGGTTGATCAGGTTTGAAGGAATCTTGTTGCAGGAGACGCCGCCCGATTGGCTGCCGTCGGGGCTCGCGGGAATCGGATTTCCCGCGCTGTCGCATTGGAAAGCGGTGTTGGGGGCCCCGGTCACATTGGGATTAATGAGGAAGCCGGATCGTGGATTGCCGAATGCGTCATCGGTAAAATCGCCGCTGCGCATGGCGGCGGTGGGAACTAAGCCCGTGAACGGTATGCCATGCCGCTGCATCTTATTCTGGATGTCGGCGAAGAAGAATGTTTTGTCCTTCCTGATTGGGCCGCCCACCGAACCGCCGAACTGATTGAGGT
>JBAUZG010000028.1:0-16314 GCA_049585195.1 Bryobacteraceae bacterium | reverse complement strand
AAACGAGGCAATTGTACGGGAAATCTTAGAAAGACGTTGGGAAGCGGCGTCACCACTGTCTGATAGCAACACATATAACTCAACGTGCCCCAATCTATTACAAACCTTCTCCCGGACATTATTGTCGACATAGTTGATATAGGTGCGAATCTGATCGATGGCGATCCACCGTACGCGCGGCTGGTAAAGGAAGGCCGAGCAAAAGTCGTTGGGTTCGAGCCGAACGAGGCAGCCTTACAGGGCTTACTCGCGGTGAAGGGCCCCCACGAAACCTATCTACCTTACGCCGTAGGTGATGGCCAGAAACATGTTTTTAACCTCTGCAAAGGGCCAGGGATGTCGTCGCTTTTGAAACCCGATCGGGAGCTTCTGGAAAACTTTTACGGCTTCCCGGAGTGGGCTACCGTGATGAACCAGGTGGAGGTCGAAACCAAGAGATTGGATGACATTTCCGAAATTGGTGCCATGGACTTCTTAAAAATCGACATCCAAGGCTACGAGCTGAACGTCCTCATGCACGGTGTTCAAAAGCTTCAAGAAACGCTCGTGATTCAAACCGAAGTGGAGTTTCTACCGATGTACGAAAACCAGGCGCTTTTCGCCGAGGTGGATCTCTTTCTAAGGCTCCAGGGGTTCATGTTGCATAAGCTATACCCCATTGTCACGCGCACCTTTCAGCCGATGCTTGTCAACAACGACATCTACCAAGGGTTGAACCAGGTGCTCTGGACCGATGCCGTATACGTTCGCAACTTCAGGACCTTCGACAACATGAGCCCCGAGAAGCTTGGCAGCCTGGCCGTAATCCTCCACGAGGTTTACAACTCCTGGGACCTTGCACTCCGTGCCTTGATGTCACGCGACCGCCAACTTGGTGGTGATGAGAGCGCAAGGTATATGCGGTCGTTTGCGCCCAAGTCAGCCGATTCAGAATTAGAGCAAGCACTAACCAGGCTTCGCAAGCTGGCCGCTGATCCGACCGCCGAACCGGTTCCGCAGTTTCCAAGGCACACTCCTAAGTTAGGGGCTTACGTAGGTGACCTTTCACCGGCTGAGTTCCGTGAAGCTATCGGATGCCCGCCGCAGACAATCGACTAGGTGAAGCTTTGGGCCGCAAGCACGCGCAAACTCAACTCGGTCGAGGTGCGTAGCGTCTCAGGCAAACCCGCCTGCGACAAAACGTGTCGGAACGCCAGCCGCGCCTCCGCCTTCCTGCCGGTCGCGAAAGCACACATTCCGTACTCATATGGAAGCAGGTATTGGTAGACTGGCCGGTCAATGAACAGCTAGATCGACCCAAACGCTGAGCGTTCGCCGCCATGTCAGCCTGGATGAAGCAAACCTGTTCCGAAACAGAACTGGCTACGAAAGAGAGAGTGGCGAGGGCCAAGACTTCTCTATCGGGCATCGTCTTCATAACTCACGTAGGCCAACCTCCGCCCCCAATTCAAAACGTGCCAGTTGCCCACAGATTCCACCGACGAGGCAAAAACTCGAAGGGTAGCGCGTTTCCCACGCTACCCTCCATTTATTCAGCTACCTGACGTTATTGCAGGAGCTTCAGGACTGCCTGGGGCATCTGGTTAGCTTGCGCCAGAGCAGCCATTGAGGATTGTGTCAGCGTCTGATACTTGCTGAGGTTCGCCGCCGCGCTCGCGATATCGGCGTCGCGAATCCCGGATTCGTCAGCAGTATAGTTCGTGATCTGCGACTGAGCCAGGCTGACCGCGAAGTTCAACTGGTTGATCCCTTCGCCGACCGCGCCCTGGATTTTGCCGAGTGTCACAACTGCCGACTCGATACCGGCCACCGCAGCCGAAAAATCGCCAGCCGTGCTGTTCGCGCCGAGCCCAGCGACGGTCGTCAGACCGAGAGCCGCAGTTCCCGCGGTCGAGGCGCTTAAGTTGATGGACTCAGCAGCAACACCGATCTGGCCGCCGTTGGAAGTGCCAAGGCCGCCGCCGATGTAGACATTGAGAGTCGTAACGAAGCTGGTGGCAGTAGCGCCCATGCCGATATTGTTCGCCTGGCGGTCGATTTCGGTCAGATCGCTCGTAATCTCGTTTGCCAGCGTTCCGTAGTCGCCGGTGAAGGTCGAAGAGGCGCCCTGCACAACCAGTGTTTTGACGCTGTCGAGAATCTGCGAAATGTTGGACAAGCCGCCATCGATAATCTGAAGCTGGCTAACGCCATCGTTACCGTTCTGAACACCCTGCGTCAGTTCGGTCTCCTGGCTGCGAAGAGCGTTCGCAATGGCCAAGCCGGCCGGATCGTCAGCAGAACTGTTGATGCGATAACCCGAGGTTAACTGCTCAACCGTGTTCTGTTCGTTCATCTGAGTCTGGTTCAAGTTCTGCTCACCGTACAGCGCGGCGATGTTTGTTTGAAGTGAAATCATGGTATTTTTCTCCTTTTACCCTTGCAGCAAACCTTTCGACCGGCTGTTTCGCAGATGCCGTCTCAATCTGCTGACAACTACCTCATCGGCACGGCAAGAGAAGTTTGAGAAAAAAATGTCGCCAATTTTTTGCCATTCGGCGGAAGGGCCTATACTCACTTCGAAACTCGTTTGGCCGTATATTCCACGGTCTGGCCGTAGGCCGGTATATTCACCGTGAACTTAATCTGGTCACCTTCGACGTGGCCTTTGTAATTAACCTTTCCTTCGTTCCCCTGAACGTTGACCGTGATGGTAAAGGAAATGTTGTCGCCATCAACTTTGCCATCCTCAATTACCGACTTGCCAAACATGTCGCTCGTGGTTTCACCCGTAAGCTTGTTCCCGTCCACCTTGAAAACGAAGGTTCTCTCGACAGTCCCATTAGGTGTTTGCGCAGTCCCTTTCCAAGTGCCGCTCACGTCGGCAGCCGATGCGGTGAGGGCGAACAAAGCTAGTAAGAACAAAAGCCATTTCATTGTCGGCTTCCTCCTATCGCTATGAAGCGATGCGTTTCTGAACTCACAACCTGATACGCAAATCCGCACAAGAGGTTCCTCGCTGAACGTGAATCGTATCATCCGCCCGCGACAAATCTGGATTGGTTAACGGTAGACCGGTAATTCCCGTCCTCTCCTCAGAACTTTGACTGAATTTCGAAAAAGGAGACACGGAACATGCGGATATTCTGGCAAACTTTACTCTCCCTAGCGATAGCGGCGCCGATTTTCGCGGGGGCATTGACGATGGAAGTTGGTAATCCCGCAAACAGCCCGGAAGCGAAAATAAAACACCTGGTGCTGGTGGCACGGACCACAGCCTGTCACTCGCCTGCGAAAACGGATATAAGAGCAAGCGCCGAAGGCTTGGTCGGTGGCCGCCGGAAAAGCATCCCTCTAACAGTTATCCGGCTTTCAACGCCTGGAACCTTCGGGGTGACGCGCGAATGGCCGGAGAAGGGAGTCTGGACGATCAAACTGGTCGCGACCAACCCCGACTACAAGAATTACGCCACGGGCGTGCTGGCGCCGGTCGAAGGAGACGCGGTCCGCTGGGCTACCGTGAAACACTACTTCCACGCTCCGGCGGCCACGGAAATCGAGGCCGTTCTTGGCGGTGGATCGATGGCTCGCCAACAAGTAAACTGATTCCGAAACCTCGTGCTCACCGCCATCGAGCCTCGAGTGCAGGAAACCGCGCTGGTTCGTGCCGCGCAGAGCGGCGACCGCGTTGCTTTCGGCAAGCTCTACGAACAATACGAGCGCCTCGTGCACGGCATTCTCCTATCCCATGTCTCTTACTACGATGCCGAGGATCTCATGCAGGACGTATTCGTGAGGGCCCTCGAACGGTTACCCGGGCTGCGCGACCCGGGTGCTTTTCGCGGATGGCTCATTGCCATCGCCCGACGGGCGGCAGCCGATCATCAACGCGGCACGAAGCCTACGGCCAGGCTTGATGAATGTTGCGAAGGAAAAACGCAGCCCGATGGTGACGCGTTCGTCGTGCTTGCCGCGATCCAGGGTCTGCCTGAAACCTACCGCGAGACTCTGATCTTTCGACTCGTGGAGGGAATGACTGGGCCGGAGATTGCCGCACGAACCGGCTTGACACCAGACTCGGTGCGCGTGAATCTGTGCCGCGGCATGAAGCTGTTGCGCGCTTCCTTGGAAGGGCAGGACAAGCTATGAACGAAGACTATCTGTGGGACCGGAGCGGCAAACCTGACGCGGAGGTGGCACGCCTCGAAGAGATTCTAGGCCAATTCCGCTTATCTGGGACGCACAGGCATTTCGCATTGCCGAAGCGTCCACGGCCGCAAAGGCGCTGGATACTGGCGTCAGCCGCGGCAGTTCTGATAGTTGGGACCGCCATGGCATTCGTAATTCATACGATACAAACGATGGGCTCGCCCACGTCCTGGCAATTATCTGTCGGCGGCCGCAAACCACGCGCAATCCGCGCGGGTCAAGCCATCGATACGCCAGATGGCATTCGGGCGACGATCGAATCCGAGTTCGCGGGCAGGATTGACATTGAACAGCAGTCGCGGTTGCGCTTGTTATCGGCTGATAACAGCGGGCAGCGTTTCGCTCTTGACCATGGAACCATTCACGCGCTCATCTGGGCGCCTCCAACGAAAGTTGTGGTCGATACACCCGCCGCACAAACTGTCGATCTCGGATGTCAATACACGTTACGCGTGGCGGCCGACGGCGCTGGATTCCTGACAGTCGAAACCGGGTGGGTCGCGTTTCAATGGCGCAATGTCGAATCGTTTATTCCGGCCGGGGCAGCGTGTGCCACGCAGCCGGGCCGCGGTCCTGAGACGCCGTATTTTCTGGATGCGCCTGAGGCGTTGACCACAGCCGTCTCCCGATTTGACACAACTGGAGATTGGGAGGCTCTAAAGGTCGCGCTCCCGTTAGCCCGCGAACGCGATGCGTTAACTCTCTGGCACCTCCTCGAACGGACCAAGGGAACGCAGCGCGGAGAAATATTCGACCGCTTTGCAGCGCTCGTGACTCTGCCTCCCGCTGTGAGCCGTGACGCGATCCTGCGCGGAGATCGGAGCGCGTTCGATGGCGCCTGGGACGCCCTTGGCCTTGGCGACACAAGCTGGTGGCGCGAGTGGAAGAGGCAATGGTGAAAGGAGAACGCGCACAGGCGAATGGTGCCGTTGTGCGCGAATCAAAAAGAAGACATGCGAATTCGTACCGTATTGTTGACGTTATGTATTTTGTTCGCGGCTAGGCTGGCTGCTTCAGACGATGCCATGACTGTTCATGAATGGGGCACTTTTACCTCTGTCGCTGGCCGCGACGGCGCAGCGGTCAATTGGCTGCCGTTCTCCGGAGAGTCCGATTTGCCGTGCTTCGTTCATCGCTTCGATCAGCGGAATCTCAAGCTGACGTTCGGCATGGTTCGTATGGAAACGCCGGTGCTATATTTCTATCCGCTGCGGCCATCGATCGTATCCGTTCACGTCAATTTTCCTGACGGGCGGATTACAGAGTGGTATCCGCGCGCGGATGATGTCCAATCCTCCCCAGGCAGGCGAGGGTCGATCGAATGGAACTCGATTCACGTCGATGGCTCGAACGGGCCCCTGCCCAGAGAGGGTTCACCGAGCCATTATTATGCCGCCCGCGAAACCGATGCCTGGCAATTGCATGCCGGAACTGAGAACGAAAAACTTCTTTTCTATCGAGGTATTGGCGACTTCGTGGTTCCGCTCAGGCCCATTGTGAACGGCGATGGAGTTTCGATTCAAAATGCCGGACCGGAGACCATCCCATTCGCAATTCTGTTCGAGAACCGAGCGGGTACGGTGCGTTATCGCATAATTCGTTCTCTGCGTGAGCCGGTTCGAGTCGATTTCTCCGAACTCGGCGGCAATGCTGCCGAACTCGACAGGCAATTCGAAGACGAGCTGGCGGAAATGGGGCTGTATCGCAAGGAGGCGCATGCCATGGTCGAGACGTGGCGCGATTCGTGGTTTGAAGAAGGTTTGCGCGTTTTCTATATCGTGCCGCGCCCAACTGTCGACACTGTGCTTCCGCTCTCTATCTCTCCCGTCCCAAATCAGCTTTCGCGCGTGTTTGTGGGACGGGTCGAAATTCTCGCGCCGTGGATGCACCGCGAGATCACGACAGCCCTCGCCGATGGAAACATCGCGATATTGAAAAAATATGGCCGTTTTCTGAATGCATTCTTGGCCGGATTGGCCGCCAAAAGTCAGGAGCCGGCCGTATCGGCGAGCGCGAAGCAATTCCTCGAAGCCTCCTACGCCCAGGTCGCGCGGGAGGCTCAGGCAATTTCCTGCGCACAGTAGCCAATTTCCGGCGGTCACAGTTCGAAAACGAACCCCATGCGCGGAAGTAACTCGCCCCGGATACTACGATAGGTTTAGTTAAATCAGCAGCGTTCTGAGTGGATGAGTTCTAAATAGGACCGGGCGGATGAGAGCTCTTCGTTTCGATAGATTTGGCGATGTTTCAGTACTGCAGGTTAGGGAACTTCCGGTCCCGGTTGCAGGACCCGGCGAGGTATTGGTGAAAGTCCATGCTGCTTCGGTCAATCCCAGTGACGTGAAGAATGTTGAAGGGAAAATGGAAGGCACGACCCTGCCGAGGGTTCCTGGGCGCGACCTCGCTGGAATAGTTGTCGATGGTCCCAGGGAATTGATCGGCCAGGAAGTGTGGGCTGCCGGCGGAGATATTGGATTTATACGAGATGGTAGCCACGCCGAGTACATCGCAATTCCGCAAGCCGGAGCACAGCTCAAACCGAAAACGTTGTCGATGGCAGAAGCGGCGAGTGTCGGAGTTAATTACATTACGGCGTTCCTGGGCCTAGTTGAGAGAGCGGGTGTCAAATCGGGTGAAGTCGTGCTGGTAACCGGCGCACGCGGAGGAGTGGGAAGTTCAGTTGCTAAGATCGCCAAGTCAAGAGGGGCGCGCGTGATCGGGGTTGACCGCGACGTCCTCGATCCGAGCAAAGCGGCGAATTTTGGCATCGATCTCTCTCTGAGCAGCAAAAGCGACCATCTTGAGATTCAGGTGAAACAGTTCACGGACGGAAGAGGCGCTGACGTGGCCTTCGATTGCGTCGGCGGCCCGCTCTTTGAACGGTCGCTAAACTCACTAGGACCGAAAGGGCGCCAGGTGAACATCACCTCAGTTGGCGACCGAAGGGTCAGTTTCGATCTGATCCATTTCTATCACCGGCAGCTTACTTTGTACGGGGTAGATACTCGCGCCTTGGATACGGTTGATTCCGGAATGATTCTGGAAAAGCTCCGGCCATCGTTTGAAGCAGGGCTTCTCAGCGCTCCTGCTACCGCGCGAACGTGCGGGCTGGCGGATGCTGTTGACGCATACCGGGAAGTTGGCTCCGGGGAGGCAAACGGAAAAATTGTGATTACGTTCCAACAGTGACCCCTTTTTTCAACTCGAGTGGGTCGAAACTCGATTGACCAGAACTGGGATAGCCTGGAGGAATATACCATGCCACTTCCTTCAGATGAGAAAGTCATAGCGCTCAGCGAAGAACTGCTGAAGCAATTCGATACCATGTTCGGGCTGCACCCGGGGTTTCGTCCAGCTCACGCGAAAGGCGTGATGCTCACAGGAACGTTTACTCCCTCTCGTGAAGCAGCTTCGTTGACGCGGGCTCCGCATATCGTCAGCAATTCCACCCCCGTAACCGTGCGGTTTTCAAACTCCACGGGACTTCCGTTGATTCCTGACAACGAACCCAATGCAAATCCGAAGGGGCTCGCCATTCGGTTTAACCTCGCCGAACATGTTCATACCGACATCGTCAGTCACTCGATCGACGGATTCCCCACGAGGACCGGTCAGGAGTTTCTAGAATTTCTCCGCGCTGCCGCCGCAAGCGATCAATCCAAGGCGTCCCCTTCGCCCATTGAGGCATTTCTCGGCAGTCATCCCGCGGCCTTAGCATTCGTGCAGGCGCCCAAGCCGACCCCGTCCAGCTTTGCGAGAGAAGCATACTTCGGTGTAACAGCGCTCCAGTTTACTAACAAGGATGGCACCAGCCGTTTTGGGCGCTACAGAATCACGCCGGAAGCAGGTATCGATCATCTCGATGACACGGTTGCCAAACGCAAAGACGCGAACTTTCTCTTCGACGAGCTCGAACAGCGCATCGCGGCCGGGCCGATCCGCTTCCAGATCAGTGTACAGGTTGCAAACGACGGTGACGTTGTAGACGACGCGACGATTCACTGGCCCGAGAATCGGCCCATCTTACACTTCGGCGCGCTCGCGCTCACGGCGACGGTCCCGGATAACTTACATGAGCAGAAGAAGATCATCTTCGATCCAATCCCGCGAGTGGACGGCATTGAGGCTTCAGACGATCCTCTGCTCGAGCTGCGTGCCGCCGTCTATCTCCTCAGCGGACGGCGCCGCCGTCAAGCCCCCGAATTATCAGGTCAGGTGCAGGCCGCTAAAGGCTCAAAAACCTAGGGTATCGCCCGTGTGGGCAAACTATCACGCGGCGCCACTACTCGAATCCGAGATGCCATCCTAGTTTCGCCGTGTCAAACCATGAGATATCCTCCATGGCCCAGTGGCTTTTCAAGACCGGTTCGTAATGCCGAGTTTTCCGCCCTCCAAGGATAAATGCGCAGGGACCCTCGCCAAATTGCTCTAAGCGAGTCGCGAGCCATGAATTAGAATTTAGCGGCGCTGCCAGGACGACTGGACTGCCAGTAAACAGGGCTAGACTGGCTCCGAAACTTGCATCGACCTGGTCGATCGGCGGCGGCAGAGCGAACGCCTTACGATAGCGCTGCACCGAGTCGCGCAAGTCCCGGACCACTATCACGATGCGCGCTACGCCGCTAAAATCTTTGGTCGTCGGCTTCCCGTTGAGAAAGGCCCGGTCGTGCCGCGGGGTCAAATCCTGGATCGCGAACGGAAAGAATGTGCCGCGAGGTTCTTCGCCGATCTGTGCAGTTTCCCACTCGAGACGTTTATCATCGGGGCGTTCGCGGCCACCCCGTTCGGGCTGGCTCACTTTCACCCCGGATAGCTGCAGACGCTTCAATTCTCCGGCGAGATCCGAGGATTGAATCGCCCAAGCGCACGGGCCTGCGTCGTTCCGCATTTGTTTTGCCCATACCTGCGTTGCTAGAGCCTTCGGATCAGCGTGTGCTTGCGGCGCGATCAGTTCGAGGTACGAGCCGTCCGGGAAGCTAGTCAATGCCATCTCTGTGGCGTGATTACTATGCGGACCGCCGTATTCACAATGGATCCCGACGTTTGCGAGATTGCTCATCATGGTTTTCAGATCTCGCCCCGCTACTGTCGCGTGGTCGACCCTCAACTCGGCAGCCCCAACGGATATATGGATCAACAGCAAAAAACACAACCGGCGCACAACTGATTCTACTCACTGGATAGCTGATACTCTTCAAAGCGGAGTTTTTTAACATGCGCCGATTATGTACGTTGTGTCTTCTGACATCTTTCGCTGGATTGCTTTCAATGGCCCAACAAACCAGCAGAGAGGTCACCCGGCCAGCAAATCCCGCTGAAGACTCGAGGCCGAATAGCGATAAAATTCCAGATGTCGAAGCGATACCCGGCCAACTTCAGCGCGTTGTCATTCTGCGCTTCAAATACAACACCGATTTGCTCGAAGGTTTAGAAAAATCGGTCAAGGAACAGGGCGTCAAGAACGGGGTGATCCTCGCCGCCATGGGATCCGTCCGGGGATACCAGGTTCATGCGGTGAGCAACCGCACGTTCCCTTCAAAGGATCTGTTCGTTCGAGATCCGACGCAGCCCGCCGATGTCATTAGTATGAATGGCTATGTGCTCAACGGGCGCGTGCACGCGCACCTTACTCTGTCGACTGGCGGCAGGGCGTTCGGAGGTCATTTGGAGCCAGGCACAAATGTGTTCACCTTTGTAATAGTCACGTTGGCCAAATTCAACGACGACGCTGATTTCAGCAGACTCGACGATCAGACATACCGGTAACAAGAGCAGCAGGAGTTCACCATGAAAATCCATTTAATCGCGATGCTGTTATCGATCGCTTGTTCTGTATTTGCCCAGCAGGCGCCGCCCGAGATTCCTTACGATTCAGTCTCCGACTTCTTGAAATTGCCGGATGGCTTGTACTTGGGCGAGGTAGCCGGTGTGGCGGTCAACTCCCAGGGACACGTCTTCGTTCTGTCGCGCGGCAATACGACGGGCCCCGCCTATGGCGCCGCCGCAACGCAACTGCTCGAGTTCGGCCCAGGCGGCGAGTATATTCGCGAAATTGGTAGGAATCTGTACGCCTGGTCCTTTGCTCACGCCGTTCGCGTCGATAGGGATGACAACGTTTGGGTCATCGACAAAGGGTCGGATATGATCGTGAAGTTCAACCCTCAAGGCCGCGTGGCGATGCTGTTCGGACGCAAGAAAGAGGCTTCGGACGAGAACGATGGTCCCTGGACGCACGTCAAGCCGCCGCGCCCGGCCGTTGATGGCGAGTTCCGGCAGCCCACCGATGTCACATGGGACCGCGAAGGCAGCATTTTTATCAGCGATGGCTACATCAACTCACGAGTGGCCAAGTTCGATAAGAACGGCGACTGGGTGAAGCAGTGGGGTCAGCCTGGCAACGGGCCAGGCGAGTTCAATACGCCTCACAACATCGCCTCGGATTCAGAGGGAAATATTTATGTCGCCGATCGCGGCAATCGCCGCATCCAGGTGTTCGATTCTAACGGACAGTTTCTGCGTCAAATGACGATTGATGTAGCCGCCCCTTCCGATGCGAAGCCGTCGATGGGTCCGCGCCCCGGCCCCGGCACGTCAGCAACGATGCAGCCGGGCGCGCCCTGGGCAATCTGCATTACTCCAGGGCCTACGCAATACCTGTATAGTTCAGATGGGTTTCCGGGACGCGTTTATAAGCTGACGCTCGACGGCAAGGTGCTTGGAATGTTGGGGCAGTCTGGCCGGCAGCTAAAGCAATTTGGATGGATTCATGAAATGGCATGCCCTTCAGAAAACGAGATCTACGTCGCCGAGCTTCTGAATTGGCGCGTGCAAAAACTGATTCTGCATCCGATGAAAAGCACAACAGACGCGACGGGCAAATAATCGGCTAACGCTACCGCACGATATTCCTGCCGAAGTGGAACGCCGGACCGATCGAGAGGCGCACGGTGTTGCGGGAACTCTTCAGGATGTCGGTGAAAAGATCGTTATGCACGAAGTCGGCTTGGAGGCGAATACTCGCGTAGCGCAGAAAATTCAGATCGACTCCGCCTCCGAAACCATAGAACCCTTCCCAATCCGTTTTCTTTCCCGACGGTGCAAGTTGTTGCACAATGCCTGCAGCTACTGCGTCGGCGGGATGCGGAACTGCCGACTCGTAGATCGCGCCAATCGAGGGCCGCACGAACAGCGTCACCTGCCGGAAGCGGCGATATTCGAATTGTGGACCGGCGGCAAAGGTTTGAGTAGTGGAGGTGGTCGTGATTGCCAGCTGATAACCCGGAGGAATCAGTCCCGCGGCTTCGAGTTCCGCCAGTTCTGCTGTAATCTGACTCTGCAGGGCGGGTTTTAGAAGGTTTGGCGTCAAAGTGAGATTGCCCTGAACAACGGAGTAATCAAAACCCAGCGCAAGCCACGTCCTGGGGTTGACTCCGGCCTGCAGGTGATAGCCGCGCTCCTCGAGTTTGGCGCTCGGGCTATCAAACCAAGTGAAGCCGTTGTAGAGGTCGAAAAGGCCGACGTAATCCTGCTGGCATAAAATACGTTGCGGAGCGAGGAGGAAAAGAGAAAATGCGAGAACAGCGGGGAACTTGATCATCGTGGCTCACCTTCCTTCCGTGTACGACACGAGCATATTATTCCGCGCCGTGCACTGGGTGGGTACGGCCACGTTGGGATCTAGTGCCACACTGGCCGGAGCGGCATCGCCGTTCTGGAGGGATCATCACATGGCGAATCAAAATCCTAACCGGCGCGAGCTTCTCGAAACGCTTTCGCGTGTCGCCTTAGCAAGCCGGTATCCCGGCTTCAGCAAGTGGATTTACGCGGCCGAGAACGTAGAGCATCACAAGATGGACGAGACCCCGCCGTCGAGGCCAACCCACTATGAACCGCAATTCTTTGCGCCCTCGGAATATGTCATGGTGGAACGGCTCGTAGACCTCATCATTCCCCAAGACGAGTCGCCTGGCGCGAAGGAGGCGGGCGTGGCGGAGTTTATCGATTTTATGGTTGCGAACGATCCGGAGATGGCGCAGGCTTTTCATAACGGGCTAAGATGGCTCGATCAGTTTGCACACAGTTCGGCGGGAACGGGATTCGTGCTTCTCGAAACGGCCCGGCAAGAAGCGCTGCTCTCGCAATTGGCCTATCAAAAACAACATCAGCCCGGCCAAGAGGCAGGCCAGCAATTTTTTAAGCTAATCCGGCGCTATACCGTGATGGGTTACTATACCAGCCGTGTTGGCCTGAAGGAGCTCGACTATCCGGGCCTGAAGCTGTATGCAAGCTCACCTGCATGTCCGCACGTTGACGACCCCGAACACAAGCATCTGCCGCCGCCGAGGTTCTAAATGCCAAAACAAGTCACATCGAAGCATGTCTATGACGTTATCGTCATCGGCACAGGCGCGGGCGGTGGCATGGCGATTCATACGCTCTGCAAAGCCGGCGTTAAAGTTTGTGCGTTAAACGGAAGCCGCAGGCTCAATCCGCAAAAAGATTTCCGGAATCACCGTCAACCCTACGACATGAAATTTCGCGGCTTTGGCGATCCTAAGAAGCGTGGCCAGTGGATCGGGTACATGGACAACGAGTACACCCAAGGCATTTGGGAGCACGACATCGCGTTTACGACCGCACCAGGAACGCGATGGACATGGCGGCGCTGTTTTGCGGTTGGGGGAAAGACTAACTTTTGGGGCCGCTCATCGGCCCGTTTCGGGGACATCGATTTTCGGGCTGCTAGCCGCGATGGTTACGACGTCGATTGGCCGATTAGCTACGACGAAATTGCTCCCTATTACAGCCGGGTAGAACGAATGATCGGTGTTGCCAGCACGGTGCAGAATCGTCCCAGCAATCCCGACGGTGAATACCTGCCGCCAATGAACTTCCGCTGCGCCGATCGCATATTAGAAAGCGGGGCTCGCAAAATAGGCATCCCTTACCTGCCTGATCGTATTGCACAATTAACAGTCGCTCATGCCGGGCATCCTCCCTGCCACTATTGCGGAAATTGCACCGAGGGCTGTGATCTCGGCGCTTTCTTCTCTACCCCGTGGTTCTTCCTGCCCGAAGCCGAAAAATCCGGCAACCTGGAGCTTCGAACTAACGCTCTCGCCAAGAACATTTTGGTGGACACTGATGGCAAGGCAGCCGGCGTCGCGTATATCGACCGCGAGACCGGACAAGAAATAGAAGTGTACGGCCGCGCGGTGATCGTGGCGGCATCGTGTGTTGAATCGGCGCGCATCTTGCTGAACTCGAAATCGCGCCATTGGCCGACCGGCATTGCCAACTCGAGCGGCCAACTCGGCCGCAATTTATGCGATCACCTCTACGGCACCATTGGATTCGGCTACCTGCCGCAGCTACTAGGCCAACCGAGCTTTCCCGACAATGTTTCGGCGAGCACGGTAGCGTGGCTGCCCCGCTGGCAAAATCTCGACAACCCGCGAGCGGAAACATTCATTCGCGGTTATTCCGTCTACCCCGATGCGGGATGCGGCGAGTTTCCGCATTACTACGATCAAATTGAGGGCTTCGGCCGGAACTTTAAACGCGAGATCAAGCGCCGCTATCCCACTCCGATCGACTTCTATGTGCAAGCGCCGACGCAGCGAAACGATTCCAACTACGTTGACATCGATCCAACCGTGAGGGACAAGTACGGAATTCCGGCGGCGCGCCTCCACTTCCAATGGGACCAAAACACGCTGCTGATGTGGGAGCACGCCAAACAGGTATGCAAAGAGCTGATTCTTCGAAGCGGCGGCGAATACCTGGGGGCGGCCGCGGAGCCGGATATCCCGGGAACGAGTTTGCATGAGACCGGCACTTGCCGCATGGGGAACGATCCCAAAAAGTTTGTCACCAATCGCTTTGGGCAGACTCACGATGTTCCTAATCTTTTTGTTTCCGATGCCAGCGTGTTTCTCAACTGCACGGACAAAACAACTACGATTTCGATACTGGCCTTTTCACTTCGCTCATCGGAATACGTGATCGAGCAACTAAAGCAATCGTGAGCCGCGCTTTTGCTACGCTAATCGAACACCGCTAGCTGGGCCCCGTCTCCGCCCAGCCTCTTTCTATCCGCGCCGATACATCGCGCAATCTTCGATCGTTGGGAGGAAACAAATATGCGTATTCAGTTCCGCTGGGCGCTTGCTGTTCAATTTACTTTCGCCAGCCTGTTCCTGACTTCAGGAATCGCTAAGACAGCGCCTCTCCATCCGCTTGATAGTTTGACAACGGCTGAATACTGGACTGTATACGACGTTCTCCAAAAGAACGGGCACGCCGGGCCGGATGATCTGTTCGCGAGCGTCCTCCTCCGCGAGCCGCCGAAAAGCGCTGTTCTTGCCTGGAAACCGGGAAATGCGGTTCCCCGCGAGGCGGATGTCGTAATTCTACATAAAGGCCAGACTTTCGAGGCGCAAGTCGATATAACTTCCCGCAAGCTCGTTTCCTGGAACGAAAGGAAAGACGTCCAGGCGCCATTCGTGCCGAGCGAGATCTTTGGGACCGATGAGGTCATAAAGAAAGACCCGCGCATCGTCGAGGTTTTGAAGAAACGAGGCATCAGCGATATGAATACGGTGGAATGCCTGACGCTGCCTGTCTCGTATGCCTCCGTGCCCGAGCAACTAACGCAACGGATCGGATTCGGGAGTTGCTCGGAACAACACGGTTCGTACCACAGTTGGGGCAGGTCCATCGAGGGATCACATTTCGAATGGACATGGTCAGCAAGAAGATCCTGTCTATATCGGATACAGCCGTCGTGCCGGTGTCCACTGGCGCGGTTAACTACGAAGAGATTCCTGAGAACACCCGGCGCGGTACAACGCCCATTTCTGTCTCACAGCCGCAGGGCCCAGCCTTTCAAATTAAAGATGGCGAGATAAGCTGGCAGAACTGGCATTTTCGCTTCCGCATTGACCAACGCGTCGGTCCCGTATTGAACCTGGTTCAGTTCGAAGATGGCGGGCGGCTTCGTCCAATTCTCTACGAGGCGTCTCTCTCTGAGCTGTACGTCCCTTACATGGACCCCGGTAACGGCTGGAATAACCACGTTTTTATCGACGCCGGCGAGTTCTTCTCGGGCGTTGGCCTGCTGCAACCGCTTCGCGGCGGCCTCGATTGCCCCGCCAATGCGGCGTATTTTGATGCACTCCCGGCCTCCGGGCACGGCGCTCCTCATTTCTTGTCTCAAATGGTGTGCCCGTTTGAGCGCACGGCCAGCGATCCCGCTTGGCGGCACTACGAAGGTCACGAAGTGTATGGCCGGCCTAGCCGCGAACTGGTTCTGCGTTCCGCCGCTGCGATCGGTAATTACGACTATCTCATGGACTGGCGTTTCAGCAGGACGGAGCGATTTTATGGCGGACCGCCTGGTCGAACAAAACCTGCCATCGGACCGATGCGGAAAAGCATCTGGGTGGTTAAGCCCTCGATCGCGACTTGCGAGCGCGACGCGATGCTCGATATTCATCTCGAGCGGCCAACCATGTGGCTGTTCATCAACCCAAACGTTCGAGGACCGCTCGGCTATCCAACCGGATACGAGATCATGCCCGGTGCCACCGCGACATCCTTGATGTCTTCGGACGATCTCCCGCAAAAACTAGGCGGTTTCTCCGAGCACCAATTCTGGGTGACGCCGTACAGCGCGAATGAGCGCTACGCGGCAGGCTTGTACCCAACAAGCAGCAAAGCTACCGATGGCTTGCCGTTTTGGACGAAGGCGAACCGGCCGATTGAAAACACCGACATCGTGGGTTGGTACACGCTGGGTTTTCACCATATGCCGCGCGTCGAGGATTGGCCCGTGATGCCCACCATGTGGCACGAGTTCCAGATCCGGCCTTTCAATTTTTTCTCGTCAAATCCGGCGCTCGATCTGCCCAAATCGCCGTAAGCCGGTCCGATAAAGGCAATCTGCAGCGCGCTTGGCGCATCGCAGGCTCGAGTTACTCCGATCGAAGCGCGATTACCGGGTCTACACGCGATGCACGGTGCGCGGGCAAGAAACCGGCGATCCCGGCTACAACGGCCAGAACGAAGAATGAAACCGCGACAGTCGTCGGATCCGCTACGGTCACCCCAAACAGCATGCTGCCC
>JBAUZG010000027.1:0-61420 GCA_049585195.1 Bryobacteraceae bacterium | reverse complement strand
GTTTAGCTCTTTGGTCTGAGCCTGAACGAGTAGGAGCTTCTCCATCAACGAGCCCTCCCAGATAGGCACTTCCCACGGCCGCTTCGTCTTCGTCTTGCGGAAGTAGCTGTCCTACAAAAGGCAACTTAAAGGTTGCGCTTAGGATGGGGCTGCGCTAGCATGCAACTAAGAGGTTGCATATAATGAGTGATCGTATTGAGAAGCGTATTGAACTCAAAGCGCCCGTTTCGCGAGTCTGGCGCGCGCTCACGGATTATCGCGAGTTTGGCGAGTGGTTTCGTGTAAAACTGGATGGCCCGTTCATCCCGGGTCAGGTTTGGCGTGGCCACGTTACCTATCCTGGCTTCGAGCATGTCAAATGGGAGGCAGTAGTGCAGGCAATGGAACCGGAGCAGCTCTTTTCCTTTAGCTGGCATCCTTACGCCGTCGACCCCCAAGTAGATTATTCGGAAGAGAAGCTCACGCTTGTCGAATTCAAGCTGGAGGAGACAAACAATGGTACGCTGCTTCTGCTTACGGAGTCCGGGTTCGACAAGATCCCCAGTAGCCGGCGTCTTGAAGCGTTTCGCAGGAATGACGGCGGGTGGACGGAGCAAATGAAGAACATTGAGCGTCATGTCGCGCAAAAGCCGTAGCAGCACAGGTCTCAAGTGGCGGTCTCATGCACCCGTCTTCGCCGCGCTGGGCGACGAAACGCGACTGTCGCTCGTAGCAAAGCTCTGTAACGGGCAGTCACATTCGATATCTCAGTTAACCGAGGGCTCAAAGCTAACCCGGCAAGCGATCACCAAGCATCTTCGCGTATTGGAGGGTGTAGGGATCGTGCACGGCGTCCGGGCCGGCCGCGAGAGCCTATTCGAGTTCGATCCGGCGCCGATCGAAGAAATCAAAGAATACCTCGATCTCGTCTCCGAGCAGTGGGATGAGGCTCTCGCCAGGTTGAAGTCGTTCGTCGAAGACTGACTGCCTCTTAACTTTACGAGTTCAGCTGGGTCGCGTCACAGTGTTAGCCAATATACACATTGCTCCCAGCCGCGCCTGTCGGGCATGACTGGGAGCAAAATTGATCAGCAGATGAATAACCGGGTACCTAAACGCCCTGGATTTTCTGTTCCGCCTCGAACCAGTCCTGTTCCGCCGAACCTTCAGGACAGCCACGAGCTTGCCACAGTGCATAGGCGAGTCTCGCGATATCCTCTTGTGCCGTCGAGTTTTGGTTGGGACCGGCATTAATATTTAATCCGCTCTGTTGTTGCCCCAATTGGGCATCTTGACGTGGAAAACTTTGCATAACCGCCGCAGTGGGCATAGACTTCTCCTTCTGTATGGAGTTCAGCGCTAACGGCCGTTGACAGGGCAGCAGTTCTC
This sequence comes from Bryobacteraceae bacterium, assembly GCA_049585195.1. GTDB lineage: Bacteria > Acidobacteriota > Terriglobia > Bryobacterales > Bryobacteraceae > KBS-96. The sequence continues at coordinate 60,052 of JBAUZG010000027.1, read as the reverse complement.
GAGACTCGGGGGAGCAGTTACGAGATACTTTAAGCCAAATTGTAGTACTAAAATTGCTGCTTTGGACTATTTCCCAGCATTTTTTTCGGAAAAAATCGACAAAGCGCGTGTGGCGCGACTCTTCTTAGATCCTCTCGAGAAGACGAATACGCGGCGCAAGGGCATAATTCAACTGCACAAGAACAATGAAGGCGATACTCAAGTAAGTGTTCAGGATACATAGAATAGCCCCGAAGGCATATAGGCCCTGCGCGATTAAGATGCGCCGTTCGATGGCGCAGATAGTCTCGATCGGCGCCTCGTCCTTCACCAATCCCGTTGCACGGGCGTAGCGCGAGCTCGCAAACAGCACGCCGCCCAACACGAGGATGTTCAGCCAGTAGGCGATGAGCGCGATTCGATAATTGATGAATCCGGCCAATAAGCTGGTTGAAAACGGCATGATCGACACCGCAGCTAAAAAGGCGATCTGGATCCACGAAAAATGCCGATCGGCGCGCGAAAGATTGCTGAACTGCGTTTGCTGACCCATCCAGAAGATGCCCAGCGTTAGAAAACTCATTAGGTACATGAGAAAGCGTGGCAGGAGCGTGATCAATGCTTGCCAAAGATTGTACTCGCTGTGAACGGCATCCATCGCTGGAGCGCGAATATCGAGCACTAGCAGTGTCATGGCCACGGCGAAAATGCCGTCACTCAGAGCGGCCAAACGCTCCAGGCTTCGCCCGGCAATTACGTTGTACCCGGTCGTCATGAAGTTGAGCGTATCAATCCCGACTAGGACAAGTCCTTGATTAGACATCAACTTAGCGGTCGTTAGGCTTCGGATGGCGCTGATCATCCACAGGAATCCCCGGTGTAAAACTGAGATTCAGTCACGAGCACGCGCACTACCAAATAGAGTGTTTAAGCTTGTATGCTTGCAGCGTGCGCGTCGCTCGTACCATTTGCCGGCGGAGGTCAAGGATCTGGCCCCTTCTGCCCGTGAGCTGTTCCCTAAATTTTTATCGAAAAGAGGTCTCGCTGCTCTTTTCGCCTTGTCGATCTCTCTTATTGCGTTTTCCGGCGTTGCGGCGGCGAGCTCCGTAACGTTCGCTCAATTCACTGATTCGGGCACCCAAAATTTTCTTTTGACCAACAATACGGACGGGTCGCAGACTCTCTCGATAAGCTCGCCGGTGAGCTTTACCTATAGCAATATTCCGGGACTTCCTTATTCACTGCAAGGACCGCTGCCGGCGATCTTTACTCTAACGGCGAACTCGAATCAGAGCGTGGGTATTGTCACCATCAATGGATCGCAGTACGCCTATATCAGTGGCTTCGTCGGGAGTCTTCAATTTACCGCACAGGGCAGCGGCTATGACGGAAACACCAATTTGCTCAGCGGCACATTCAAGACCCAATCCGTTTTGATTGGCGTCGAGGGAGGGCAATCGGCGAATTTCTCCGATAGCACGAGCTCGACGAATACTGCAGAGGTAAATCTCACTTCGAACGTGGTTACTATGCTTCCGCTGCAAGAGAATTTCGCGCTCTCGCTGTCCTCCATTTTCGACACGCAACAACACGATTCCGGTTTCAATGTCGGAGGACCCGGGAACACCGATGTGGACAACTTTCAGGCGTCGGTGACCGGTACGTTCGCTTCCGATCCGGCTCCTATCTTTTCCGACGAAAGCGAACCATTCGACTATGTTGTCGTGGGGCTGCTGTCGTTCCTGCTTGTTGTAATTATTCGGAAGAAGTTTCGAACATCTCCGTCTCTCTGAGCGGGAGGAAATGCAGGCTTAGATGATGGCCCGCATCAGCCGGAAGGGCAGCAGGAACAGCGCGGCAATCAGCGCGAATGCACCGCCGACAACAACTCCAATCAGCCGCAGCGGAAGCAAAATGAGCCACACAAGCGGGAAGAGCAGCAGCGCCGCAATTGCCAATGGCCAGCATAAGATCAGCAATAAGCACCACAGTAGAAACGTGAGCATACGTACTCCGCTTATTTATACGAGACCCGCAGCCCGGCGGTTCAAAAATTATTCGGTCCGCAGCGCGGGGGAAGCTGGAATAGGTTTTGGATTGAGCGCGCTTCTCTACGGTGTCATCACTCTGACGAACCGCCGATCAGAAGATCGCGCAGTCGTGCGACTAATTTTGCCGCATTGGAGATGGCTAATGGTGCGAGCAACGGGTTGGCAACAGCCGCCGAGAATCCGGCAAACAAACGCAGGGCCAGGATGATAAGCGCTAACAGCCGCATGCGAAGAGACAGTGAATGGCCTAGTTTCAGCTGGTGCTGCTCCATGCTGGCAAGAGACAACCGTTCATTCCACAACGTTTGTGTGTTGCTGGCGTAGCTGACGATCGAGCGAGCCAGTAATTCCTCGCCCGACCGACTCTCGACGTAAGCGCAGCTTGCGAGCTGGCGCCACAGTTCACGTAGCTGATCCCGGAACGCAATTTCGATGTGCCGCCACGCTCCCGCGATATCTTCTCCCAGAGTGAAATTGAGTTGGTCCGGGCGAAGAGCGGCGCGCGCGGCCGAGCTGTTCGGCAAACGGCCCAGCGGCTGTAGGTCTGACAATGCCGCATCCAGAGCTTCTACGCGCAGTGTCATATGAGCTACGAGGTCTTGACGATGCTCACAAGAGAGGACGCCATGTCGGCAGCCATTTTCAGGATCGCCACGCGATGCTGAAGAGCCTGCTCAACCATGTCGGAATGAATCCGCCAGAGTGTTTCGTCAGGTTTTCCGTCCGGCGTCGTTGGGACGCAGGCGCGTGCTTTTCCGTCCAGGCTGATTGAGGATAGGGCACGCAGCTTCGCGCCGGCGAAATCCGGACCGATAACAGCGGACCCGTCGTTGACATATGTACTGACCTCCACCGTGGTCAGTCCTTGATAGATATTGGTCAGCGTCTCGCAGATTTTGTCGTAAATGCTCTCGACCGTATCTTTCACGTTGGCGGATGAAAAGCCGGGGAGTGAAAAGTACGCCAAATCGGTAGGAGCGGTGGCCGCCGGATGGACGGATGTGGAAGCTGCGGGCGACTCACCGGCGCCCGAAAATGCAGGACCCTGTGTTGCCGTTGAACTCATAATGACTCTCTTCTCCTGAGCTGGTTGCGAGGCGATTTTCAGCCGCGCAGCCGGATCGCCCACAACTACAAAATTGCGCGAATCGGAACTGTACATCCATAAGCCAGCCAGATGCGCATCATCCACTTTCAAACCGCTATGAATCTGCTGCATCAGTTGCGTCGAGAGCGCGGCATAGCGAGTGTTGAATTGCTCCATGGCAGCGCCTACGGGGATGCCGTCCATGATCTGCTCCATTGCGCTGACAAAGCTTTGAATTTGCGGCTCCTTTGAGCCGTCCCATTCGAAGGCGCAGCCCAGCACAACGTCGACGTGACCGATGAACGCCAGGGCGCCTCCATTCGGGTGGGATAAAAGGCGCTGCGAAAGGCGGCTGACAAACGAACATGGCGCCACAACGGGAGATGGTTCGGCCGGATTCCTGGGGATGTCGGAAATTTTTGGTGTTCCCGCCCCAAAGCAAGCGAAATGTATGCTGATTAAGCCCAAAAGCTTAGCATCCTGAGCGATGTCGGTGGGCAGGAAATACGACTCGGGGCCCGCGCCGCCGGTGCCGGGCCAGTCCTGACACAGTAAAGCGCCATTGAGCGGCTCAAGGTCCGGGTCATTGGCAGGCAATCCTAAACCGTGGCTTGCGGTAAATAGAACTCCCGGCGTATTTCCGTCGTTCAATAGCGTCGACAATTGAGCTTTGCGAGCGGAGTCTCCGATGTAACGATCCACCGTCCAATCCCTTTTATCGGCATTGAGCCGGTCGGCTAGCGGCAGCGCCAGGCGTTGCGAGCTTTGCCCCGTAGGGACGTCGCTCGGATTTGCAGTGGCGAACACCGCGACACGCTTGGGAAGCGCGAGCCCTCCGGTTTCCGCCAGAACCACACTGCGCGCATAGTTGTTGTATTCCCCTGGTGTGTCGAAGAAAATGCGCCCTACCGCATACTGCACGTCCAACTGATATTGAAACTGATAGGAGATGGTCTCGGGGTCGGCGACAATCAGCAGGTAATAAGGAACGACGGTTGGATCGACCGGTTGCGACGGGTCGGCATCGTTCTCCGTTACGAAATCCCACGCCGATTGGCCCGGCGCGCAGTTATATTTTTTGTAGCGCGAGCCGGCCTGCGACTTTCGGAGCTCGAGCAGCGGTTCGAGAGCCGCTACAACGCCTGCGTTCTCCGATTGCGGGAAAATAACGCCCCAGCCGGTTTGCAACAGGTCCTTCGAATCGATACCGTAGGTAAGGCCGAAATGTTTCTGAGGGTCCTTGGCAATCTCGAGTAACTGACTCGCGTGCGGACCCTCCACAGAAACGCCTTTGGCGACTGCGGCCAGTTCTGCGGTGCTGCGCGGCGCGGCAACAGGCATTCCTGTGCGCGGGTTGATTCCGTTGAAAGAGTAAATGGTGGAGGCGTCCGGCATTGACGCGTCACTCCTCGCCTTGCGTTTCTTTGGCCGCTGCCGGAAAACCGGGACAGGTGAGCCGGTACTCGAGGGCGAGCCCAACGTTCTGATTCCATTCCGGCTGTGTGAGGTTGCGATTCGCGCGCCCGCAGTTTCTCGTAATCAGATAGCTTGTTCCAATGCCCAGAGTCATCAAATTCGATCCATCGGTGGCAATCAGAAGCTGTCCGTCGGCGCTGAAGGCCAAACTCGATCCTTTACCCGTCGTCTCGATAACGTTGCCGAGCGGCTTGGGAGGACCGACAACATGCAACGCAAAAAGTTGAATGCCGCCGTTGTCGTCGATCGATGCGATCGTGTCCCCTGCTTGATCGAAGGCCAGATCCTCGACATTCCAGTCGAGCGGACCGAGATTAGCGCCTCGCACCGGTTTTGCTAAATCGTTCAAGTGATACATCACCAGCCTGGGCGGATTCCAGAGGGCGAGAGTCGCATGTTTCCAATCTTTGCTCAAGGCAACGCGGATCGCCTGCGGCAATGCGCCTACCTGATGCGGGTTGCCGCTGCTAATCTCCCAAAACTGCATGGTCATGGCCGTCTGATTGGAGACGACGCCCACCGCGATCGTCTTGCCATCGGGGCTGAAGCCGACGCTCTTGGGGATATCGGCGGTCGCGATGGCGGGTAAGGGAGTTGCGCGGCCGTTGTTCAAAGTCCAGCGCAGAACCTGGTTATTCCCGGTAGTTGCGGCGAATTGCTTGCCATCGCGGCTGTAGGCGAGAGAGGTAACGATGGATGCCACGTTCAATTGCAGAACGAGAGGGCATGCCGATCCGGCAGCGGACACATCCCAGAATTTGACAGTCTGCTCGTACGGGCTAGAGGTGGCGAGCGTTTTCCCATCTGGCGAAAACGCGAGCGCGCCCGCCACTTTGCCGTGAGCGGCAATCGGACTTCCGAAGCGCTGGAACTGGCCGTTTGAAGAAAGCGTCCAGCGTTGCACTGTACCGTTGGATAAGCCCGTTGCGATCGTTCGCTTATCCGGGCTCACTGCCAGGCCCGGGACACCCCCGACCTGCGACGAACTGACGACGAGTGGACTCGTAGCCTGTTGCGATCGACTCGAAGGAGCCTTCCAAAACACCGCGTGTTCGCCGCCTACACTTGCGAGTTCGTCTCCGTTTTCGTTGAAGGCTAGGCCGGTAATGGCATGCTGGCTGCCTTCGAGAACAGCAAGCTCCGGTTGCAAGGGTTGTCTAGTGTCCGGCTCTAAGAAGACATGAATCGCGCCGGCGGCCGACCATTTGCTTGAAGCCAGGAACACGCTGCTGTCCGGGCTGAAGGCGACAGACGTCAGGCGCTGTTTGCCGCTGCCCGATTGGATACCTTGGATCACCGGCTGCGCGGGATTGACAATATTCCACAACTCTACACCGCCGATATCTCCGTTCGCGCCTGCAACCGCCAGTCTCGTGCCGTCTGGTGAAAAAGCGGCCGCATCACCGTAGATGCCTTTTTCGAGCGCAAGCTGCCGAGGCTGCGACGGTGTACCGATATCCCACAACGCCATCCAGCCCAAACTCTCCGACCAGGGCTGCGGGCCGCCAACAATTGCGAGCAGGTTGCCATCCGGACTGAAGGCAATCGCGCCGATGACGTTGCCAATGTCCTGTCCCGGCTTATCCACTTCTCCAAGCGGCACGGCCGAAGCCGGATTGCTAAGGTTCCACAGCCGCACCTTATGCATCCCGCCGATAGCCGCAGCCAGCATTGAACCATCGTGATTGAAGGCGATCGCGATCGCATGCCGGTTCTTTGCTAATTGCAATTCGGAGATCGCTTTCGGCTCGTCTGTTAGATCCCACAGCCGCACTACGCCTGGGGCACTCATTGCCAGCAGATGCGCGCCGGGGCTAAACGCTCCGATCTCCGCATCGGGTAGCTTTACGGTTCTTACGACCGCGGGATGCTGTGCGTCGGCGTTCAAGATCGTAAGCTGGTTCGGTCCCCAGATCAGCAATTTGTCTCCGGCGGTGTTGAAGGCGGCGGCCTGTGTAGCCGCGCCCACGGCGAACGTGCTTAATAAGTTTGGGCTCGCTTGAGCTGCAAGCAGCAGGCTATTACGCGAATCGAAGTTACTCGCGATTTTCACTGCCTCAACGCTCAACAGTGATGCCAGATCGGTCTCTGTGTCCTTTAAGAGAATAGCCCGGCTCGCGAGCGCCGCCGAAGTCGCCAACCGGGTTTGCCGTTGCGCTTTTCGTGTTTCGAGCGAGGCGTACACAAAACCGCCGATTGCTAGCAGCGCCAGCGCGATCGAACACACCAGCAGCAGCCGTTCGCGTTTATGGCGCCGTCGCTCCTTGCGGCAGGTCTCGAGAAACTCGTGTTCAACGGGCTCCAAATGCTCGCCCGCCGCTTGTTGTTCCGCGCGGGCGAGGGCTGCTCCACGCAGAAGCATACCGTCGGAACGGCCATTGCGCAGCCAAAGCGCGCATTGATCGCGTAATAAGTCCGGATGCGATTTGCGCCACTCCGCATTGCTCGAGAGAACCGGTTCAATTAGACGGTCATGAGCCAGCTCGTACCACGTGTTGTGCGGAGGGCCGTCGGCCCGCACGAGGTGGGCATCGATGAATCGCGTGACCGTTGCATCGTCCAAGCCTTGTTCCGGCCCTTTGCTAACTTGGGCGCGATTGCCCTGACCCGTAATCAAGCGGTCCTCAAACCATTCGCGGATGCGGCGCTCTTCGATTGGGTTTGCGGACGCTGCCACGCAATCGCTGTAATAATCGGCGAGCGCCTTATCGACCGCAACGGATTTTAGATCGCCCGGAGTAATACAGACCGCATCAGACGCAAGATTTTGCCAGAGCCGGTAGCAGACCACCTGTAACTGAACGGGCTCAATGGCCGAACCGTAGACGGGAGTGGACGATGAAGATCGGAGCCGGCGTAAGTCGTCGGCCAGCGCGGAAGCGGCGTCGAGCCCGAAGTCCACGTGCTCCGACCCAGCTGGGCCGCGCATGGCTTCGATAGCGCGGTCTTTGTCCAAAAGATCCAAGCGGAACGTAGTCGCAAGTTTTGTTGGCAAGCCCTTGCGATAAGGATCCATCGCCGCCAAATAATCTTCGCGCATCGAAAACAAAGCCCAGCGGCGCCGGTTCTTCAGGCATTCTGCCAATTCATCGAAGAACGCGCGTCTCTCGGTCTCGCCGACAGGATCGAGCGTCAAAATTTCTTCGAACTGATCGAAAACCAGCAGGTCGCCCTTACCGGGATCGCCCAAATACTCCGCGAGGGTCAGCTTCGATAGTTGTTCCGGCGTTTTTCGCGCGCCCTCCGGTTCCCCGCCATTGAGGCACGCGAGACAGCTTAGAACATAGCGATTCGCCGGCGCCGAGTCATCGAGCGCTGGCTTGCTTAGCCGCATGATTGGGCGCACGCGAAACCGCGCCGCTTCCAACGCCGGTAGCAACTTGGCTTGCAGCAGCGAGGTCTTCCCTGCTCCCGACGGCGAATACAGCAGCACGATTCGTTCGGCGATGATGAGGTCTTCTAAATCGCGCGCTTCCCGGTCGCGCCCGTACAGTTGCTCTCCAGGATTGAAGGAGCGCGGCCCCACGTATGGATTCGACCGGCTGTTCATGACGCGGCCTGCGCTTTCTCGGGATGCATCTTCACGTCGAGATCGCGCACGAAGTCTTCCACTCCGCCCCAATAAATGTTTATCCGCTCCGGTTTGAAATACTCCTCGAAATAGCTTCGCGCACGGCGCGGATCGAGCGTGCGGCCGTCCTCCGGCCGGATCTGAGCGGCAACGTGCTGGCGATCGTCATCGCTCGATCGTTCACGGCCCTCCAAACTCATCAAGCACCGGTACAGTACGCGAAATTCCCAAGTCTCCGGACGAAAACCAAGAAACAGCAGGTCGCTATCTACAAGCGCCCGGCGCACCATAGCAGGTACGATGCCGCTGCTGGTTGTGTCCTTGTTGAACGCCAGCAGGTAGTCGAAGAAATCGTCCTCCGTCACGACTAACGAATCTTCTACGTCCCACAATCCAAACAAGTGATACACGAGCGGATGCTGCGCGTCGGGCAGGTAACCGGCTTCGAGCGGCGGGTAATTGGGCAAATCCGCATCTTGTAAGGAAGATCGCCACCGGCAGAACTCCGTTCGCGGCGTTTTGCCCTGTTCACGTAATGCGTCTTCGAGTAGGATGTCACGCGTCGCGCTGATGAAAACTTTCGTGGGGCACGAAGCAACTACGTTATGTGGATCGCTGCCCGCGTCCGCACGCGATTTTTTCCCGGTGGCGCTCAACAACTGCTGTAGATTGTCGCCCGCGTCCGACTTCTCGTCTCCATTCAAGATCGCTGCCAGCCGGCTCTTCAGCCAGTGCCGCATGAAGCTCTTCTTTTGCACGATGGAGATGTATTGAGCGACGCTGGGCAGACTTTCCGTGTCAGTGGTCGACAGCGGGAACCCGCTGGCCGTGGCCAGAACGCGAGTCAGCTCGCGCCAGTCGCCAAAAAGTTTTTCGAGCAGCAATGGTCCCAAGATCGGTGCGCTATTGCCGCGCTTGATGCTGTCGACCAAAGCGGGCAGCCGCTGATAACTGCTATCGTCCGAGAAGCCTGGAACATACCACAAACAGCCGTCGCGCAACCGCATGTAGAGAACCGGCCGCCAAAAATCGTCGTCGATTCTGCCGCGCGCTACCGACATGGCCCGATCCACGAAGCCGTGTTGCCTGACCTGCTTGAAGAAGATGGGCATAAACTTCTTCACCGTGTCCATCGGTACCGCGCCCTGCATGGCGACGATCGCCGGAATGCCGGCATCGGCCAGGCGCGGCGCCAATGCATTCAATGCCCCGGCTGCATCCGAAGATTTTCCTGTACCGGCGCTCTGGCAGGATGCCAGCACGAGCAAACGCGGAAGCACCGACAGTTTCTTCAGCTCGAGCACGAAGCGGGAGGCGGCCACAAGATCCATCGTGCCGTCGTCCTTGTTTTCGAGCAGCACAACTGGTTCCGCGCCTTTCTGCGGAAAATCCATCGCGCCGTGACAAACAATGTAGAGAATGTCGTAAGCGCCATCGCGCAATGTATCGCAAATCTGTTCCAGGCTGGCGCGGCCTGAAACCGCGATGCCCGGCTGCAATTTACTAAGCTCGCTAGCGAGCGCGGTTATCGGAATGTCGCCGAGTCCCAGCTTTGCGGTCGATAATTCGGTCGCGACATCTACGGGCGCGAGTTGTATGGCGGCCTGGTCGAGATTTGAGGGGTTGGCAATGGCGACCAAAGCCCGCAGCAGCGTTTTCGCGCGTATCCGCACCGCTCTCGAATCGCTGTCGGCAGCCAGCCGCGAGAAATAGATGTTATCGCCATTGAACAGCGCCTCGCCGGTGTCGGGGTCGGCGAGAGTTTCCCAGCGAAGTGCATTCAGCTCGACCGCGCTCGGCTCTACGAACAAGCGGATGCGCAATGCGATATCGGGGTCGTCGGTAACGGCGCGCGCTTTACGGTAGGTATCGCGCACCACGGTTTGGCCCAGCAAAGCCGCGCCGAGCAACTTGCCGTACGCTCCCGTCTCTCCCGAGTCCCACTCGCTACGAACCAGCAGCTTGGGATCAAATGGGCCACAGGGCGCAATCGACGGCGCGTGTACAGCATCGTCATTGGGATCGTTTAATCGCAGCTCGAGTTGATACTGACCCGAAGCATCCCGGCGGACAGCCAGATCGAGAAGGCAGACTTTTTGCTCGGACATCGAATGCGCTTAGCGCCCGGTTTGCCAATTTGGGCCGCTGAAAGTTTGCATTCCGCCTGTTCTAATCACTAGCGTCGGGCCGGATTGCGCCATACCCTTGCAATCGAAGGAATCGGGCGGAGCCGCGTCGGAAGCCGCTACTGCCGAACAATAAGTCGCATTCGCGACCGGACCCACTGTAAACGATACCGACGCTCCGGCCGCAATCGATACCTGGCCCCCGGGCGAAGGCGACAATATCTCCACGGTTTCGGGTGCGAAGCAAAGCAAAGTAGGGGCGTCGGTGTCAGTACTGAATGTCAACGTGTCGCCTTTAGCGAGGGGAATACTGTCGGGCGTCGCCGCGCGCAAACCACTTGAATTGACGATCGATATCGACTTCGTGCTCACTGTTATCCTCCGACCGAGTTTTAGGGGTCATCAAAGTGTATCGTGGTTTGCCCGAGACGAAAAAGTACGGCCAGGTCCAGACGGTAATAGGAGCGAGATTCAGCGGATGCGAGCGGGCGCCTGGGGGTCCTTACGCAAGGCGGCTAATTCCGGGCTGACTTTGATGTATTCAGGCGAAAATCCAAGCTCCAGCGCGTTTGCGATGTATTCGAGCGCTTCTTTGCGCCGGCCCAGCAGTTCGCTTGCTTCGCCCGCGTCGTAAACAATGTCCGAACGGCTTGGCGCCAATGCGAGTGCCTCACGAATCAGTGGCAAACTTCTTTGCCTGTCTCCGAGGTCTGCATAGTAGAGGGCTAGATTTGCGACCAGATCGGCGTCGCCCGGACGCGTTTTGCGCTCTTTCTCCGCCAAGGCAATCGCTTTCTCGAACGCTGTTCGGGCTTCGGCTTTCTGACCGTTCCAAAGGTACGCGGAACCAAGGTTGCCCCAAACTTCATAACTATCTGGGGAAAGAGCCGCGGCGTGCCGGAACATTTCAGCAGCCTGCTTGTATTTTCCTTGCACCTGGAGCGTGGTTCCCAAGTTCCAGTAAATTCCATACGTAGGTGCGAGCGCTTTTGCTTCCATTAACACTCTTTCGGAATCGGCATAGCGGCCCTGCATCCCGTAAACTTTGCCCAAATTCAAGAGCACGCGCGCATTGTGCGGAGCGAGTTCTCCAGCCTTTTTCAACTCCTGCTCCGCATCGGCTAATTTTCCGGAATCGATGTCGAGTGCGCCCAACAAGTAGGGCCAGCGCCAGTCATTGAAGTCGAGATCGATCGCCCGCTGCAAGGCCTGCCGCGCTTCGTCCGTGCGTCCCTGGAGGCGGTAGCCTTCCGACAAGGCGGCGGACACGGCCGCGCTGGTAGGGGCTAACTGCTGGGCTTTTAGCAGGTGCTCGATACCTTGATCCAGTTTCCCCGTACCGACATCAACCGTCCCGATCGCCATCTGCACGGGAGCCAGTTGGGGGTTCAGGCTCACTGCCTTGGCGGCGGCCTGTTGTGCTTCATCCCTCCATGAAAGCTCGCCTGTATCCAGGTACATGCGCCAACGGGCGTTGGCCAGTTGAGCGTAATCCAAAGGCGAGTTCGGATTCGATTGAACGGCTTTTTGCATCAGGTCAATCGCTTTCCGGGTATTCCCGGGCTGATCGTATCTCGCAAGTAGGTTCGCCGCTTGTGTGTAGCTCGAGTCGTCGGGCATATCGAATGCGGATTGCCCTCCAGAGTGGCGAATCACTCTGGGAACCAGAATCGCTGCAACACTTATGGCAACAGCCACCCCGGCTATCAGCAAAGCTGGCTGAGTGTGGCGTACTGGCTTTCCAGCAGCCTTCTTCTTTTGGGCCAGCGGTTCGAGCGCACGTGAAAGAAGGGCGGCGCTGGCGAAGCGATGCGAGGGGTCCGGATGGATCGCCGTTTCCACCACCTGGGTAAACTCAGATGTCAAGTTCGCGCTCGAGGCCAACTTCGCGTTCGGGAAGTCGCCCGTCGCAAGATAAAACAGCAGTACACCCAACGCATAGACATCGCTAGCAACCGAAGCCGCCTCGCCCCGGCGCAGCTCTGGAGCCATGTACGCCGGTGTTCCGCCCATTTCAGCAGCGCGGTCCAACTCGTGACTGAGGCCGAAATCCATCAGCAGGAGGCGCCCGCTATCCTCGCGCATCACGTTGCTCGCTTTGATGTCGCGATGCAGCAATCCGGCAGCGTGTACGGCGCTGACGGCGCGGCAGATCTCAATACCAATCGCCGCGGTGTCAACCTGGGCGAATGCTCCTTCGACCGCAACCAGACGCGCCAGAGTATGGCCGCGAATGAAATCGCTCCAAAAGCCGACGCGACCGTCATGCCGGTCGACTCCGTACACGGAAACGATGTTGGGATGCCGCACTTTAGCCACCGCGCGGGCTTCACGGACGATGGCTTGGAATTCGGATTCGCTGTCGAGTCCTCGCGGCAACAGCAGTTTCAACGCGACGTCGCGTTCCAACACCGGGTCCCATGCGCGATACACTTCGCCGAACCCGCCAGCGCCAAGGCGCTCCAGCAGTTGAAATGGGCCCCATGTCCGCGGCCCGGTGGGGGCGATCTTTTCCGTTGCTGCGACCGTGACAGTTGCTTCGACGCAGCTTTCGAGCGTTTCGACGAGCTGATCTGCCGACTGAAACCGGCGCTCCGGCGCCGGGTCGAGGCAACGCGCGATGGCCGCATCCCAGTACCCATCCAAAGAGGGAACTGTAGTTCGTACCGAGGGCAGACGCATTTGGCTTGAACCGTCCGCCGAAACAGGAAATGGAAGCGATCCGGTCAGCAGTTCATACAGCAACAAGCCCAGCGCATACACATCGCCTGCGACCGATGGCGGTTCTCCCATAAGCTGTTCCGGCGCGGCAAACGGGGCGGCCGGTCTTACGGGCAAAGCAAAATCGGTCACAACGTGACGCTCAAAATTGGCTGAATCGCGCGATAACAGTACGTTTCGAGTTCGAAGGTTACCGTGAACTAGGCCCGCGTTATGGGCTGCGCCCGCGGCCTCGCAAATATGTTTGAAGATCTCCAGTGCGTCGCTCGGGGGCAGGGGGCCGGATTTGGCCAAGCGAGCCGCCAGAGTCTCGCCTTCAACAAACTCCGTAGTCAGAAGCAATGCGTCGCCCTGTTCCGATACGTGATGGACTACATCGAAGACGCGGCAGACGCCGGGGTGACTGAGCCTGCTCAGTGGCTCCACGTTTCTGTAAAGATCCCCAATTTGTTCGGCACTCAGACCACAAATGGCCTTTATGGCAACGCGGGTGACGAGTTCGAGGTCGTCGGCTTCATACACTTCGCCCAGCGATCCGGCGCCAAGAAATCGAATGATTCGGAAGCGGCTTGCAATCAAGGCGCCTCCCAGTAGGCTTCCGCCCGTATCTAGCCGCTCGTTGGTTAGCCTGGTTGCTTGATCCTCCACGTTAGTTGATTGATTCTAACGTGGAATGGTGGGGCGGGGGAATCTCGTGCAAATTGCATAAGTTCTGCAGTCCGCTTTATTCGGCCCTCAGGGCCTCTACCGGATCGACGGCCGCCGCACGCCGTGCGGGTAAATAGCTAGCAAGCAACGCCGCGGCAGCTAACACGAACGGCACGCCGGCGTAGGTAATTGGATCGAGGGGACTGATTCCGAACAGTAGCGATTTCATCAGACGTGCCAGAGAGATCGCCGCGCCCAGCCCTATCGCCGCGCCCATGCCCGTGAGCCCCAGCCCTTGTCTTAGAAACATCCGCCGTAACTCCATCGGCTGCGCACCGAGCGCCAGGCGAATGCCAATCTCTCGCCGCTTTTGCGAGACGGAATAGGCAATCACTCCATAGATACCGATGACCCCAAGCATCAGCGCCATAGCGCCCGCAATTCCTAGCATCACAAGCGTAAAGGAAGCGCGTGCGAGCGATCGGTTGTAGACATCCCGCATTGTCTGAACAGAGGCCAACGGCAGGCTCGCATTCACAGACCAGACCGCCTGATCGATTTGATTGAGAAAGCTCTCGCTTCCCGCCCGTTTGCTGCGGATCGCAAACGTCACCGTCCGAATTGCGTCCGGCCGCCGTGTCGCGTCATAGATGTCGCTCCCATAGGAGGGCCAATACACGATCTTTGAGGCCGGTTTCTGCACGCCATTATCGCGCACGTCCTGTACCACGCCGATCACCTCCCACCAAGGAGATTTCGGAAGACTTGCCGAGATCCGCTTGCCGATTGCGGCAGCGGGTGAGCCCCACAGTTCGCGCGCGAGATTCTCCGAAATCAGAACTCCCGGCCGCCGCCCATAGAAGTCCGTCCATGTGTAATCCCGTCCAGCCATCAGCTTCGTGCCCATCGTTTGCAACAGGCCCGGAGAAATATATCGAAATACGCGTACTGGCGGGATGTCCTCTCCTAAATCCTTTCCGTCTGAACGAATGACATCCCAATTTGTCGGAATTCCGTCCATCGGCATCTCGCTGCTGAACCCAGCGGAGCTCACGCCCGGAATCGTCATAAATTTCTCGACAATATCGTTCTGCATTCGAATCACCCGTTCGGGTTCGGGTATCAGCGACGTTGGAAAGGACGTCCGCACGATCTGAATCTGCTCTGGATTCGTAAACCCCGGATTCACATTGTGCAGCGCCTGAAACGTCCGGATCATCAAGCCTGCGCTGACGAGTAGCAAAAAAGCCATCGCAACTTGCGCGACGACCAGAACGCTCCTCGCCCTGTGCCGCTCTCGGCTCTCGCTCAACGACCGCCCGCCGGCCCGCAGGTTCATCGAGATTCGTAGGCGCGCGTACTTCAACGCTGGAAACAGGCCAAACACCAAGCCGGATAACAGCGAAACAACAATAGTGAATCCAACCGTTTCCTAGCCAATCGAGACTTCATTCAAACGAGGCAGGTTTCCTGGATCGAAGGCCCTTAACAGATGAAGGCTCGCACCCGCAGCAGCTAGACCCAACAGGCCGCCCACAGCGGAAAGGAGAATACTCTCAGCCAGAAGTTCGGCGAGGATCCGTGCACGGCTCGCTCCTAGCGCCGCGCGCACCGCCAGTTCCTGTTGGCGTCCCTGAGCCCGAACAAGCAATAGATTCGCCACGTTCGCGCAGACGATCAGCATTACGATTCCAATCGTCGCCATCACGACCCACAAGACGTCTCCCACACTGCCGACTACATCCTGCTTCAACGGGTGAATAGCGGGCACAATGCGCCAGTTCTCATAGATCAGCGGATTGATGCCGGGCGCCGCGGGCCAAGATCTCATCCAGATCGGAACGAGCTGTGCAATGTCCGCGTTGGCCTGTGCGATCGTCACGCCGGGCTTCAGTCGTGCCACGCACTGATAGCCGAACCCCGGTAAGCGCAGCGTCGCATAGTCGATTGTCAGTGGCGCGAACAGATCCGCCTCCTGATTGACGAAGCGGAACCCTGGCGGCATCACGCCCGCGATCACCCGCGGCCGAGAATCCACCACAATCGTCCGCCCTACTATAGATGGGTCGCCGCCGAATCGACGTCGCCAGTAGCCGTAGTTCAGGAGCACGGTTGCCGGACTCCCCGGTGTCGTATCCACCCTTGATAACAACCGTCCCAGAGCCGGCCGGACTTCCAGCGCTTGAAAGGCGCCGTCGCTCACGTAGATTGCACGCACTTGTTCGGGCTGGGCGACGCCGGTCACGGTCATCGTACCCCCAGCCCAGATGCCTATCGCCTGCAGCGTGCGGTTTTTTTTCGCGTACGTTGCGAACATCGACTGGGATAGCCGCAGGTCGCCCGAAACGCTTCCCAGTCCAGCGGCGCCAGGAGCCGAATGTGCCACCGACACCAATCGCTCGGCGTCGGGATAAGGCAGAGGCTTCAGCAAGACATGATTCACTACGCTGAACACCGCTGTATTGGCGCCGATTCCGATCGTCAGCGTCACGAGTACTGCGAACGTAAATACCGGACTGCGGCGCAGCGTGCGCCATCCATAGCGCATGTCGCGAGCAAGTGCGTCGAAAAGAAATACGCTGTTCATCCGATAGATTTCCTCACGAACCAGAACACTATTGCCGAACTTTCGGCTAGCCGCGGCGCGCGCTTCGTCAGCCGCCATGCCGCGTGCAATGTTTTCATCTGTCTCGATTTGTATGTAAGACTCGATTTGTTCGAGCTGATCACGATCTGCTTCGGCGCGCCGAAAAAAACGTCCGATTCGCATCGATCTACTCCGGGGCCGGTTCCATCACGCGGCCGATCGCCCGTACCAATTGCTCCCACCGGGTGGCCTGCGCACTGAGTTGTTTCTTTCCGGCCGGCGTCAGCCGGTAATACTTGGCTTTGCGGTTGTTCTCTGAGGTACCCCAGAATGAAGCGATCCAACCGCGATTCTCGAGCCGGTACAACGCCGGATACAGCGATCCGTGCTCAATTTGCAATACATCCTCCGACCTTCGCTCGATGGCATACGCGATCGTGTGTCCATGCGCAGGACCGAGCACCAATGTTTGGAGGACCAGCATGTCCAGTGTTCCCTGGATCATCTCACTCTGAATTGGGGACTCACGCCTTGGCATGCTTTCTATTATACTTCATTCGATGATCGAAAGGAGTGATTGGGAATGAATCGTACGAGCCCGTAGCTCTCTACTGAATGCTTCTTAAGGTCGTCTAATGAACGCGGTTGATGGTTGCCGGGACCCGTCCGCAAGTCACCGCGTCTTGATTGGCGCCAGTAATCGTTGCTCCAGGTAGATCCGGTACCTCAGCACGACTGTGCGATTGAATGCGAGGCGCGTCGCAACCCGCGAAGAACATCGCGAACATCGTTCCATACTCATGGCGAGTATCATACGATCTTCGTGATAGGCAAGCGCCGCGCACGCTTCCCCGTCGCAACAAAAATTGCGTTCGCGACAGCGGGCGCTAACGGAGGCACCCCACCTTCTCCCACGCCGCCGGCGGGTGCGTTCGCACCGGCCACAACATGCACCTCAATGTCTGGCGCGTCTTTCATTTGCAGCACTTGATAGGTATCGAAATTGCTTTGCTCAATGGCGCCTTCTTTGACGCTAATTTCGCCGCTCAGCACCGGAGTCAAAGCGTAGTTGATGCCGCCTTCGATCTGCGCTCGAACGCTGTCTGGGTTGACGGCCAAACCGCAATCCACTGCGCTTACGATGCGTTGGACGCGCAGCGCACCGTTCTCGACGGAGACCTCGGCAACATGGGCTACGTACGTGTCTCCGAAAACAGAGCAGGCGATTCCGCGACCGTGATTAGCAGGTAAGCGTTTCCCCCAACCCGATTTCACGGCTGCCAATTCGAGGACAGCGCGAAGTTTGGGAGCCTGATCTCCGCGAAGATTCTTGATCCGAAATTCGCACGGATCTTCTCCGGCGGCGTGCGCTAGCTCGTCGACGAAACACTCGATAGCGAATACCTGAAACGGCGATGAAACCGATCGCCACCAGGCCCGTGGCACAACTGAAACAGCGGGTGCATAGTCGCAGCGATAATCGCGCGCCTCATAGGGAACGTGATCGACCCCCTCGGCCCCGTGTTTGGGATCTCGCAATAATTCGGGCGAGTCAAAAACAGCGCGAATGGGAGTAGATACGATGCGGTGCGACCACGCTGTGATATTGCCCGAACTATCCAGCGCTCCTGCCATGCGTTGATACGAATACTGCAGATAGAAGTCGTGCTGCATATCGTCTTCGCGCGTCCACACCAATTGCACTGGGACTTTCATCTCTTTCGCCACCTCGTAGGACTCAGCTAAGTAATCCCATTGGTAGCGCCGCCCGAACGACCCGCCCGAAAACGTCATGTGAACGATCACGTTTTCGGGCGCGATGCCTGCAACGTGCGCAATTGTCCTCTGTGCCAGATCTGCGCCCTGAGTCGGCGACCAAGCTTCAATGCGCCCGTCGTCCCGCACGTGCACGGTCGTGTTCATCGGCTCCATCGGGGCGTGAGCCTGGAACGGCATCTCATAGTCGGCCTCGATCTTCTTGATCGCGCTCGCGAGCGTTTCGGCAACATTGCCGTGCTCGGCGGAGACCACGGTTGCCGGACCGCCTGCCTTTTCTCGAATTTGTTCTCGCAAAGTGGCAGTGCTCTCCTGCGCCCCTGGCCCCTTGTCCCAGGTGATGTTCAGAGCTCTCCGGCCTTGTAATGCGGCCCACGTCGATGTTGCGACAACGGCAATCCCGCCCGCCACATTCAAGTTCCGCTCAATCGCCGGCACGAAGCCGATCGCTGGAACGGCAAAGACAGCTTTCACTCCAGGCATCGCCTTCGCGTCAGAATCGTCGCAGTTGGTCACTTTGCCGCCGAAGTGGGGACAACGTGCGATCACCGCAAACAGCATCCCCGGAACGCGCACATCCATGCCGAAGATGGCGCTTCCGTCCACTATTTCCGGCGTGTCCACTCGCCCGATGGGCTTACCGATGACCCGGAAATTGTTGGGATCTTTTAGCGAAACCTGATCGAGGTTCATGGCGGGAAGCTTCGACGCGATCTCGACTAACTCGCCATATCGAAAGCGACGTTCGGTCGGCCGATGGACGATGGTTCCGTTTTCCGCTTGGCACTCACTTTTGGGCGCGTTCCATTTCTGGGCTGCCGCGGTTAGAAGCATTTCCCGCGCTTGCGCGCCGGCTTGCCGCAGCGGGAGCCAGGTGGACGAGGTGCCACCGCTTCCGCCAGTAGTCAGGTGCTTGTAGATAGTTGGGAGTGTGGGCGCCTGTTCGACGCGAATTGAGGACCAATCCGCTTCGAGTTCCTCGGCCAACATCATGGTATTCGCTGTTCTCGTGCCTTGGCCCATTTCGGGAGTCTCGGTGAATAGAGTAATCTCATTGTCCGCCGCAATACTTACCCAGGCGTTCAGCCTTGCATTCGTCGACTGGCCCCGGCTGCGCAGAGGCAGGTGGAAGCCCAGCACGAGGGCTGCGCCAGTCTTCAATGCTTCGCGGCGGTTTGGGCTTGTCGTCATGTCTTCTCCTCCGCAGCCCGTTGAATAGCTCGTCGAATCCGCTGGTAGGTGGCACAACGGCAAATGTTTCCCATCATCGCCTGGTCAATTTCGTCTCTCGAGGGATGCGGATTCTTTGCTAGAAGCGCGGCAGCCTGCATGATTTGTCCTGACTGACAGTAGCCGCACTGAGGAACCTGCTCGGCGATCCAGGCGCGTTGAACCGGATGGCTGCGATTGACAGACAAGCCTTCGATGGTAGTGACCTTCTTGGCTCCAACAGCGTTCACCGGCGTTTGACAGGAGCGAACTGCTTTTCCATCGATATGCACCGTGCAAGCGCCGCAAAGCCCTATTCCGCAGCCATATTTCGTACCTGTCAGGCCGAGTGCATCGCGCAGTACCCAAAGAAGAGGGGTGTTGGGCGCCACAGCAACCTCATGATGCTTCTTATTTACCGTCAGAGAAAACGAATTCATAACATCTGCTAACAGCATGCGGCCTTGGTCGCGATCCTTGCGAGGCATTTGGGATGATTGGTAGCCCATGCTTGACGGATCGTAGTGGAACCGGTCCGTTTGGCAATGCGCGCTCTTCAGGTTTAGATTTCGAATGTGATGCTTGGCCGGCACTTTTCAATATCTATTCCTGTCCGGCTCTTGCCAGGCAGGCCAGAGGAACCGGAAGCACAGGCGGTCTTATGAGCATCCGGTCTCTGATCATCGATGATGAACCGCTGGCGAGGCAGAGCATTCGCCGATTCCTCCGATACCATCCCGATATCGAGTGTTGCGTGAGCGCGGCGATGGGCAATGTGGTCTCGACGCGATTCTGGCCAACAAACCGGACCTTGTCTTCCTTGATGTACAGATGCCCGAGTTGGACGGCTTTGCCGTTTGCAATCGAATCGGCGTCGAGCAGATGCCCGCAACCATCTTCGTTACGGCATACGACCAATATGCTCTCGCCGCTTTCAATGCCAATGCGCTGGATTACGTGCTGAAGCCTTTCGGGAAGGCCCGCCTTGACCGGGGCACTGAATCGCTCGCGAGCGCCTTTCCGGACCTCTCGACCGTGAAATCCTGCGACAACTGCTTCAAACGATGGGGCGTCAAGAGGCGTATGTCGACCGCGTGCCGGTTACCGAGAACGGCAGGATCGTCTTCATCAAGGCGCGAGACATGCACTGGATCGAATCCGCTGGCAATTACGCCCGTTTGCATCTCGCTTCCGGCCACCGTGATATTCGTGAAACGCTGACGATTCTGGAAGGCAAGCTAAATCCGAAAGAATTTGTGCGGATTCACCCGCTCGATCATCGTCAACCTGCGCTATGTTAAGGCGGTACATCCCTGGTTCCACGGCTATCATCTCGTTCTCCTCGAAAGCGGCCAAGAACTTCGAATGAGCCGATACCAAAAAGAGGTGGCACAGGTGCTCGGCCTTCGCGGACATCTCAGCTGAATGTGCTCAGCTTGCGATGATCAACGGAACACCCAGAACCCGTAGCGGGCTATATCGCAGAATAATCGCGAGTAGTCACAAAGGGTTTACCTTTCTTTGTGCTGCCACTTTGACGTGTAACGGGCATCGCGTCATTTTGATTCCATCGGGCAGTCTAGAAGACTAACCGTCCGAGTGAATTGCAAGCGCCGAAATCGAGCTGAAATCTTGGGACAGGGTTCTGGGACTGGCGCCAGGAAGCCAATCCAAAAGCCCCCAGGGTCGTTGCCGCGACTTCTGGGACAAGAATTCGGGACTCTGGAGGCGTTGATTTTACCGCGTTCCGATTTCGTCCCGAAACTCACCCTTTGGGGAACGCTGGAGGCCACAGACCTCCTTAGTTCACATTGCCTCGATCTTGTCGGCGATCACATCTCTCTTGGTATAGCCTTCGATGAAGCTCCACCCCGAAAACTCAGACCACATAAGACTGAGGAGCGATTTTACACCGTCGTATTCGGGTGAACAGTTTCTTGCTCGATATAGAATATTGGCAAGGTCTTTCAGGAAAGCAAAGACTTCTTGATTTTCCACGTCGACCGCAATCAAGGTAAAGCGAACCTCGGTTATCAAGATTTCAGACTCAACGATCAGGCTCTTTATGTTTTCTGAGTGAAGCCCGTTCGCAACCGCGTGCCACCGGGTTTGCCCGGGGGAAAACGGCTCCTTGAAGAACTGCATAAATCGCTCCCGGTCCTTGAGGCCGTCGATCACGGCGGGATCGTAGCCTTGGCGCATGGCGTTCAAGAATACCCCGATGCATCCTTCTTTGAACAAATCGTATTGACGTTGGAGGTTCCGACGTACCCTTTTGCGCTTGTCGCGCTCCGGCAGCCAAACGACGAGGAGATAGATAAAGAGACTGACCATGATCCCCACGGCGATGTCGTGTATGTTCTGGTTGCCGGTACTAAATTGCGAGAACAATGGCTCTAGAAGTGTTCCTCGAAACCAACCGGGAAGATTGTCGCTGCTCGATTTTAGAGTGAGCCAAAAACTTACAAGAAAGAGAAAGATCACCAACAGTAGAAGACCACGAGCATTCCAACGCTTGAACATATTCATCAGCTATTCCCGGCGTTCTCTGTGAAGTGCGACAGACAAGGCGTTAGCCCTTCCTCTTATGGTGTCAAAGGCTCGATTTCTGAGAAGGGCTTAAAGTCGTCGGTGTTGAAAGTGTAGATAACGACTTTGCCAGTCCCGAAACTTAACCTTTTCGGGAATTTTGAAAGTCATCCCTTTCGGAACGGATTCCATCGCACTTGGCGGTATAACGGGCGACCCGTAGATGTGCGCCGGCTGCTGCGAGCCCGGCGGGCTTCGCCTACTGCCCGGCAATTCAATCTCCAGCTTGCTTCCACCAATACACCTGCCCCCCTGACACCTCCGGGTTGCGAAGAGACGCGTCCTTTTTGTTGTTTATTCAAAGCGACGACTATAAGTCCCCCCCGAAAACTGATGCGCCGACGGGATTTCTAATGGCAAGCACAGAGCTTTGAGTTGAGCTTTTACAAAGTAAGTGCCCTAATAGCGAGGAGTTGGCGGAGAGGGGGGGATTCGAACCCCCGGTAGCGCTTTAAGGCACTACGACGGTTTAGCAAACCGCTGCTTTCGACCACTCAGCCACCTCTCCGGTTCTGCCGGTCCTTCAGGAATCGTAGCATGCGAGTGGCAAACGCGCTTCAGACTGTTGACTTTCGGTTCGCCTGGAGACCGCGTTCCATTGGCATGGCAAGAGGGAACTCCTTCAAAAAGTCAGCTTCCGAAATTTCCTTCAATGCGGATCGAATGGCTTGCTCGGTGGTGGGCTCGGTGGTGATCACAAAGGGTAAGTCGCGCCAATTTTCCGTAGGCAGTTGCAACACGGCATCGAGGCTGATTTGATGTTTTGCCAGGCATGTGGCGAGCGAAGCAATAATTCCAGGCCGGTCTTCGACACGGAACCGGAGATAATAGGCGGACTGATGAGCGGTAACCGGAAGCGGCTTGTATTCACCGAGCCGTTCATGGGCGAAGGGGCTGACGCGTTCAGGGCTGCCGTAGCGAATCTCTCGCGCGACACGCATCAAATCACTTACGACCGCAACGCCCGTAGGCCGGGAACCAGCTCCGTGGCCATAGTAGAACGTATCGGCTCCGTATTTCCCGTGAACCCAGATGGCATTGTAAGCGCCCATAACATTGGCCAGGATGGTCGATACCGGGATGAGCGAGGGGCGGACCGATAGCAGGAGCCCTCCACTCGTTTGCCTGGCAGAACAAAGCAGCCTGACGGTGTGTTTCAACTGGTGCGCATACTGGAAGTCGACCGGCAGCAGGCGCCGAATTCCTTCGGTATAGATATCGGCGGGTGTGAGCCGCTCACCAAAGGCGAGCGCCGCAAGAATGGCGAGCTTCGATCGCGCATCGAGGCCGTCGACGTCTGCGCTGGGGTCAGCCTCGGCGTACCCGAGTTGTTGTGCTTCGGCCAGCACAGCTTCAAACGCCGCGTTCCTGGTTTCGATCTCGCTGAGGATGAAGTTGCTGGTTCCGTTCAGAATTCCATAGAGAGCCGTGACTTTGTCGCCGGCTATGCCCTCCCGGAGCACTGTATGGATGGGAATACCGCCGGCCACACTGGCCTCCATGGCGAGATTCACGCCACAGGAATTAGCGAGATTCCAAAGCTCCGCGCCCCTTGTGGCCATCAACTCTTTATTTGCTGTGACAACAGATTTTCCAGCCCGCAACGACGCTTCAATCAGGCTTGCCGCAACGCCCGTGCCACCAATCAATTCGGTGACAATATCAACTTCGGGATGGCGGCAGATGTCCTGCCAGTTCGTCGTTTTAAGAACATCGCTCGGCACGAGCGGCAGCTTCTTGCCCTCGAACGAGCGGGCGCAGATCGCCTTTACTTGGAGAGAGAACCCGAGCTTTTCTCTGATTTGCGCAGCGTTTTCAGTGAGGATTTCCAAAGCGCCGGAGCCAACATTTCCCAATCCGGCCAGCGCTACGCCGACCTCCATCAAGCGGCTCCCACCTGAGCGTCGGATGCACACATGCGTGGGCTTATGATAACAACCGTATGCAGATGGGACGGCGTTTGTTTGCAGTTGGGCTGGCCTCCGGCTGCATATGCATTGGTCACGCTCAAAATCCGAATCAGGGGCCGCCCGGAGAACCGCCCCTTCCGCCGGAGCCAAATCCGGAAAAGGACGACCGGCTGCCGGACGGGAAATCGCGCTCGATTCTTTTGGCGGAAGAGCAGCATAAGCGCGCTATCGAAGAAGCTGACGAGTTAGTGAAGATGGCTCAGGACCTCCGGAAACAACTCGGTGAGGCGAGCAAGTACGTTGTGCCCTTGTCTGCCATTCGGAAGACAGAAGATATCGAGAAACTGGCGCGCAAGATTCGAGGCCGGCTGCAAAGCTGACGATCCTCCCGGCATGTTAATCTGGCGTGTCAGAGCATCCATTCCCACTCTATGGCCGTAGTTCGCGAGAAGAAACAATTGATGAGCGCTTCCGAGATCGATCGGACGTTAGTCCGGCTGGCTCACGAGGTTTTGGAAAAGACCGAGAACCTGGACAAATTGGCATTTATCGGCATACGCAGGCGGGGGGTGCCTCTGGCGCAGCGGCTGGCGGCGAAAATCAAGGACCTGGAGAAGCGCGAAATACCAGTGGGCATTCTCGACATCAGTTTGTACCGCGACGATTTATCGACCATTGACGAGAAGCCGGTTTTAAACGCCACTGAAATTAATTTTCCAGTCACCGGAAAGGACATTGTGCTGATGGACGATGTTCTCTACACTGGGCGAACAATTCGCGCTGCGCTGGACGGGTTATTTCATCACGGACGGCCGGCGCGCGTTCAGCTTCTCGTCCTAATCGATCGCGGGTGGCGTGAGCTTCCAATCGAAGCGCGCTACGTGGGCCGGATGGTCCAGACCACAGCCAATGAAATTATTGAGGTAAAGTTCTCCGAGATTGACGGTCTGGAAAAAGTATTGCTGGTGGAGAGAGTAGAGCAACCAGCTGCGTTCGGCTTGGCACAGTGAGAGGCTGGATGGGACGCGGGCTGCTGGGCATCGAAGAGCTCTCGCGCGCCGAGATTGAATCAATACTTGCTCGCGCTCGCCATTTCCAACCGGCGCCGCGCCAACCTTTCGGCCGTTTCGATACTCTGCGCGGTAGAACGATCGTCAATCTTTTCTTCGAAGCATCCACGCGCACTCGGACAAGCTTTGAGATAGCGGCGCGACGGTTGGGAGCGGAGGTTGTCTCAATAACGGCGGCGGGATCGAGCATCTCCAAAGGAGAGTCGCTGGTTGATACTCTGAACACGCTCGCGGCGATGAGGCCAGATGCGATTGTGATGCGGCATGCGGCCTCCGGCGCTCCCCATTTTCTGTCATTGTATTTGCCCATACCTATTGTCAATGCAGGCGATGGAATTCACGAACATCCGACGCAAGCGCTGCTCGACGCGCGCACAATCCTCGATCAGCGGGACAAGCTCGAGAACCTGCGCGTGGCCATCATCGGAGATATCGCCCACAGCCGCGTGGCGCGGTCGAACGTGCATCTACTCTCGAAGTTTGGCGCCAGCATCGTCCTTTGCGGGCCTGCTTCACTGTTGCCGGCCGAAATGAATCAGATCGCTCCGGGCGTGGAACTCGCGAACGACATGAGCGAAGCCATCCGCGATGCCGACGTGATTATGATGCTGCGCGTGCAGCTCGAGCGGCAAAACGAAGCGGCTTTTCCCGCGAACGAATATTTCCAGTTTTTTGGTCTCCGGCCGGAACATGTGCAGCTCGCCAAACCGGACGTCATCGTGATGCACCCCGGGCCGATCAACCGCGGGCGGGAGATCTCGTCTGTAGTTGCCGATTCTCAGCGATCGGCCATACTCAATCAGGTGGAGAACGGAATCGCGGTACGAATGGCCGTGCTCGAAAAGGTGCTTGCAGCGTGAGCAGGCTTGTAGTGAAGAATGGGCGTGTTGTTGATCCGTCGAGCGACCTCGATGCGATTATCGATGTTGCGATCGAAGACGGCATGGTCCGCGCGATTCAAACCAACATTGCTGCCGATGGAAGCGAAGTGTTTGACGCCACTGGTTTGATCGTTGCGCCGGGATTTATCGACATGCATGTGCACCTTCGAGAGCCGGGTTTCGAACACGCCGAAACGATCGAGACTGGCTCCCGAGCGGCCGCGGCGGGCGGATTCACTTCGATTTGCGCGATGCCGAACACGCAACCCGTGAATGACAGCCCGACAGTGACGCATTACATTCTGGAACGGGCTCGCCAGAAGGCGCCGGTAAACGTCTATCCGATCGGGGCGATCACGAAGAACAGCGCGGGCGAGGAATTGGCATCGCTCGCGTCCATGAAGAAGGCGGGCATAGTTGCGATATCGGACGACGGCCGGCCCGTGATGAATGCGCGATTGATTCGAAGAGCGATGGAACTCGCTCGCTCGCTGAGTCTGCCGGTGATTGAACATTGCGAGGATTTGAATCTGAGCGCCGGCGGCGATATGAACGAGGGCATTGAATCTGTGCGGCTGGGTCTGCGCGGCATTCCACGGGCCTCGGAAGACGTGATGGTGGCGCGCGACATTCTTCTCGCCGAACTAACGGGTGTTCGGTATCACGTTGCCCATATCTCTTCCAAGAACGCGGTGGCGATGGTGGCTTACGCCAAGTCGAAGGGTCTCGCGGTCACAGCCGAAGCGACGCCCCATCATTTCGTGCTGGCCGATGCGAACATGCCGCCGTATGACAGCAATTACAAGATGAAGCCCCCTTTACGCGCGCAGTGCGATGTGGAGGCGGTGGCCGACGGGCTGGCCCGCGGCACGATTGATGCTGTCGCTACCGACCACGCTCCCCACGCGGGTGACGAAAAGATGCAGGAATTCGAGCGATGTCCGTTTGGCATCCTGGGGCTCGAGACGGCCATCGGCCTTTCTCTCGAACGGCTCTATCACACGGGCAAAGTCAACCTCAAGCGGCTCGTGTCGCTGTTCACAACCGGCCCAGCCCAGATACTGGCGCTTGATCGCGGCACTTTGAGCCTGGGCAGCCCGGGCGATATCACCATATTTAGTCTCGATCAGCGCTGGACATACGACGTAAATCGCTCAGCGTCAAAGAGCCGCAACTCGCCCTTTCACGGCCGCGAGTTCCGCGGTGGCCCCATCGCCACAATCGTTGGAGGGCAAATTGTATGGCAATTCGCGTGATTGTCACGCCTTCCCTATTCGAAAAACAAAAGCAGGAGTTGCTGCGCTTTGCCCAGATTCGCCAGGCCGCCTAAGTTCCGCGCCCACAACAAAGCCTACTATCGCGTGCTTCATTGGCCCATCTGGGTGGCCGTTTTCTTTCTGGCACCGGGGCCTCTGATTTTTCACGTGTTTGCTCACGGATTTTCGCGTACCGCATCGATATGGCTGATCTCAGTCGTGTTCGCGACCGGGCTGGCCGGATTGGCGGGTCAACTTCCCGGGGTCGAGCCCAAACCTTATATCATTCGTTTCGATGAAGACAGACCCAATCCTCTGTACCGGCGCCTCTGTTACACGGTGGCGTGGGGCGAACTGATCGCTTATGCATGTTTAAATTGGGCGGGCTTGCTGGATGCGTTGATCTCGGGCAAATGGCATTTACAGCAGATTTACGCAACCGGCTACGTTCCTGTCGCCTGCGTGATCTGGACTGCTGGAGCGTGGGGGAAGCTGCCGCGGGTGAAGCCGTCCACGCGAGGCGAGGGCGATGAACGCCGGTTTTTTTACGGCGCTCTTTGGGCGTGCGCGCCCGCGCAAGGTGTTCTTGGTTTGCTTTGGGTCACATTGCCACGCGCGCGATGGGCCGATGGCCTCAGACTCTGCGTCTTTAGCGCGGCGCTCGTTATTCTCGTCCGGCTTGCCGCTCGTGGCCTGCTCCCTCGGACTTTGCGTGTTGTTCCTGAGTACTCGGGGCAGGTTCTCGTGGAATGACTGAGCCTTATTGAGGTTGAAACGCATCCGTCACAATATAAATATGCGAACAGTCCTGAGGTATCGCCGCCGCTGGCGGGAGGCGCAGATGTTCGCACGGGCAATGGCGTCGAAGGATCATCCGATCGTTGCGCAGATCATTCCCATACGACGGTGCAATCTGGCATGCACGTATTGCAACGAGTTCGACAAAGTTTCGCCCCCGGTGCCCACGGACGATATGTTGCGGCGGATCGACAAACTAGGCGAACTCCGGACCGGGATCATTACATTTAGCGGCGGCGAACCAATGCTGCATCCCGATCTCGACCGGTTGATCCGGCGCGTCAGGGACAACGGCGCGATTGCGACGCTGATTACGAATGGGTACCTGCTCACTCCATCGCGCATCCAGCGGTTGAATCGCGCGGGACTCGACTATCTTCAGATAAGCATCGACAATGTACAGCCGGATGAGGTGTCGAAGAAAAGCTTGAAAGTGCTGGACCGTAAGCTCGAGTGGCTGGCCAAGTACGCCGATTTCGATATCACCATCAACTCGGTACTGGGCAGTGAAATCGCCCATCCGGAAGATGCCTATCAGATCGCCGTGCGGGCGAGGAGTTTGGGATTCACAAGCACGGTTGGCATTCTGCACGACGGTCAAGGCCAGTTGCAGCCGCTGAATCCGGAACAGAGCGCCATTCACGAGCGCATCATCAACCTGGGCACAGGTTTATTCTCATTCGCGCATCACGACTCGTTTCAACAGAACATTGCGCGAGGCGTTGCGAACCAGTGGCATTGTCCGGCCGGCGGCCGCTTCCTTTATATCTGCGAAGACGGGCTGGTTCACTACTGTTCGCAGCAGCGCGGACATCCCGCCATTCCGCTCGCCGAATATACACGGGAGGACATTTTGCGCGAAGCAGCGAAACCGAAAGGGTGCGCTCCATTTTGCACAATTTCCTGCGTTCACCAAACCGCCATGCTCGATAGCTTTCGTCAGAAGCCGAAGGAAACGCTGGTAGGAATTATTGACAGGCGGCGCGAGCGCGATCCCGAGTGGAAAGTTCCCCCTTCGGTGCGGGCTCTGGATTGGGCCTTTCTGCGTGATTCGAAAACGCGCGACCGCTTTGGCGCGCTTGCGCTGCGAGTGCTTAGGGTAAGCCGGACGGGGTCAGCGAAATAAAGTAAGAAGCTTTGTTGATAGGATGTCGGAACACCATGCTCCGACGCGATCTTCTAAAATCCTTGGCTGCCGCCCCGCTGGGGCTGGCGAGTAGCTTCAACCTCAAAGCGAAGCAGCAGCGCTACCAAGCCAATTGGACCTCCATCGACTCGCGGCCCATTCCGCGTTGGTATACCGACGCGAAGTTTGGAATCTTCATTCATTGGGGCGTGTATTCGGTGCCGGCATTCGCCGTTCCCAACGCGCCGCACCAGAATCCGTACGCCGAATGGTACTGGCATTCTTTGACGGATGGCAAGAAAGCAAAAGGCCTGGACGGCGAAGACGCGATGACCTGGGCATTTCACAAGAGAGTGTATGGAGCCGATTTCCCGTACTTCGACTTTGCGCCTCTGTTCCGCGCCGAACTTTTTGACCCAGACCATTGGGCGCATCTGTTCGTTCAGTCAGGAGCGAAGTACGTGGCGCTCACATCGAAGCATCACGAAGGTTTTACGCTTTGGAAAAGCGCTGAGGCGAATCGCTCCTGGGGCCGGATGTGGAACAGCGTGGATATTGGCCCGAAGCGCGACCTGCTGTTTGACCTGATGGAAGCCGGCCGCCGAAAAGGCCTGGAAATGGGTATTTATTATTCCTTGTATGAGTGGTACAACCCCTTGTGGCTGTCGGACAAGAAACGGTACGTCGCCGAACACATGATTCCGCAGTTCAAAGACGTAGTCACTCACGCAAAGCCATCTATCATCTTCAGCGATGGTGAATGGGAATTGCCGAGCGACCAATGGCATTCAACCGAAATTTTGTCGTGGCTCTATAACGATTCGCCCGTGGCGGATCACGTAGTGGTGGACGATCGCTGGGGCAGCGACACACGGCACAAGCATGGCGGCTATTACACCACTGAATACACATCCGGTATGCAGCAATCGAACCATCCATGGGAGGAAAGTCGCGGGATGGGCTTTTCGTACGGCTACAACCGTAATGAAACGTTGAACGATTACCACACCGAGCGAGAGTTGGTTTTGATGTTGGTGGATATCGTTTCGCGCGGCGGCAATCTTCTGCTTGATATTGGACCTCGCGCCGACGGACATGTCCCGCCGATTATGGAAGAGCGGCTCACTGGGATTGGAAACTGGCTACGGCCAAATGGCGACGCCATCTACGACACGCACGCGCTGCCGCGCAGTCGTCAGTGGAGCAAGGGCAACGTACCCCGCATGGAAGAGAAGGAATTCCGCGCCGAGTACGACATCGCGAAGATGGTGGACGCGCCGCCCACAGGCTATGCACGCGTAGACGCATTTTTCACATCGAAGGGCGACGCGATTTACGCGATACTTCCACGCTGGCCCGACGGGACAGTGGTTCTCGATGGCTTCTCCGGACCATCGGCGGCGAAGGTCACAATCCTTGAGACGGGCGATGAATGCCGCTGGAAGGCCAACGGCTCACGCGTTGAGATCGAAATACCAGCCGGCGCGCGGAACAAGTTGCCTTTCCGCGAGCTATATACACTGAAACTTCAAGGGATGGAGCAAACGAGCTAGCGTCACTCCTCTTCAATCGGGCCCGAGATCTCCACCCGGTCCATCGCCAAAAACTGCTTGACATGGGGATGATCGCATTTATCGAGCTCCGACGTAGGCCCAAAATAGATGGCGTCGCCTTTGTATAGAAACATGACGCTATCGGCGACTTTCCTCATCAAATCCAGATCGTGAGTCACGACAATGGACGTGAGACTGAGCTGGCGTTTCAAACGGAGCATCAAGTTTCCCAAATCGTCCGACATGATGGGATCGACCATCGTCGTTGGTTCGTCGTAGAGGATGCAATCGGGCTGCGCGGCGAGAGCCCGCGCAATAGCTACGGCGCGCTTGTATCCGGTCGAAAGATCGGCCGGATACAGATCCTTTACATGCAGCAGATCCACCATGTCTAATAAGCCGGCTACTACATCTTCCTTGTTCTGTTCATCGTAATCTTCGCGAAGCTCGAGCGAGAACAAAATATTTTCGCCAACCGTAAGCGAATCGAACAATGCGCCTGACTGAAAGACCATCGTCACTTTGCGCCGGATTTGCTTGAGCTCCTGCTCGCTCATATGTGTGATGTCGGTATGGGACACGATTACCTGGCCTTTATCAGGTTTCATGAATCCCATGATGTGACCGAGGCTGACGGACTTTCCGACTCCGCTTCGGCCGATGATGGCGAGCGTCTGGCCGGAGTCCACATAGAAATTGACGCACTTCAGCACCGGCCGGTCGAACGTTTTTTGCACACATCGAAATTCGATGTAGTGGGAATATTCTTCACTGGCCATGTTGAAGCTCGGGGGAACAGAACGCAGCCCGTTCCTCAGGAGTATTGATGTTGTGAACGATCGAGTTGATGTCGAGGTAGATTGGATTTAAGATTTCGACGACATTCATGAGGCGGAACTGCCCTTGATTGAGCGCGCGCTGGATAACGGGCAAGCACTGCCGGTGATAGACGGCGCAGAGCGGATGCACTCGCGAGTTTTGGTCGCGCACCAGTACGGCAAGCGCGTTTGAATCTGAGGTACAGGCAAACAGGCGTTCCAGCAATTCCGGAGCCACATCGGGCATGTCACACGCCAATATAAGGTTCCATGGGGCTTCGGTCGCCGACAGTGCGGCTTCCAAGCCGGATAAGGGTCCTAAACCCGGCCGCAAGTCCGCCAGACACGGCATGCCGAGATGCCGATAACGGCGCGGTTCCCCGACCAGGGTGACCGAGCCCGCTACCGCTCTCGCGATCCCGGCAAGGCGTTCTACCACAGTGGTTTGACTCCAAGGGAGCAGGGCCTTGTCCGTACCCATGCGTGAACTTTGTCCGCCCGTCAGGATAAACCCGGCCCTCAGCATGGGAGCATGGTAGCATCGGCTACGGGATCTGTATTCAGGAAAAACGGTAACTAGAAAATCAGGTGAAGACTGGACAATTCCGGGTATAATTGAGAACAAAGTGTCTCGCTTTTGTTTTAGCCTGGATGGAGGTAGGCCCGCTTCGTCGCCTAGCATCGGCGCGAGCGTGGAAAAGCGCGTGTTATCGAGTGGGAGAGCTTATAAAACGGAGGAGCGATTGAGATCAGTCACTCGCTAGAATGCCGCGATGCTCCGCCTCCCTCGCCGGATCTTTTCTGCCGCTGTCGTTGCAGCCGCAACCCTTTGCGTCCAATCGCCTGCCGCCAATGCCTCTGGTTCGCCGCGCATCGAGGCGATCCGTTTCTGGTCGTTCGGAGATGTCACCCGAGTTGCCATCGAGATTAATGGGGAATACCAAGTCAGTTCCGATCGACTCGATTCACCCCCAAGATTTGTATTCGATCTGAAAGGAATTCGGCCTCCGTCACCGGAGAAACCGGGCGTCAGAATCTTCCCCGTAGGCGACCGGCTGATCCGTCAAATACGGATTGCTGAAACCGAACCGGGCGTCAACCGAGTTGTTTTCGATTTAGAAGTTCCGTCCGAGTTTAGTTCTACGCAATTGGTAAACCCGGACCGCCTCATCATCGAGGTTCGCGCCAAAGCGCCAGGCATGCCGGGCGATTTGACGAGCCGCAGCCGGGCCGGAATCCGCCGAGTTTCGGACGCGCCGCTGATGACGGAATCGCCTATACAGGCAAGAAGCAGCCGTCGATTTGAAGTGGCTGATGCGCCGCCGCTTCCTCCCGTTCCAGTTACATACTTGTTCTCCTCGATGGCCTGGCCAAAGGATATTGAGGAAGACACTCCGTTGCCCGGCAGTACGCTGATGTGGGATGGAGTTATGAGGCGCAGCTTGTCACAGGCGCCGCCGCCATCACCGACGCCGCCGGCCGCGAAATCAATTCCCGTTCAGCCCGTTGCAAAGTCGATTCCCGTCCCGAATTCGCCCAGCCGGATTGAGCCGGCTAGAACGAATGAAAGCAGCCATTCGCTGGTCCGCGTGTTTGGGCTGAAGATTCACAAGGTAGTGATCGATGCTGGGCATGGAGGACACGATACAGGTACGATCGGTCCGCGGGGTCTGATGGAAAAAGATCTGGTTCTCGATGTCGCCTTGCGGCTAGGCCGGCTTGTCGAGCAACGTCTGGGCGCAGAGGTGGTGTTCACACGATCGACCGATACGTTCGTTCCATTGGAGGAGCGAACAAAGATAGCGAATGACGAAAAGGCGGATTTGTTCATTTCGATTCACGCTAATTCCTCGCCGGCGCCGAGCGCGACCGGTGTTGAGACCTACTATTTCAATTTCACCAGCGATCAACACTCTCTCGATCTCGCCACTCGCGAAAACGCCTCATCCAACAGCTCGATTTTCGAGTTGAACGACTTGCTGCATAAAGCCGTTTTAAACGCGAAGGTTGAGGAATCGCGCCAGTTCGCGCAACGAGTTGAAAGCTCGCTCTACACGATGTCGGCGCGGATGAACAGCGGGTCTCGCGACCGGGGTGTGAAAAAAGCGCCGTTCGTTGTGTTGATTGGAGCTACGATGCCGTCTATTCTGGCGGAAATCGGTTTTGTCAGCAATCCGCGCGACGAACGATTGCTTCGGCGCGCCGATCAGCGTCAAAAAATAGCCGAGTCGTTATACAAAGGCTTGTCGGGTTATGCCACGTCGCTTAGCCACGTCCAGATGGCGAAGGTGAAGGACAGCGGCGAATAATCGCCACGGCTGTATCAGTTTTCCGATTAAGTCTCAAGGGCCTTATCAAGCTCGGCCCAGATACGCATCGTTGGAATCGAAGTCAGAGTATCGGTCATTGCCAACGCTTGTCCGGTCCACTGATACACCACCCGGCTTTCTGGATCGACAACATAGATAAAAGCAAAACCCCAGGTCTGGTACGCGCGGCATTTCTGCATCACGTAAGGCATTGGATCGTCTTTCGATAAGACTTCGACCACAACATCTACTGCCTTGGTGGGATACGGAATCTCAACCTTGCCTTTGGTCGCAATGACATCGGGCTTCGGATAGGCGTCGGGGTCGATTCGCAACTCGACTTCCGGGCCCGCTTTAAACCCTTCGTCCATTAATAGCTTGATAATTATGCCTTGCAGTAAACCATGAATCCAGGTGGGCATCGCTTTGGGGACGGCTTCGCCATACCAATATTCGTAGGACCGTTCCAAGCGGCCGTACTTCGACTGGAACTCTTCGATCGTCAACTTTCCGGCGAGCGCAGCCATACAGCCATTCTCTTTCATTTCTAACGGCCATTGCGAAAATGGCAGAGTGCCGATGCGCTCCGCCGTGCTTTGCCATGCCGCCGAGGACGCAGCTTTGGCGAGCGAACTCGCCAGCTTTCTCGAACTGAATTGTCCGGTCACAGTCGCTCAGGACGAAGGGTTGATTCGCGCCGATTACGGTTTGCTCGACGCCGTAGAGCGCGGGCTTTCTGCGGATACAACGCTGGTCCTGCTGTCGCCCGATTCGGTTCCCAACGTATGGCCACCGCGCGAGGAATGGGAGCAAATTCTCTTAAAGCAGCCTCGTGAATCCGGCTCGGATATCGGTTTTTTTACTGGCGCGTGAGTGTAAATTCCCTGTGCTGCTGAGCCGCGGCAGGAATTTCTTCGACTTATGCCGGAATCGGCTTGCCGGGCTGCGGGTGGTGAAGCGCTGGCTCCTGGAACAGGACCCGTTCTTTCAAGGCGTGGTTGAGCTTCCGGAAGAGCGGCATTCTGCGCGAGCAGGCGACGAGTTCTTTGAAAGATTACGATGCCAACTTGCCGACCGGCCCGGAATCGAGTCTGATGTCAGCCGGGAAGCGGCGCTCGAGTTCGCTCATTCCCATAAACCTCTGCGCAAGGAGCCCGCTCAACTCTTCCTGGAATTCGCCGCGGGCCAGTAGCAGGCGATTCTCCCGTTTTCGGACACTGTCGTCCCAGGATTCAATCACGCAAGTCTCCGCCGATAGTGCAAAATGGGGCAAAATCAGGGAAATGCAACGGAAGCCCAATTGCCTAAGAGTGTCGCGATGATTGGTTTTCTTCCGGATTTACGATATGCAGCGCGGGTGCTGCTGAGGAGCCGCGCAGCAACCGCCGTCGCTATTCTCGCTCTGGCGCTGGGTATCGGCGTGAACGCAACCGCATTCATTTCGCTTGAATCGATCATCCTGCATCCGATGTCGTATCCCAATTTGGGGCGCATTTTGACGATTTGGAGCGCGCCTTCGAAAGATCCTGAGGCCCGCGGACCAATGTCGACGGGAGCGTTTACCGAGCTGACGAAGCAGAGCAACTCGTTTGAGCAACTCGCGGGTTTCCGGCCTTGAATGCCGCGCTTACTGGCGCGGGAAACCCTCAAGAGGTGCGGGCATGTTTGGTTACGCCGACGTTTTTTGCCGTTTTCGGAACGCACTCTTTAGTCGGCCGGCCGCTCGTAGCCGACGACGGCTACGCAGACCGTGCAAAGGTGGTTGTGGTTAGTGAATCGTTCTGGAAGAGTCATCTGGCAAGTTCGTCCGATGCCATCGGAAAGTCAATTTCATTGGCAGGGCAAAAGTACACCGTGATCGGCGTGATGCCTGACGAGTTCGATTTTCCCCTCGCAACCGAGCTTTGGGCTCCCTTGGTTCTCGAGCCGGCCGAGCAGCATGACCGTAAGACTCACAATTTGACTGGCATTGCTCTTTTGAAAGGGAGTGTAACGCTAGCGCAGGCTCAGACGGAGACTTCAGCCATCGCCTCGCGGCTGGGACAGCAGTATCCCGATATAGATGGAGGGCACACAATGCCGGTGGTGCCGCTGAGAGAGCTGACCGAGGGAGTTACAAATCATTTTGTCCTGACGCTTGTCGGCGCAGCAGGATTCGTCCTGCTGCTGGCCTGCACCAACGTCGCCAGCTTGCAATTGGCGAGGGCCACCAGCCGGCAAAAAGAGATCGCCGTGAGAGCCGCGCTCGGCGCGAGCCGGCTCCAGATCGCGCGCCAACTGGCCGCTGAAAGTGTGCTGATTTCGCTAACGGCTGGGTTGGTTGGGCTCGTCCTCGCGAGCTGGAACAACGATCTTGTGAAGCCCAACATACAGCCCGAGGCCTTCCGGTACGTTCCGGGCCTCCGCAATATGCGAGTGGATTCAACGGTGATTGTGCTCACGATCGCCGTTTCTCTGATTGCGGCCCTGCTTTGCAGCCTGCCATCCATCGCTCAATTGCTGAGCCGTCAAAAACGCGCCGACCTGAACGATGCTTTACGGGAGCGCAGCACAGGCGAATCTCACTCTCGCAGCCGGATACGGTCTGCATTGGTTGTTACCGAGCTGGCGCTGGCTCTGGTGCTGCTTGTCGGCGCGGGGCTGATGGTCGATACGTTCCAGAATCTGCTGAATCGGTATCAAGGTTTCGATCCCAAGAACGTCTTGACGATGAAGGTTTCCCTTCCGGCGACAGAATATACGAAAGAGGCGCGAATTGTGCCATTCTTCGACCGCACGCTCGAGGAACTGGGGCATATTCGTGGCGTTGAGGCGGCGAGCGTTGCGGCAACGCAGGAATCGGCCGAGCATTTTTTGGTCGAGGGCAGGCCGGAACCGCGGCCCGATGAGCCGCGACCCGACCTACTATCCGTCGGCCGCCGTTACCTGAGCACGATGCGAATTCCCTTGCATTCTGGACGGTTTATTTCCGAGCGCGATAGGCCGCATTCGCCTCGCGTGATTGTAGTGAGCCAATCCGTGGCGCAGCACTATTGGCCGGGCATCGATCCGATCGGCCGCCGCGTCAAGCTCGACCGGAACGGGGACTGGCTCACCGTGGTTGGCGTTACGGGAGATGTCATTAACGACTGGTTCACCGGCGAGCATTCCTTGACGGCTTACGTTCCCTACACGCAAGGGCCGCCGTTGTCAGCGAGCCTGTATCTACGCACGGCAGGAGATCCGAGGCAGGCAGCTTCGCCGGCACGGGCCGCCATTCAACGTCTCGACAAAGATTTGCCGGTCTATGAACTGCAGACAATGGAAGAGGCGATGAACCATGAGCGTGGTGGAGTACGGGCAGCAGCCTCGATGATGACCCAGTACGCAACCATCGCCCTTCTACTCGCTATCACTGGAGTTTACGCCGTCATTTCCTACGCTGTAGCCGCACGCACCCACGAAATCGGTGTGCGAATGGCGGTTGGAGCTACCGGCTCCGACATGCTCAGGATGACGATGCTGCAGACCGCGAGGCTGGTTGCCTTGGGACTCGCCTTCGGGATACCTCTAACTATTCTTCTCGCCAAGCTGATGTCAATCGCTCTCTTCGGCGTGGTTGCCATCAATTGGATTACATTCGCCACGTTTGCGCTGGTGCTGGTTGCTGCAGCCCTTCTAGCCGGATATCTCCCTTCGCGGCGTGCTAGCCGGATCGATCCAATGGCGGCGCTGAGGGACGAATAAGCTTTGATGCAATCCCTGGACAACGCTATCTTGAGGCAAGGAGGGCAATGTTATGCCTGCCTCATTCGTCGCGGCTTTTCCGCCAGAGTTTCCGTTTCCCGGACCGCAGCCCGGTTCGCCCAAGCCGGAGAGCGCGTACCCGCCCACGCCTGTTATTTACGAGACCACTGAGCTGGAAAATATGACACTGCGGGCGTACGCCGCTGTTCATCTGCGCGTGCCCGATTCGGGCATCGACTGGCTGGACGAAATGATCCGGCAGTCTCGCGAACTCGACAAGACCCCCCAAGCGGAGGGTGGGCTTTAGCCCGCGTGGGGCTTCGAGCCCCGCCCTGCATCCGTTGCCCTACGGACGGCCGAAGCCACCGGGTCCTCCGAAGCCGCGCCCCATCGGACCGGAAGCCTCCAGTTGTTTGTATTTGGTTTGCTGGTCGGACGTCAGGAGGGCATAGAACGCGGCTTGCGCTTGCGCTCGGCCCTCTATTTCCTGGGTCGTGAGCGTTCCGATCTGCGTGGCCTGAGCGGTGATGCCGGCAGTATCGTTGTTTTCTATGGCGGTCTTCAACGCTGAATGCGCCGCTTTCATGCTGGTCTGGATGCTTGACATCGCGGTCTGCTCATTCGTGAAGATTGTGGTCGCCTGCGTCTGTTGCGCCGATGTTAATGTCAACAGCGTCGTAAGACGCGAAACGTGATTGGCGATCATTTGTTCCGCCGTTGGACGCGTATGCGTCGGGGCTGGCTCCTGCGCGAATAGCCCAACAGCGGAAAGTAGGCCAAGGGCTGCAAAACTCGAAATCCACTTTTTCATAATCAAATTAAACTCCTTAATAGTAGAAAATTCATCGTAAAATCTAATGCCTATTGGACGGGAAGCGTCTCGGTGGTTCAGCCTGCAGACGTTTCCATTGATCCGGGGTGAGCACATTGCGAATGCCCAGAAGCATCCGGGCGTTGGCTTTCTCGAGCTCGGCCCTGGCTTGGGCAACGCGGTCGATTTGCGAAAGGACTTTCGCTTCGTCTGGCCGGTCGGCGGCGAGTAGGGGCTCGAGGATTGCTTCCTGTTTTTGAAGCGCCGCGCTGAGGTCGATCAACTTCAATCGACTTTCCTGAAACAGGTCGTCCATTTTCTTCTGCTGATCGGCCGTGAGGCCTAGCCTTTGAGCCGTCGCGGGATCGCTCCACCATTTGCCGCGCGGTCCCATGCGCATGGCGCCGCTCATTGGGCCGCGATGCGGACGCATCGGCGGCGGTCCCTGCGGCGCGTCATCTTCGAACGGCGATGCGCCACTCGGGAAACCCAGTATTGGCTGCGCTGTCGAAACGGAAACCATTATCAAAGACAGAACAAGACCTTGCGGTATTCGCCGGGACGCCAGGTTCGAGCCCACGATTCGCCAACGGCTAACGGTCCGCGCCATCGCCTGCCGTCTCCGGCACGGAATTTCCATCCCATGCCACTAACCGTAGCAGCGGCTCCATCGGACCGGGAACGGTTCGTGCAACTTCCTGGTCAACCTGGTTGAGCAACGCGTTATCGCCGTCGTTTGCCAGCTCATCGCCTTGCCGGGGACCGCGATGCACTGCGAGGCTTACAACGAGGCAGAGAACGAGAGCGGTAAGTGCCCAGGCTGTGCGAACAGCGGTCCCGGAATGCCGCTCACTGCGATCGCATTGGATCTGAAAATGAGGGTCGAATTGACAGGCCGTCCACTCTCGCACAGAAGTCCGGAAGTGGACGAGTGCTTCTTCAAAGCGGTTTATCTCTTTTCGGCAGACGGGGCACGAATGGATGTGCCGGGCGACGGGACGCGACCGCGTCCCCAGCGCCCAATCGGAAATCTGTTCGGAGGTGAGATGTGATTTCATTTTCGTCTCCCAATCCGCTCGCGGACTGCCTGGAGCGCCCGAGACAGATGAGTTTTCACAGTGCCTTCCTTCGTTCCCATCGCCGCGGCGATCTCGGCGAGGTCCATATCTTCGACAAATCGGAGCAGAAAAACCGTCCTTTGGCGCTCCGGCAAGCTAGCCGCCGCTTCCCAGACCGCCAAGACTTCTTCTTTTAAAAGCGCGCTCTGTTCCGGCGAGCACTGACGATCGGAAAGCCGGTCGCGCAGTGCCTCAGCAGGCTTGCCGGCCATCTGTGTGTGCTTCCAGAATCGTAACCTGCGATTGCGCGCTTGATCTCGAACGAGATTGACGGCTATCTTCATCAACCAGGTCTCGACGCTGCAATCGCCGCGAAATCGACTCCAAGCCCGGTACGCGCTAAAGAAGCAATCCTGCGTCAGCGTTTCCGCCGTGTCTTTGTCTCTAGTCGAAGCCAAAATAAACCGGAAGACTTTCGGCCGGTACAAACGCAGGATGGATTCAAAATCGGATGTCTGCGCGGCTGCGTTTTCCGTTAAACCAGTCATTAACTGGGACGCCGCCATTAGATTCATCGACGGTGTAGACGAATTTTGGAAATGGGGGGTTTACAAAGCGGGGGGACGGATTACAAATCCATAAGATTGAAGCGGATGGCGTTGGCCCACCAGGGTGGCGAAGAGCGCGATTGCGACAATGGGGCTAGAGCCCTGTGCTCCTCCTGTAAACACACAAAATGCTCCAATTGAGCGGCGCCGGCAAGAGATTCGGCCCCAAGCTTCTGTTTGAAAACCTCGACTGGCTCATTACTCCGAAGGAGCGCGCAGGTATTGTCGGCGGAAACGGGACCGGGAAAACCACCCTGTTGAAGATCATTGCAGGGATGGAACAGCTCGACTACGGGTCAAGAAGCGCGATGAAAGGACTTGCGGTAGGATACCTGCCGCAAGACGGGCTTCGCGTGACGGGCCGTAGCGTGTTTGACGAGTGTCTGAGCGTGTTCGATTCCGTGAAAGAAATCGAGCGGGAGCTGGAGACCCTCACCGGCAGGATGAGTGAACTCGATCCAGATTCGATCGAGTACCAGCAGGTTGCAGACCGGTTCATGCAGCTCGACCACGAATTCCGGGTCCGGGACGGATTCACGCTCGAGGCGCAGACCGGAGCGGTGCTGACAGGATTGGGATTTCCGAAAGACGATTGGACCCGTTTGACGGACGAGTTTTCAGGCGGCTGGCAGATGAGGATTGCGCTCGCGAAATTGCTGTTGCAGCGGCCCAACCTTTTGCTGCTCGATGAGCCTACAAATCACCTGGATCTGGAAGCGCGGAACTGGCTCGAAGATTACCTGACGGGATACGAGAATGCGTTCATTTTAATCTCTCACGACCGGTATTTCCTTGACGTAACGGTGAGCAAAACTCTCGAGATCTGGAATAAGAGAGTCCACTTCTACAGCGGCAACTATGAGAAATATTTGCAGCAGAAAGCCGAGCGGCGCGCGCAGCTCGAATCGGCTTACCGCAACCAGCGAGACCGGATCGAGCAACTGGAAGCCTTCATCAACCGCTTCCGCTACCAGGCAACGAAAGCGAAACAAGTTCAGAGCCGCATAAAAGAACTCGACAAGATTGAGCGAATCGAGCTTCCTCCCGAGGAAAAGACCATCCACTTCACGTTTCCCCAGCCTAAGCCCAGCGGAAGGATCGTAGCGGATTTTAAGCGAGTCTCGAAACGCTATGGCGACAAGCTCGTTTTCCGGAATGTAGATTTTGTGATTGAGCGAGGCGACCGCGTTGCGCTCGTTGGCGTGAATGGCGCGGGCAAATCGACGCTCATCAAGCTTCTGGCCGGACTCGAGCCGTTAAGTTCAGGCGAATACACGCTGGGCCACAACGTGGAAGCCGACTATTTCGCCCAGGACCAATACAAAGCGCTGAATGCCGACGAGCGCCTGCTCGACGATTTGAGCGAGGCATCGCCGCGGACGCCGCAAGTTGAGTTGCGAAATCTTCTAGGCTGTTTTCTGTTCAGCGAAGACGACGTATTCAAACGTATTGGCATTCTTTCGGGAGGCGAGCGGAACCGTTACGCGCTGGCCCGCATGCTGCTTCGGCCGTCGAACTTTTTGCTGCTCGACGAGCCGACGAATCACTTGGACATGCGCGCGAAGGACGTGCTGTTGGACGCCCTGAAGGATTTCGGGGGCACGGCTGTGTTTGTGTCCCATGACCGTTATTTTCTCGACCGGCTGGCAACAAGGGTTTTCGAGATCGGCGACGGCGAGGTCCGAATTTTCCCCGGCAACTACGAAGACTATATGTGGCGCAAGCAGGGGGGTCCCGAAAAAGAGCCAACTTTGGCGGACGTGCTGACGGATGTACCACCGGCTGAACCGGTCGCCATGCCGGCGGCCTCGCCAAATGCAGCGGCGAAGCGTGTCAATCCTCTAAAGGTGAAGCAGATGCAGGACCGGGCGCAGGCGCTGGAACAACAGATTTCTTCGCTTGAAGGCGCGATTCGCGAGACCGAGCTATCGCTTTCGCAGTTCACAAGCGCCGAGGAGACGCAGCGGCTTTCCGGTCTGCTCAACGAACAAAAGGCGGGGCTCGAAGCGGCGGTATCGGAATGGGAGCAGATTAGTTCGCAGATTGAGGCAATCGCCTAAAACAGATTTCTGGGCCCTGGTACCATCCGAGTACAGTGTTTTCAACGTTTACCAAGTAAGAGATGGCTCGCTGTCCGGCTTGTTTCCGGAGAATTCGCCTTTCCGATCTGCTGAGACGAGGCAAGGCGACGCGCTACACGTGTTCCCGATGCGGGCGCGCGTGGCGCTTTACACTCGGTACCGTAAGTGCGTCGCTTGCCGTGTCGTCGCTGCCCTTGATTTACGCGGGGGTGAATCGGAAACCCGGCGTCTCGGCGAATTTCGCGTTGTTTTCTGAAGCGCTGGCGCTATCGGTGTTCTTGTACCTCGGCAGCTTGTTATTATTTGCGCGGCTCGAACCACTCAGCCGTCGAAAAGTAACCCAGCGTACCAAGCAACAAGCTCAATAAAGGCTTAATTTCCGTCAAACGCCAGCGTGCTTTGAAACGTCCAAAGCGCGAATCAGGAGGGAGACAACATGCGTTCGGCGATGGTATTGATGGCAATAGCGTTGTGGAGCGGCGGCGCGCTTGGGTTACACGCACAGGAGCGAACGTGCGAGGCGAACGAAGGGAACGATCATGGGCGGGCGACGGTCGCTGAGCCTCGCGAGCAGACTCTTGCGCAGGCATCGCTCGATCGAGTGCATGCCAGCCCGAATGGATCGGTGATCATCCATGGAACGGACAGAAGCGATGTGCTGGTTCACGCGTGCATCCATGCCACCGCACCGACGGAGCAAGAGGCGCGCCAGCTCGCCTCACAAGTACAGGTGACGCGAGGTCCTGGCGCAATAGAAGCCGACGGCCCTCGCGGCGATCGGGATCGACATTGGTCGGTTTCCTACGAAGTATGGCTGCCTAAGCGATCGAATCTGAATGCTGCGACGGTGAATGGCTCGATTACGGTCGAGGACGTCCAGGGTGAAATCAAGGTGAGCGGCGTGAATGGAGGACTTAAATTGAACCGGCTGGGCGGCGAGCTGACCGGGTCTACCGTGAATGGCGGTATCGAGGTGGAATTGGCTGGAACGAAGTGGGATGGGCAGGGCGTCGAAGTCTCAACGACGAACGGCAGCGTCCGGATTGATATACCAGCCGCGTACTCGGCAAACATCGAAACATCGACCGTGAACGGCGGCATCCATTGCGACTTCCCCATCACCTTGCAAGGCAAAATCGACAAGCATCTGTCGTTTCAGCTGGGCGGAGGCGGCCCGGAAATCCACACCTCGACGGTGAACGGGAGCATCCGCTTCAGCCGCGGCGCGTGAGGGGAGCGAGCAGCTCCCGGATCGCGCGTGATACAGAATCAACTGGGAAACCTTTATCGAGCGGCTGACTACACGCGATCAAGCTTTTGGTGCACGCCCAGCTGTCCGTCTTCCGATAACCGCAGCTCGAACAATCGGCGGTTGAGCTAGTCCCCTTCAATGAGTTCATGAAACAGCTCTCGCACTTTGCTCTTCGATGCCATTAAAGCCTTCCGGCCTAACGGAGTCGCTCGGTACACCCGTCGAAGCGATTTCCCTTTACGCTGCTCGGTCGACCGCAGGTAGCCTTTCTCTTCAAGCCGTTGCAATAGAGGATACAGACTCCCGGGACTGATGCGATATCCGTGACGCGCCAACTCCTCGATCATTCCGAGACCGAAGATCGGACCCTCGACGGCGTGGTGCAGGACATGCAGCCGGATCAGGCCTGAATACAAATCCCGATCGGCCGTCGGGTTTTTTTGCTCTGACTTCGATTTCGAGATCCGATTACGATCCATGATATCGTGAATTCGACCGAAGGCACCCGTTACTTAGGATGCCATTTTATCAGCGGACACTCGTTTCCACAGTGCCTAAAGCTACGTTTCTCATTCGGCTCTTGCTTGGCTTGAACGGTCCTAATGTCATTTATCTGGAACGCCGTGGCGGGATGGGTTTTCTGAAGGCCGGAGACAAACGCACAGGCAGTAAGCCTAACTGCTCTCACCTCACGCGGTTGCTGCTCTTGACGGTTGCGGCTTTCAGCCTGTGGGCACAGGGCCCTCCGTTCCAAACCGACGATCCGGT
This sequence comes from Bryobacteraceae bacterium, assembly GCA_049585195.1. Taxonomy (GTDB): domain Bacteria; phylum Acidobacteriota; class Terriglobia; order Bryobacterales; family Bryobacteraceae; genus KBS-96. The sequence continues at coordinate 16,207 of JBAUZG010000027.1, read as the reverse complement.
TCCGGTCGAGCTGCACCATTACGAGTTCTACATATTCGGAGGTATGGATGGAACCCCGGCGGAAATCGATTCCACGGGTCCGGCCTTCGAGTTCAACTGGGGCGCCATTCCCAGGGTGCAGCTGCACATCATTGCGCCCTGGGGCGCCATCAACCCTTCGAACAATCCGATCTACGCCCCCGGCGGAACTGGCCCCTCCGCCTTCGGCTACACCGATATGGAACTCGGTGCCAAGATCGCGTTCATCAAGGAATCGAAATACATTCCGCAGATCGGCACGTTTACGATGTTCGAAATACCGACCGGTAGCTACAACAAGGGCCTCGGCGTGGGAAGGGTTTGGTACAAAGTTCCCCTGTGGCTGCAAAAGAATTTCGGACACTGGCTTTTGGACGGCGGCGGCGGCCAAGTCATCGTTTCGCAAACCCAGTACCGCAACTTCCCATACGGCGCATTCCTGTTGAAATACGCCTTTGGCGAGCGACTGGAACTCGGAGGCGAGGTCTTCTCCCATGGACGCGAGGGCTACGCCACGCCCCAGACCGAAGCGTCAACGATGATCGACATCGGCGGTTACTATCACTTTAAGCATCACCCAGGCGAGCAGTTTTTGTTTTGCTACGGCCACTCAGTAGTCGGCCAAACCGAACAGTATGCGTATCTGGGCATGTACTGGACATGGGGAAAAGACAAGAAGAAACCGGATTCGGGTGACATTTGGCTGCCAGAGCCAATGAACACACCGGGATTTCGGACGATGAACGAAATCGGATTTGAATGACCTGCAGTTTGCGGCCCCATTCACGGCTGATCCGCGCGAAAAGAGACGGCAGATGGAAATCAAAATCACAGCACGCGCCCTCTGGACACTGATTCATGGCATGGGATTCGGGGGGCTCTACTTGCTGGCATGTTCCGGTGCGTTAGTAGGGCTTTATCAATTCACTACCTGGTCCACTGCACGCAAATCGTCGCCCGGCCAGGAGCGCTTCATGCGCATTTACCTGATCACAATGGCTGTGCTTGCGTGGGCCGCTGCGCTCAGCGGGGCTTATGCCATTTATCCCTGGTATCGCGCGGCGCCTCCGCCGGGAACGGTTGATCTCTCGATGTTTCCGCAACACCTGCTCATGTCCAGCCCTGCCACCATCGGTTGGCACTCGCTTGGGATGGAGTGGAAGGAGCACGTTGCTTGGTTCGCCCCCATCTCAATCACTATGGTTGCGTTCGTCTTTATGAGGTATGGCGGCGATCTTAGGAATCATCGCCAACTTCGGGCAGCGGTGCTCGTCTTTAGCGTGGCTTCCCTTGCTGCTGCGGGGATTGCAGGTTTCTTCGGCGCAGAGATCGACGGCCACGCACCGGTTCGGGGCGACATCACGATCCAATTAAGTCAAGGAGAAGCAAAATGAAGACGCCGTACAATGCCGTCCCATCTGGTAATCCAGCCCTGACAAATGGTTCCGGCGCAGCCGCCATTTTCTCGGCTGGGGTCGGCTGCTTCGTTCTGGCAGTCCTTGCCATCCTCGGGGATAAATCGGCCCTCATCCAGCGCAGCCTTGTTTTCTACAAACCAACGGGGCCTCTTTCAGGCGTAACCACGGTTGCCATTCTTGTTTGGCTCGTCACTTGGGCGATATTGGAGTGCAGTTGGCGGAAAAAGACTGTTGCCGCAGGCCGCCTTAACGCGATTGCTCTGATACTGCTCGTCCTGAGCCTCATACTGACATTTCCGCCCGTCGGTGACCTGTTCTGAAAATTGATGTCCTTTCTCGGGCGTCAGCCAGGCAACTCGTGTTTCACCTGGAACAATATCCAGATTCTGCACGTGGCTAACGGTGAGTCGAGTTTTTCAACAGTATCGGTCCTTTTCGCCCCACGGATTTTGAACAGAATTGCCACTACTGTTCAGGCAGGAACGCTTTAAGGTAGTCCTTAGTTTCATCCCGCACCGAGCGGCTACGCGTTATCGTATGCGAGGGAAGAAGATAGCTCACGGTAGGCATCGGTCTGCTGCTGAAGCGTTGCAGCCACCTTTTCTGCTGTCTCAACGGCATCTGCTCCTGCCATGAAACGGCGCGGCGGTTTGTCCAGACTTGAAATTGTAGTCAATGCCTGTGCGAGCTTGGCGGGATCGCCAGACTGCTGACCGTTGTAGCCTTTCCAAAATTCCATTTGCTTCGCTCTGCGCTCGTTGTAATCCTCGATGGTTCGCTCTGCGAAATTGGTCGATTCCTCAGTGAAAAGCTCGGTGCGAAAGAAGCCCGGATTGACAGTGATCGTATCAATGCCAAACAGCTCGACCTCGGCCTGTAGTGACTGCATCCAGCCCTCAAGACCGAACTTCGATGCGGCGTAGGCGGTACCGAATTCAAAACCAATCAGGCCCGCAGTCGAGGAAATCGTGATTATCAGGCCTGAACGCTGCTTGCGCATGACCGGCAGAGCGGCGCGGGTGACATTCATGGGGCCGATAAGACTGGTCGACAGCTGCCGTTCCATCTGCTCCGGCGTCAGCTCTTCAAAAAAGCCCGCATAAAAGTTTGCGGCGTTGTTGACCAGCACATCTATGCGGCCAAACTTGTCCACAGCCGCTTTAACGGCGGATTCAGCGTCGGAGGGCTTGGTGATGTCGAGCTTCCCGATCAACAGGTTGACGGATTTTCCCAAGGCCTCCGCCACCTTGTCAGTATTGCGCCCGGTAGCGACTACATTATGGCCTGCGGCCAGAGCCGCCTTTGCAATATCGACGCCCATCCCGCGCCCGGCACCGGTGATGAACCAAACTTTGCTCATTTGTCTACCTCCCGCATTAATGATCGCTTCCCCTCTCCGTGGGTGTATGGCTTATCCGTCACCATATCCCCCGGCACTTAACATCGGCAAGTGCGCCAACCGCATCTTATAAAGGGTGGAACGTGACACGCGCCTCTTCCAATTTGAGACGATTGACACATGCAAGATTACGCGCAGTTTTGCCGTCAACGTATTCGCGCCTGCTTCTATCGGCGGTGCAAGTATCCGGTTAATTCCGATGACTGAAAGCATGCCGTTAAAGATGTGCGCATGTTCATTCGCGCTTTATGGGCGGAACTGAAATTTCAAGAAACAGCAACAGCGCCCCCCAATGGACCCTCCTGACCGACGATGAAATCCGCCGCAACATGCGAGCCGTGGCCGACGCGATAGCGCAACAAGAGCTTGAGGGTTTGACAGTTTCACCCGAGACCACTGCCGACATGGAGAGCGCCGCGCGCGGCGAGATCGACAGCGCCGAAGAGACGCCGCATTTACCAGCGACTCGGAAAAGAGCCGCCCCCGGATGGGGCGTAAAGGTTCCTTTGCGCCCCGTTAACCAAACGCGATTTTAGGGTTTTGTGCGAGCGTTCAGCCCGTGCTATCTGTTGAACGTCATGGATGAGCTTCTGACCTCTATCGCCGCGAAGAAACAGCGGCTCGACGCGATGCGGCCCGTATCGCGAGAGGCGCTGCTTGCCTTGCAAAAATCCTATGACGTTGACCTGACATACACTTCCAACGCCATCGAGGGCAACACGCTGACGTTGCGCGAGACGGCGGAGCTTATCGAGCATGGCATTACGGTCGGCGGGAAGCCGTTGCGCGATCATCTTGAGGCCCTTGACCACTACAACGCCGTGCTGTGGATGCGTGAGCTTGCGGCAAAGACAACGCCCGTCGATGAAACGATCGTGCGCGAGCTTCACCGGCGCATCGTTTTCCGCAGCCAACCCGAAATCGGCGGTATCTACAGCACCCTTCCCCGCCGCATCGCCGGTTCCCCTGTCGTGTTTCCGAACGCCGTGAAAATTCCGGGCGTGATGAAGGAGTACGGCGAATGGCTTGCCAAGGCCGCGCCGGAAGCGGCGACCAGCTTTGACGCCCATTTCCGGCTCGTCGCAATCCATCCGTTCACAGACGGCAACGGACGCACGGCAAGGCTGCTGATGAACCTGCTTTTGCTTCGTGGTGGGTATCCGCCAGTTGCCGTGTGGCCCGAAGATCGAAAAACCTATCTCGATGCGCTTGAACATGCGTCCATGCGCGAAGACCTCAAGCCGTTCCACACCTTCACGCACCAGCGGTTGGACGCCACCTTGGTGGAGTACTTGAGCGCCCTGCAAGAGGCGCTACCCCCCGCAAGCGAAACGCGATAAGCCAAGCGGCCCCGAACCGAAGCCCTGACGTTTCAAATTCGGGTCGGGGCGTGGTCTTGCATCAGGCCACCCGTATCCGCGGTAGGACCGTAATTACTGTGCTCCTCACGGCCGAGCATGCGGAGGAGGGCCAGCTGTTGGCCCGGTCATGGGCGGTAGGGTCATGCGGCGAGTCATCACCCAGGCCGCGACCGGACTCGAGTGATGCCGCAGGTTTGATCCCAGTCTGGACTTGTTCGCGCTTTATTAATCAGAGTCATGCTCAGCAAAGTGCATATACGCGCTCAGTGGCCCTTGGCCGCCGTGGTAGCGTTTTCGCTTTTTATCGACTACTTTCTGTATGGAATTTTTCTTCCATTAGCGACGCATTCGCCCGCGGGGTTGAACAGTGAGGAACAACTGGCATGGCTCTATGGCGCGTATGCAATCAGTGTTTTGGCGGTGACGCCGGTATTCGGTTATCTGGGTGACCGCTTCGGCGGGCGATCGATCGTTCTGTGCGGGGTGGCTTTGGCTGCCTCTGCAACGGTGCTTTTCGGCTTCGGATTCAGTTTCCGAATCTTGCTTCTCGCCCGGCTATGCCAAGGCGCGGCTTCCGCTGCGCTCTGGACAGCCGGCCTATCGTTGATCGCGGCGCACTATGTCGAAAACAGAGTCGAGGCGATTGGTTACGCATTCACCGGGAGCACAGCCGGTTCAGTCTTCGGCCCAATTGCTGGCGGGGTGCTCTCGCATGTTGGCGGATTTAAGCTGCCATTTCTGATCACTGGCGCACTGCTTGCAATCAACGCTTTGCTGATCGTGCTCATCATTCCTTCCGAACGGCGCACCCAACAAGAGACGGGCTCAATTCGCGGCCTGTTGCTGAACAGGTCGGTTGCCGTGCCAGCGCTGGCAGTAGCTTTAGCCGCGTTTGCAGTAGGTGTTATTGAACCGCTACTGCCCGCGCGGCTGGCCCGCGATGGCGTGACATTGGGAGCGACCGGCCTGATTTTCACCGTCTCGACTCTCGTCTATGGCCTGAGCGCGCCGATAGTGGGCCGGGTCTCGGAGCGATGGTCGATTAATAAGCTCATCACACTAGGGGCAGTTGGAATGGCTGGAACACTTCCCCTATTGGCGATGCTCAGGCAAGCCGGTTTGGTCTGCCTGGTAGTCGCGCTGGTCTACATCTCATTCGCATTCATGTTGAACCCGGCCTCTGCCGAACTGGGCAACGCGGTCGACCGAGCCGGAATGTCCTGTTATTCCGCGGCTTATGCCCTATACAACATTGTCTACTCGCTCGGCATGTTGGCAGCTGCGGGGCTGGCCTCGACAGCGGCTCGCTCGCTAGGATTCTTGGGCGCGCTGCTATGCATCAGCGTCGTATTGCTTGTGTCCATCCCCCTGATCGGAGAGCCCGCGAAGCACCAGAAAGCGAACGAGCGCCTCCATCCGCATAGATCTTTTAAAGGAGAAACATTGTTATGAGCCAGAGCATTGAAGAACCTGATAGTTTGATCGCGGCACTCGAGCGCGGTGAGTCTCTCCCAGCGCGGTGGTACACCGACTCTTCCATTACTGCCCGCGAAATCGAGCAAGTCTTTAGAAAAACCTGGAACTACATCGGACCTGCTAACGAGCTCTCGCATCTTGGCGATTACATCACCGGATACGTGGGCGAGGTTCCCTCCGTTGTGATTCGAAACGCGGCGGGTCTGGCGGGTTTCGTCAACGTCTGCCGGCATCGAAGACATGAGGTCATGAAGGATCGGGGCAACGCCACGATGATGCAGTGCGGATATCACGCCTGGACGTACGATCTTACAGGTTGTCTGAAGCGCGCGCCTCGCTCGGCTGCGGAGCAAAACTTCCGGTTGGAGGATTATCCCCTGCTGCCGCTGAGGGTGGAGACGTTAGGCCCATTCGTATTCGCAAACCTGGATGCAAATGCAGCGCCGCTTGCCTCATACTTCGGCCGTTTGCTCGATATCATCGCCGACAGCGGGATCGATCTCGAGAGTCTGCAGCTGTATAGCCGGGAAGAATGGCGCGCCGAGGCGAACTGGAAAACGATGCTCGAGAACTATCTCGAGTGTTACCACTGCGCCGTAGCGCATCCGGGATTTAGCGCCGCGATTGACGTAAGGCCGGAAAATTACCATCTCACAACGCATGGCTGGTTCGCCAGTCAGGTGGGGCATGTTCGCCAGTCTGCGCTTAATGGAAAGGCGGCCAGGGAAACCTACGACGCACGTGGGGAGGTCGCCCAAGCGCAGTACCACTTGTTGTGGCCGAATATGACCATCAACATTAATCCCGGATTCCCGAATTTATCTGTGGATGTCTGGGTTCCCGATGGACCCAATCGAACCAAGGGCTTTTCGGAGCAGTATTTTGGGCCGGGCGTTTCGGATCAATTCGCAAAAGATCTCATCGCTTTCAATAAACAGGTCGGTTACGAAGACGACGTGCTTACCAACTCAGTTCAGCGAGGCTTGCTGGGAGGCATTCCCGACCAGGGGCGATTCCTGACGAACAGCGAGCATCTGTGCATCCATTTTCAGAAATTAGTTGTTGAGGCTCTGAACGGCGGGTCTGCGGTACCCAAACAACAAGCGCCTGTATCAACGTTGGTTTCCGTGAACTCCGCGCCTTCGATTGCTCCGCGCAACGAGCGCAACGCGTATATCGAGCTCGAGATAATCAAAGTCGAACCGGAGAGCGAAGACATTACCTCGTTCTATCTGCGGCGCGCCGATGGCCAGCCACTTTATGCCTGGGAATCGGGTCAGTTTCTGCCCATCAGAGCGGTGATGCCTGGACAGGCGAAGCCGCTTCTGCGGACCTACACGCTTTCTACTCGCTGCAACCCGGAGTTCTATCGCTTGTCGATCCGGCGCGGCGACGAAAACGCCCTTGTCTCTCGTTTCCTTCATGAGCATGGCAAAGCGGGTTTTCGAGTCGAAGCCATGATGCCCAGAGGCAAGTTCGTGCTCGATCGTTCCAGCTCTCGCCCGGTGGTTCTTGTCTCCGGAGGCGTAGGGATCACGCCAATGGTGGCGTTTGCCGAACAGATCGTTCAAGAAGGCCACGCCACTCGAAATTGGCGACCCATTTATTTTATTCACGGCGCCCAAAACAGCCGGGTTCATGCGTTTCGCCAGTACATCCGCCGCCTTGCCGAGGAGCACCCGAACATGAATGTGCATGTCTGCTACAGCAAGCCTGCGAGCACCGACCACAGGGGCGTCGATTACGACAGCCACGGACACATCACGATCGATCTCTTGAGAAGGTTCGGGCCTCCCGGCGATTTTGATTTCTATCTGTGCGGCCCATCGCTGTTTATGAATTCGCTGTATTCCGGCTTGACGGGAATCGGTGTTCGTTCAGAACGCATTCATTACGAGTCTTTCGGTCCGGGGACCGTGCTAAAACCCGAAATTCCGAAGAAAGGTGCTGTGCCTGCTGACCAAACAGGTATTCACTCAGTGCGCGTGCGCTTTGTGAGATCGACGGTCGAAGCAATATGGCAGCCCGGAAACGGTACCCTCCTCGAGCTTGCGGAAAAGGCTGGGCTCGCTCCTGCCTTCGGGTGCCGTTCGGGTATCTGCGGGTCCTGTAAGACACGCATCATCAGCGGCGCCGTCAACTATGTCGAAGAGCCGCTCGCTTTGCGCGGCCATGACGAGGTTTTGCTCTGCTGTTCGGCGCCCCGGCAACGTGCCGCATGGGAAGCCAATGCGGAAATTCCCGAGTTAACCCTCGATTTGTAGTGGCCTGCAATCTCCTCGAACGACGGGATGTGGCATATACCGCATCGTCCGAAGGCTCCCTTCGCTCGCCGCGCGGGCTTGGGGCTTAAGGGGCCACGAGACTGGCGGCGCCGACCCGCGCACAGTGTTTCTGCAGCCGGTTTCGCAGCTCGCCTCGCACCCGCAGTAGGCGGCTCTTTGCGGCAGCGACCGATATTCCGAGTTCGGCCGCCACGTCCGGCATCGGCCGCTGCTCGACGTCGCGAAGCAAAAACACGCGCCGCAGCAAGGGCGGAATGCGCCGAATCTCTCGTCGTAGAACTTCGCCCACTTCCGCTCGGCCTAACTGTTGTTCGGGACTCAAAGACTCGTCCGGAAGATCGAGCGTCACCGTCTCATTGCCCACGGCCGTGTCGTCCATATAGTAGAACTTGACTCGCCGAGTCTGGCGCAGCCGCATCAGGCACTGATTCACTACAATCCGGGTGAGCCAAGTGCTGAACTTTGCATCTTGCTGGAATTGATCTATATGCTCATATGCCTTCCAGAATGCATTCTGCACTTCGTCCTCGGCATCGGCCTTATCGCGAAGTATCGAGAGCGCGAGCTTCATCGCTGAACCATGGTGCCGCTTCATCAATACAGTAAATGCGTGGTTGTCGCCTCGCTGGCAGGAGCGCACCAACACGTCATCCGGCCAGATTTCCTGATCGATTTTCTTGCTCTGAACTTGCACCGCCGCAGCGGAATCCATGACGCGAAGCCTCTATGCATGACTTTAGCTCTGTTGACTTACAAACACTAGTCAAGAAAATGTGAAATTTTTGAATGGGCGCAACACTGTACCGTCCGGCTTAATCTTCAGCCACCTGGGGATACACTAGCAAGCGGTAGAGGATTCCTTTAGGGGAAACAGTGCGTACCTCGATGGTTAGGAATCGGCGCCGCTGGTGGATGGGCTGGATTCCACTCGCCGCGTTCCTGCTCTTCCCTCGGAATACAACCGCGCGGGAGCATTGGTCCGAGTTGAATATAGGGCCCTTTCGCGTCGATTATGACCGGGATCAAGCGAAAGCCCGGCAAGTGCTGGCGAATCTGGAGCAGGTTCGTTGGATCGTCGGAGGAATGCTCGAAACAAAAGACTTGGAAGCAACCTGGCCGTTTCGCGTGCTGGTCACGGAACAGGCGCAGGGCGCGTCCGCGACAGTCCGCTTAGCCCACGCGCAATACATCGCAGCGATCCAGCCCGGCGACGAGGCACCTTTAGCGGAAGTTGCCAGGATATTGCTCGAAGCGAATACGGCGCGGCTGCCGCAGCAGGTCGATTCGACACTTCCTCTTCTATTTAGCGGCCTCGAAGCGCACGGAACAAAGGTGACATGGGCGAAGCGGCCGGCCCACCCCGATCTCAATTGGGCGCGCATCCATTTGTTCGCAACCAAGACGGAATATTCGGCGCGCTTTTCGGTGTTTATTAACGATCTGCGCGGCGGAGCGCTGCTCGAAGTTGCGGAAGCAAACGCATTCGGACACGACTCGAAGACGCTCGAGCAGGAGGCAGCGGCGCATTTAGACTCGGGCAGCGCCGATGCAGTGACTATTTCAGCTCGCCCACTCGACCCGAAACGCGATTTTGGCGAACACCCGCTCGATTCGCCTCTTGCTGAACTGTACCTGGCGGACACGAAGCTGAAAACCGACAGCCGATTTGCCGACCAGGCGTATAAGGCTGCCGGAACGGCGGGATATCAATCGCTGGCACAAGAAGGTTTTGCGCTGCTTGTGGTCGAAGGTGGAGGCGACCCGCGCGAATATCTGGATGGAGCGATAGCGGCCGGGAGCAAGAGCGCCTGGGTCTACGCGAAAGCCGCCGAAAACCGCCCTGCCGCGGAAGCGACTGGATTCTTGAAAACGGCTCGGGAGTTAAATCCGAAGTGGTGGCTGCCGCCGGCGAAGCTGGCTGAACTCGCCAGTAAGCCCGCCGAAAAAGAGGCCTTATTCCTCGAAGCATGTAACAAGAACCCGCGCTCGTCTGCACTTTGGCAATCACTGGCCGAGGTTCAGTCGGGGGAAGGCAAAGGTATTGCCGCGCAGAATAGTTGGATCCGCGCTGAAGATGCCGCCGCCACTCCGGATGAGCGCGAACGCGTTCAGAAGCGGCGGCAGGATCTCGAAAATCAGCGGCTCGATGCGGAAGAGAAGGCTAAAAAGGACGCCCAGGAAGCGGCGCATGCCGAAGATGAACGGCTCCAGGCAGACCAGACAGCGCGGATTCGGGCGGCGGAACAGCGGGCAAACACAGCGAACGGTGGCTCGAGCGGTTCGGCCGAAAACAAGGATGTTCTGCCCTGGTGGAATGCGGGTGAGCATCCACTCGAGGCGAGTCTTGTTCGTGTTGATTGCCTCGATCAGCGCGCCCGGCTTTGGGTGAAACCCGGCAAGGGTAAGACCATGGCGCTTCTTGTGTCCGATCCGTCGCGAGTGGCCATCGATGGCACGAAAACCGCGCTCGGATGCGGTATCCAGCAGCCGCCGCCTAAGATAACCCTCACCTACAAGAGCCGGCTCGATAAAGAGCTTGGCACTTCAGGCGATGTCGTGGCGATTCACTTCGAATGACCACGGCGCGACTACCGGTAACCGTGAGGCGCGCCGAAGCCGCCGACTTGAATCGAATCATCGACATCGAGCGGGCCTGTTTTTCCGATAATCCCTGGAATTTAGCTGAATTTGAGACGTACGACTGCCTTGTTGCTGAAATCGAAGGTCAAATTGCGGGATTTTTGGTCTCACGGCAGCTGGTTGGTAATCGAGACGGGCAGGGCGAGCGAGAGATTCTGAATTTGGCCATAGATCCGGCTTGGCGCCGCAACGGTATCGCCAAAATCTTGCTTCAGCAAGAACTTAGACGTGGAGGAAGCTTCTTTCTCGAAGTCCGCGAGTCGAATCTCGCGGCCCAGCGCTTGTACGAGTCTCTGCATTTCAGGAGGGTTGGAAAACGCCCCGAATATTACTCGAATCCGGTTGAGACGGCTATTGTCATGAAAACGAAAGAGTGCTAAGTTTTGGGTGCGGCTGCTTTCGGCGAAGCGAGCCGCGTGTGATGCAAAATTCAATCGCACCCACCGGGCCAGAACCAAACCACATTTCGACTCGGCGTGGTGTCTCAGAATCAGAAGGAGATTACCTGATGGAGAACCACACGCAAGATGATTTGAGAGCGCATCTGTTCGCGACGGACGAGCATTTTCGTACGTTATGCGAGCAGCATGCGCAGTACTCACGGCTGATCGATGACATCGAGTCCAAGGGTCATGTCACAGAGGCTGAGGATCTAGAGCAACATCGGTTGAAAAAGCTCAAGCTTCACTTGAAAGATGAGATCAACGAGATCCTGGCCCGTCATCGGACCGCTTCGGTTAGCTGATTCTCTTGCCCTAACCCAATTCAATACCAAGGATGGCCGTCGGCTTGCACGGCCATTTTGAGTTTTTGCGCTCGGTATTTTTCGCAGATTGCTGGCTGGCGGCTGATTGCTCGCCACCTTCATTCAGAAAAGTCGTAACCGGTAAGAACCTGCAGAAGTCTCCTTCCCCTCTGTTGAGCAACCCTGGACGCCGCCGATAAGGGCCACAGGACGTTTGGGACCGCGCCAACACGCTTTGGCAGAACAACTATCAGCAATATCTGGTTCTCAAAAAGATTTCAAAGAAGTTGACGGCTTCCGCGGACTATACGAACCTCGCGGGCGCACGTACATTGCGTCAGGCGTTGCGGGCCGATGTGCCGGAATTTCGCGTCGTCGACAAAGCCATTGTGGACGTATATGAAAGAACAAACTATACGGCGGCATTCGGCGGCAACGTTAGCGTCTCCAAATCGCTTAACAAGATGTTCGGCCTGACCGCGGGCTATGCGGCGATTGATCGTAACTACGGCGATCTGAACGACGATGCGTTCTTTCACGGGCGCCGCGCGTATTTCGCCGCGGCAGTGCACCCGATCCGCGGCTTCACCATCTCGCCAATGTTCGACCACGGCGTGGACAATAACTACTATTTGCCGAACAATGGACATTTCCACTTAGCGGTTACGTACGACCTGCTACAGAATTTTCGGCACGCCAACTGATGAGACGAGAGTCGGGGATGGCCGACTCTTCTCATGGCGTAGAAAGACTTACAGCGTGCAGCAGGGGTACTAAGAATGAATTGGATTACTCGATCGAGGCGCGCCGGCCTGGGATTCGTCGCTGGCGCCACGGTCCTGGCCGGATCATGCTTGCTCGGGCCGTGGATCGGCCATGCCGCTACACCCGGGGATAACGGTGGCGGCTACACCTATTCCGATCGCGCGGAATACATGAAGAAGTATCTCCGCCCGGCAGGCCCGGAATTTCCTGTTGCCAACTCGTATACCGAGGCACGCGAGCTTCTGGGGAGAACGCTGTTCTTCGATCCTCGGCTCTCAGGCTCGAAATTCATTTCGTGCGCGACCTGCCACAATCCCGGATTCGCGTGGGGTGACGGTCTGCCCAAGGGCATCGGCGATGGCATGAAGGGGCTGAAACGTCACACGCCCACCATTCTGAATGCCGCCTATGGGGAGCTGATGTTCTGGGATGGGCGCGCGGACTCGCTCGAGGCGCAAGCGCTCGGCCCCATCAAATCGCCGGCCGAGATGAATCAGCCGCTGGGACAGGCGGTTGAACGCATTTCTTCTATTCCCGGATATAAGCCTCTGTTCGACAAGGCTTATCCCGGCGAACCGATTTCGGAAGAAACGATTGCGAAGGCCATCGCGACGTTCGAGCGCACCGTCGTTTCCGGGCAAGCGCCGTTCGATCGCTGGATTGCCGGCGATGAGCACGCCGTTTCCGAACCGGCGAAGCGCGGATTTGATCTGTTTAATCACAAAGCCGGGTGCGCCCAGTGTCATTCAGGCTGGAACTTTACCGATTCCGGATTCCACGACATTGGAGTCAACGACGACGACCTCGGCCGTGGCGCGCTCGTCAAGATCGAGGCCATGCAACACGCCTTCAAGACTCCCACGCTACGAAACGTGACTCTCCGTGCGCCATATTTGCACAACGGTTCCGAGTCGAGTCTAGTGGAAGTTATCGACTTCTACGACGCGGGTGGAAAGGCGCAGCGCGCGAGCCTCGCGCCGGAAGTTCATCCCCTTCATCTCACTTCCGATGAGAAGGCGGACCTATTCGAGTTTCTGCGGACGCTGACAAGTGTCGAGAAGCCCGCGACAATACCGGCATTACCCAGGTAAGAGCGCCCCATGAAACTCCGTTCACTCAGGATTTGTTTTGCAGCCGCTGTTTTCGGCTGTTCGATCGCCGCCGCCGCCGATCACGAGATCGTTCAGAAGGACAGAAGCTTTTCGGAAACCGAGATTACAGTCAAACCCGGCGACACAGTTACGTTCAAGAACGCTGACGAAGTTACCCACAACGTTTTTTCAATGACGCCGGGCATGGAGTTCGATTTGCGGCGTCAAGCCCCTGGCGCTTCTTCTACCGTGCCGTTTAAGAAGGAAGGCGTTTCAGAAGTACGGTGCTCCATTCATCCGAAGATGAAACTGATGGTTACCGTCAAGAAATAGCAAGTAAGAAGGTATCCACGACGTAATACTAAGATGAAACGGCTCACCCTAGCGCAGCGAATGTATCTCACGCTAGTTCCATTAGCTCTAATGGGATTGATTATTTCGCTCACCACGTGGAGGAGTCTGCGCGAGAACGCCACTCCGCTCATCCGGGCGCAGAAATTGAAAGAGCTGGCGTTGACGTCCTTATCGCTTCTGCTCACGCAGGACGATGCCACAAAGACGATGATCCTGGATCCTGATAATCCAACGTCGAATATGCGAAAAATCAAGGCATATGACGCGAATCAGAAGGTGATCGCGAACATCAGGACCCTGAGCGATTCCGCCGAAATCCGCCGCACGATCGATCAGATGAGCGATCTCGACGCGAAGGTTCTGCGGGATATCGACACAACCGTTCTCGAAGCAGTCGGCGATAGCAAAACGGACAAGGCCAAGCAGCTTTATTTCGGAACCTATGAGCCGCAACGCGCAAAATACGAAGCTTACGTGCGAAGGCTTGTGGATCTTGCTGAAACCGAGGCAAAGGCGGCCGGAGCGCAATTGCAGAAGAGCAATGTAAGTTCATTACGCAACATTCTGGGCGCACTGCTGATTGGACTGGCGGTTGTCGCAGCCTGCCTCGCCTTCCTCGCCAAGTCTATTAATCGGCGCATGAACTATGTCGTCTCCCGCCTCAATCAGGAACACACGGCGGCCCAAGATTCGACTAATCTCATGACAGAAGCAAGCCGGGTGCTTTCAGAAGGCGTCTCCTCGACCGCCGCCGCTATTGAGCAGATCGACAGCACGGTCTGCGACTTTGCCTCCTGCCTGAAGACGAACGATCAACATGCGACTTTCGCTCAGGGATGCTCGGCGAAAGCCGTTCAAAACGCGGATCACGCGTCCGATGCCATCAAACGGCTGGTGCAGGCGACGAAAGAAGCCCAGAATTCAAGCGATCAGGTTTTGAGCATCATCAAGGTCATCAACGACATATCATTTAAGACGAACCTATTGGCTCTGAACGCCGCAGTCGAAGCGGCGCGCGCCGGTGATGCGGGTCTCGGTTTCTCCGTAGTGGCCGACGAGGTGCGAAACCTTGCCAAGAGCAGCGCCGATGCCGCGCGGCAGACCGCCGACCTGGTTGAGGCTTCCGTTCGAAAAACGAAGCAAGGCTACGAGATCAGCGAGCAGGCGGCACAGGCGCTGACCGACACGATTTCAGAAGCGCATCGTATCCACGGCGTTATCGACGAAATTGCTTCGAATTCGCGCCTGCAGAACGAAAACATTCAGCAAATCACTCAATCGTTGGCCTACATCGGAAACATCGGCCAGAAGAGCGCCGAGGAAGCCGAAAAAACGCACACGGTAGCCGAAACGCTCCGCAACCGGTCTCATGCTGTCGAAGAAGTGATCGAGGAGTTGGTCGCCCTGGTGGGGAGCCGCCGCTAGGCAGGCGCAAATGCAGCTATCGCGCCGCCAAATTTTACTCGTAGGCGCCGTGGTAACGGCTTGCGCGTTTTCCACTCGAATTCCGTCGAATCCCCAGACGGCGCCTTCAAGAAGTTTGTTCTCGCAGGTCCAGGTTCCCAAGCCAGTTGAAAACACTCTCAGGAGCGCCTGTCTCGACTGCCACTCGAATGAAACCCGGTGGCCGTGGTACGCGCATACGCCCGTCGCGTCACTGCTTCTCGTACAGGATGTGACGAAGGCTCGCGAACATATGAACTTCTCCGACTGGCAGAGCCTCCGCGAGAAAGGCCCGGAACAGTTGGCTGCGGGATTCAGCGGGATCTGCGAGAATCTTCTCTCGGGAGCAATGCCGAAACATGCCTACTTGTGGATGCATCCACAAGCTCGGGTTTCGACATCACAGATCTCGGATGTCTGCGCATGGACCGACAAAGCTCAAATGGACGCACTCCGGCTAGCGGCTGCTCGACCGGCAGTTCAATAACCCGCTCTGTGCGCCCCTGCCCGCAAGACCGCTCCCTGGCGGTCGCGGCTCGGTTAGGATCATCAGCCGGTTATTGCATGTCAAGCCTACGCTGAAAATACCTTGGAGAGCCTTGCGAGTCCGCTTTGGCTGACCGGTAATTGCGTCCCGTCCATCAGCACTGCCACACGCGAATCTTTGCTGTAGGGCTCGAGCCGCGCGATCTTCTCGACATTAATTACGTACGAGCGATGGACGCGGATGAATCGTTCAGGGTCCAGCATCGCTTCGAGTTTTGACAACGTCTGCTGTTTGAGGAAGGTCTTGCCCTCGGTGTGAATGCCCACATAGTCGTCCTGGGCTTCGAAATAGTCGACTTTGGCAAGAGGCACGATGTGAATCTTCGCGCCGTCCTTAATGACCAACCGGTCAAGGCGCGCGCCGGGCGCGCTTGCAGCCGCCCGCAGATCGGCGGCGCGCGGCATCTGCTTTCCGAGGCGCTGCTTCACTCTCTCGAGCGCCGCCTCGAATCGTTCCGGCGCGACCGGCTTTAGCAGATAATCGACCGCGTGCACCTCGAAGGCGCGCATCGCGTAGACATCGTATGCAGTAACAAAAATTACGGCAACGTTGGAATCGATTAATTCAAGAACCTCGAAGCCGTCGAGTTTCGGCATCTGCACATCGAGAAAGAAGAGATCGGGCTTAGTCTCCGCAAATTGCTTTACTGCGTCGAAACCGTTGCC
>JBAUZG010000026.1:0-18896 GCA_049585195.1 Bryobacteraceae bacterium | reverse complement strand
GCTCGATCATAAAGACCCTGCGTTTGGCAGCTTCGTGCTGGCCGTTCTTGAAAGAGATGGCGGCGATATTTCCATTTTGAAGGGTTGGCCGGCCGCACGCTGGTGGACCAGCCCTCTTCTGTTCTGGGATGATTTTTCTGACGATGGCCAACTTTCGCCTAACGCCGGACGCACAGGTCCGGTAGCTTCGGTTTGCGTCAAACATAATATTAAGCCGCGTCAGGAAGCCGTATGCGCTTTTCTCCTTGCCTGGCATTTTCCCAATCGCACTCCGGAGCGTTTGCGGTTGGACGGCGCCCAAGGGACATGAGAAGACGATCATCGGAAACTGGTACGCGACACGTTATACGGACGCGTGGGCCGCGGCGTCTTACGCGACGGGAGTTCTGGAGCCGTTAGAAGTGCGAACTCGCCGGTTTGCCGCCGCATTCCGCGATTCGACGGTTCCCGCGGTAGTGAAGGAGGCCGCGAGCGCCAATCTCTCGACGCTCGTAACGCAAACCTGCTTTCGCACGGCTGACGGCGAGTTTCATGGGTTTGAGGGCATCAACGACCAGATAGGTTGCTGTCATGGCAATTGCACGCACGTCTGGAACTACGAGACCGCAACGGCCAATTTGTTCCCGTCGTTTTCTCGATCGCTGCGCCGCGCCGCATTTGGCTATTCGATGGACGAGCGCGGAGCAATGTACTTTCGCCAGGCGCTTCCGGATGGCATCGAGCGAATCGGTTTCGCAGCCGCCGACGGTCAAATGGGCCAGATCATCAAGGTCTATCTGGATTGGCAGCTTTCCGGTGACGCGGGCTTTCTGAAAGAGTTCTGGCCGAAGGCCAGGAAGGCGATGTCATTCTGCTGGATACCGGGCGGCTGGGACGCCAACCGCGATGGAGTCATGGAGGGAGTGCAACACAATACTTACGACGTGGAGTTTTATGGACCGAACCCCTTATGCGGCATCTACTATCTAGGCGCGCTACGGGCATCGGAGGAGATGGCGAATGCGAGCGGGGACCAGCAGTTTGCTGCTGAGTGCCGCCGGCTCTTCGAGAGCGGCAGCAAATGGATTGACGCGAATCTATTCAATGGCGATTATTACGTTCAGAAAGTCCGCGGCATCCCTGCGAATGAGATCGCCCCGGGTCTTCGGGGCGGCATGGGTGCCGACAATCCTGAGAAGCCCGAGTATCAGGTGGGGGATGGATGCTTGATCGATCAGCTACTCGGTCAGTATCTGGCTGAGATCTGCGGTCTCGGCCCGCTAGTCAGCGATTCCAATTTGGACGCGGCACTGCGGTCCATCCGTAAATACAATCACAAGCCGAGTCTTGCATTCCACGATTGCGTCGAGCGAACGTTCGCCCTGAACAATGAGGCCGCCATGGTCATTTGCGATTACGGCAAAGGCCAGCGTCCGCAAGTTCCCTTTCCATACTATGCCGAGGTGATGACCGGGTTTGAGCACGCAGCCGCAGCATTAATGATTTACCGAAATATGAGCGACATGGGGCTGGCGCGAATCGCTGACGTACGGCGCAGATATGACGGCATCCGGCGCAATCCGTGGGATGAAGCCGAATGTGGACATCACTACGCGAGAGCCATGGCATCGTGGTCCTCTTTCCTCTCGGTAAGCGGATTTCGCTATATGGGCTCCGATAAACGGGTTGTGGCTGTGCCCCGCTCGACTGATCCAGGGTTTCGAAGCTTCTGGTCGGCCGGAACCGGCTGGGGGACGTTTGAGCTAGATTCAGGGCAGTTCGGGCTAACTGTGATAGAAGGTTTGCTCGCTGTGCGGACAGTCGAATTTCCTTCACCGAGAGCCTTGCAGTCGCTAACGATAAATCTGAACGGCCAGCCACTCGAGCATCAGGCCGAGGCACAGGGCAAGAACGTGATTATCAAGCTGGCCCGAGATCAAACCGTTGGAGCCGGCGGAACGCTTCGAGCAAAACTCTGATGGACAAACGGCCACTGCTCGTTCTCGTCGGCGGCTTCCTCGGAGCCGGCAAGACGCGGCTTCTTCTTCGCGCCGCCGAAATCTTAGGTAGCCGCGGCCTGAAGAGCGCCATCATCACCAACGATCAGGCTGAAGGTCTTGTAGATACTTCTATCTCAGCCCGAACCGTCGAGCGCGTTGAGGAAGTCTCCGGCGGATGCTTCTGCTGCCGGTTCGACGCCTTTGCCTCGGCAGTGGAAAGACTTCGCGGCCACAATCCGGACGCAATCTTCGCGGAGCCTGTTGGAAGCTGTACCGATCTTGTCGCAACCGTGCTCAGGCCCTTTCGCGATTTCTATGGATCTGGCTTCAGCCTCGCCCCTCTGTCGGTTCTCGTCGACCCTTCGCGTGTCGACGAGATCCTGATGGGCGATTCGGACGTTGCCTATCTCTTTCGAAAGCAGCTGGAAGAAGCCGACCTTGTGTGTTTCACGAGAGCCGATCTTGGAATTCCACCCCGGCCGCTCGCCGCTCGTAAGCCGGAGCGGTTCTTAAGCGCAAAAACAGGAGAAGGGGTTACGGCTTGGCTCGACGAAATATCGAGCGGGCATCTCGCGGCCGGCGGTAGTTCCATCGAGTTGGATTATTCGCGATATGCGCGCGCAGAAGCCGCACTGGGCTGGCTAAATGCCAGCTTCGAGTTGGAGCTCGAAACCTGGGTCCCGCCCATTGCAGTCGTGGGTCCGCTGATGGACGAAATCGACCGGAAGCTGAGTGAGTCTGGGGCGCGGATTGCCCATCTGAAGTTAATCGACGAAACGCCGTTTGGTTTTCTGAAAGCCGCAACCTGCCGCATCGGGGAGGAGCCCGAAATCGAGGGCGACCTACTCTCGCCGCCATCTTCTCGGCACAATATGATTCTCAACGTGCGCGCACAAACCGACCCCGCCGTTCTCCGAAAAGTCGTAGAAGCAGCGCTCGCGCAGATGCCAGCGCCTGTCAATATTTCGGCGCTGTCCGCCTTTCGTCCCGCTCCTCCCAAGCCGATGTACCGAAGCGCGTAGAGAGCGGGGCTTCAGGCCCCGCACGGGCTGAAGCCCACCCTCCGCTATGTTGCGACCCTAGACCGCATGAGGTGGAGGGGACGAAAGCGTGTGCTGTCCCGCCAGCCCCGCTTCGATGTCGGCGAACTGCTGCTTTCGATGCAGCGCATAGTACACCGCTAACAGCGTCACCATGAACAAGGCCAGAATTACCATCAAAATCGCGAATTGACTCAGCACTCGGATAGGCCCTGTCGCCACACGTTCATCCTCGCTGACCAGTACGGTCCAAGCGAAGTTCTTATAAGTCTTTTGCAGGCCCGTGTCGCCAAATCCGACGATCTGGCCGCCCCGCCTCAAACTGGCCATGGCGTAACCGGTCTGCCGTCCTTCCGCCGTTCCCATCGCATCGCGCACTGCATCGAATTCGTCGGAATGCACTCGCGCAAATATGTCCGTTTTCGGGCCGGCAACGACTGTGCCGTTATCATCCACAAGAAGAGCCTTCACTCCGGTGTTGCCGCCCGATTCCTGCTGAAAATTCGCGAGGATTGGCGAAATATCCACCGATGCCACCGCTACGCCAGCCAGATTGGTTGTCTTCGAGTCTGTGACGGGAACGCCGAGGTTCACGAAATAAGACTTGGTCGGCTCGTCGTAGAGCATGTTGCTGATGCTCACGTCGCCTTTGCCGCCTGCATAAACCGCTTGCCACGGGTTCCACGTGGTGAGCCGGTACCGGCTCGGCTTCGCCGTGGCGGCCACAGGCACACCCCGGATGTCTGTCACGGTAACCGTTAGAATCTGCGGGACCATATCGTGGTAGTGCCGCAGAGTTTCGGAAGACTTCGACTCGAGCAGAGTCTTCACCTTCGCGGCTCCTTCAGGACCGCTCCAGGCCTTGTCTGCCTTGTCGAGCTTATCGTTAATTGCAGTTTCGCTTTGGTTTTCGTACGAGCGATTCGCCGTTGCGACCGCTTCGACGACGCCTGGATCAGCTGCAATCAGCTTCACCGCAGCCACCCGATCGTTCAACTCATGCGAAACGTCGTTGCTGTACATCTGCGCCATGTCCTTGAGATGCGTGCCGATCGACGCGTCCAAGGAGCTGTTACTGTGCAAGGTCAAATACAGACCTACGAGACTGAGCGGAACGATGACCAGCACGAGCCCGAGTAACACCTTTTGGATCGATATCCTCACTTCAAACCGGTCGAGCGCCATGTCACACCTCCTCTGTGTGCATCACTCACACGCTCAACGGGAACGAGCCCGTCTTGCGCGAGTTCCTTCAGGGCAGCCCCCAGCTCCCTGGGCCGGCTCGACTGAGGATCCCCGAAAAAAGCGCGGTACCAGTACCAGGGAAGCTCCCCGAGATGAGCATACTCCTATTTGTTCGTGAATGGGAGGGGGGTTGTAATCAGTCTTGGCGGAGGCTGCGAAGCGGGTCGATTCGGGCGGCACGAGCGGCAGGAACGAGGCACGCCAGAAGTGCGGCTACGATCACGCTAACCGATACGCCAAGGAGGGTCAGCGGGTCGTTTGGCCTGGTGTCGTAGAGCATACTCGCTACCAAGCGGCTCATCGCGAGCGAGCCGGCGAGACCCAGGCAGAATCCGGGCAAGACAATCCGTAAGCCTTGGCCGAGAACGTGCGTGATAACTTCTTTGGGCTGCGCTCCGAGTGCTTGCCTCACCGCTAATTCCCTTAACTGGGAGCGCACACGGCAGCCCATAACTCCGTACACTCCAATGAGGCCCAGGATGACTGCGAGCGATGCAAACGTAGAGAGCAGAACCGTCGTGAAGCGAGGCTTCGATACCGATTCGCTCAGGCGATAGTTCATCGATTGAATGGTGGCCACCGGTTGATTCGGGTCAATTTTGTGCACAGCGTCGTGGAATTCCGCTGCAATGGTTGCGGCGCTCAACCCAGAACGCATAATCACGCCGATATCGAGCGAGTCCTCGGCCGGACGATCCCTCTGGGCAAACGGGAAATAAAGGGTCGGTTCTGGCGCAGCGGCGAGACCCGACGTTTTTACGTTTCCGACAATGCCGACAACGTCGCACCATGGCCCGCCCACCCGAACGCGACGGCCGAGCGGGCTTTCGCCGTGGAAAAACCGGCGCACTAGCTCGCGATTCACCACTGCCACCGGCGTTGTACCTTCGCGGTCCGAATCCGTGAAAAGCCTGCCTTCGACGAGAGGAATCTGCATAATGCCGAAATACCCCGCGCTTACGTCCTCCTGACGCGCAAGCGGCTTATGCCTGCTATTTACCGGCAGCGGACGCCCCTCAATTAGAAACGTATTCGTTGCGTGCCACTCACCAGGAGGAATTTCGCGCGCGTTGGTAATAGCCGCCGAATCCACGCCGGGCAAAGCCTCGACGTGCGCTAGAAGCTCATGGATAAATGCCAACTGCCGCGTTCTCTCGCGGTACTGTAAACCCGAAAGCTGGAGCGTCGCGGCGATCAGCCGGCCCGGCTGGAATCCAAGACCTGAGTACCGCATTCTCCAGAAGCTTTCGAGCATCAATCCGGCGCCGGTTGAAAGAACGAAGATCGTCGCGATCTCCGCGGCGGCGATTATAGAAAGAAGCCGCAGCGATCCACGGCCCCCGGCAATCGATGCCTGACCTGCTTTCATTGCTTCCGCCATGCGGATCTCGGTGGCGCGAAACGCGGGCACAGTTGCAAATAGCAGCGTTGTCACGAAGCTCAACGCAATAGCAAACAAGAGCACGCGGCCATCAAAAGGAAGATTTTCAAAGCCCGCCAGGCGGTATGGGCTCAAGGTAAACAAAGGACGGCGTATCCAGAATGCCAGCAGCAATCCTGATCCGCATCCGATGAAACCGAGCAGCGCGCCCTCTGTCAGCAATTGAGACACAATCCGGCTCCGCGATCCGCCGAGCACGGTGCGGATCGCCAGTTCACGATCGCGCTGCATCAGCCTGACCAGCAGGAGATTGCTGACGTTCGCGCTCGCAATCAACAGCAAGAAACCGGCTGCGCATATCAGCAGGAAACCTGCGGTCTTCGCGTTGCCAAATAAGTGCTCCCGCAACGGCAGCATTTTGATGGTGATTGTCGGGTGAAACGCCATTTGCGGGAGATTGGATTGGATGACCGTTAAATCCGCCACAGCCTGCTCGCGAGTGACTCCGGGCCTTAGACGGCCAATGACATTTTGCACGAGCGTAATCGGTCCGTTTCGGTTGCGTTGGAGTTCGGCATTCTCATCCTTGGCTAACGGAGTGATGATCTGAACCGGATTAGGTCCGGGAAAAACGAAGGTGCGCGGAAGCACGCCGACTACGGTGAAGTGTTCACCGTCGAGCGCGATCGGGCGGCCGATAATGCGCCGGTCGCCTCCGAATTGACGCTGCCACATTTCGTAGCTGAGGATAGCCACTTGGTCGCGGCCTTTATAGTCTTCGTGCTTCAGGAAATTACGCCCGAGAAATGGCTGAACCCCGAGTAGAGTGAGGAGCGAAGCCGAGGCTTTGGCGGCATCGACTTGTAATGGCTCTGCGAGGCCAGTCAGGTTACGAGTCCAATAGTTATAACCGGCGAGATCGATGAAGGTGTGATTCTGACGCCGCCAGTCGAGGAAATCGGGAGTAATGGTGATTTCATCGGTGCTGTTCGCTTTCAGGACTTGAGTCGTCCAAACGAGCCGGTCCGGGTCGGAATACGGCAGTGGACGTAAGGCGACCGCATTCAAAAGCGAAAAGATCGACGTGGTCAGTCCAATGCCTAATGCCAGCGAGAGAACCGCCGTAGCGGCGAACGCGGGATTCCGTCTCATCTGGCGAATGGCATAGACCAAGTCGCGCAGAAGGTTTTCGATGAACGCGAAGCGCCAGAGATCGAGCGCGTTCTCGCGGATCAGCGTTGTGTTTCCCAGAACGACCGGATTGCCGTGCAAAAGCGACAGCTCGCGATGATGCGCCAGTTCGGCTTCGAGATCGGAATGGAGCCGGCCGCGGCGGAGGAATTTGAGGAAGAACCGGCGCATATGGTTCCTATGACGATCTGGGGAGAGTATGCGCTCAACCTCCCATGATTGTCAAGGGGAAGCTTCAAAGGCTTCAGAGTCCGCAGCCTTTTGGCGACTTCCGCCCGTTCACCACGACCCAGCCATTATCCGCACCGCGATGAGTCGCGCAATGCACGTCGTGAATGCCTGCCGCAAAGCGGCCCGTGCGATTGAAGAACGCCTGCCCGAACGCAAACACGGAAGCTCCTTTGGGCGCGGTAATGCGTCCGTCGAGATCTTCGTTGATCACTACTTCGATCAAGCTGGTACTGCCATCGGGAAAATGGGCAAGCAGGGGAATAATGTCGTGATTGCCATGCGGCCCTCCGTATTGGGTTCGCGAGGGGCTCACGGTAACTCCGCACACCATCACGTTATCGACATCGTGTTGAACGCCGGAGTGAATCAACGTGGTGAGTCTTTGATTGACACCGGGCGTGCAGGAAGCGGGCACAGGCACATCAGCCGCGCGGCACGCGGTCGTAGCGCACAACAAAAATAAAATTGCCGGTACTACAGGCGGGGCAGACGATCGTGTTTCGTCGTCTGCCAGCGGTATCGCCACGCGAGTCTTACCGGGCCGCCGCCTTGGCTTTGGCCTGGCTTGCCTGATGTTTCACCGTGTTCTTGATCGCTGGCCGGGCTTTGTGGCTCGCGCCGTTGCGTGCTCCATTCATTACGGTGACATGCGAATCGTCGTGCGCCACTTCCGGGGCGCCGTTACGGATCGGGCTCGAAACTGCGGTTTTGTCTTCCATCGGCGCCTCGTTCCGGTTCGCGCCGTTAGGCGTCACTTTACCGAGAATGACCGCTCGCCTCGCTCCGGTAGCTTGCGGCACGTTCGAGGGTCTTTGATGATGCGTCTCGTAGGCCAGCACGGCGAAAGCAACTGCTTCCTTGGCATCGACATCGAGCCCCGCCGTGCTCGTTTCAAGCACCGGAATCGAGTCCATGGCCTTGCAAAGCATGCCCATCAAAGTCGGATTATGCACGCCGCCGCCCGAAACAAAAATCTCGTCGACTCTCATTTCCGGCATGACGAAGTTACGAATGCCCAGGGCGATACTTTCGGCCGTAAGCGCCGTTGCCGTCGCAATCAAGTCTTCCGAACTGAGTTCCGTATCCAGCAGCTTTCCGACAAACTCCGCGCCGTATTGCTCGCGGCCCGCCGTCTTGGGCGGTTTCGCGCGCAGATACTTGTCTCGCAGGAGCTTATTCAGAAGCTTCTGGTCGATATTCCCGGCCGCCGCCATCGCGCCATCTCGGTCGAACGTCTGCCGACCAAGCGTAATTCGCGAAACGAGCTGGTCGATCACCATGTTTCCCGGGCCCGTATCGAACGCGATCAGTCTATCCGCATTCGCATTAGGAGGGATGGCTGTCAGGTTCGCAATGCCGCCGATATTGACGGCGACTCGTCCGCGTCCCCTGGCCCGAAGCAGTAAATAGTCCAGGTAGGGAATTAGCGGCGCGCCCTTACCCCCCGCAGCCATATCGCGCTCCCGAAAATTCGATACCACCGAAATTCCGGTCCGCTCGCTAATCACACTCGATTCGCCAATCTGCAAGGTGCTTGCGACCTTCTTGCCCAAATAAGGCGCTCCTTGCCCTTCGTGATAAATCGTTTGCCCATGGCATCCGATTAGCTTGATTGTCGATATCGGGATACCGCCACGCTCCGCCGTCTCTTCCACAGCCTCGGCGTACAGCTCACCGAGCAGAAAATTCAGCCGTGAAATGTCGGAGGTATGCGTGTTGGCATTCGAAATGCCCAACAAAGCTTCTCGGACCCTACGCGGGTAGGGAATCGAATGACTCGTCAAGACGTTGATTTTCGCCTTGTAGCCCGATCCGGTGATGTCAATGATGGCGACATCGATACCGTCGAGCGAAGTCCCACTCATGATGCCAGCAATTCTCATCGTATTCGTAACTCTTGCTGCAATTCGTGCAGAATCTGTAACGCCTCTATTGGCCGCATCTCATTCAAATTCATAGCCCTTATTCTGTCGGCCAGTACCTGGTTGACAGGCTCGAAAAGCTTAATCTGAACGGGTACGCCAGAGTCGTCCGGGGATAGCTCTTCTCTTACCGAGCGCTCCCTCCTTTCATGATGCAATAAAACCACCCCCGCCCGCTCGATTACTTCAAGGGGTAGGGCCGCCAAACGGGCCACTTCAATACCATAACTCTTGTCGGCGGGACCAGGTTCGACTTTTCTTATGAATAAGATCTGGTCACCCGACTCTCTTACGGAAACGTGTAAATTTCTTACCCCAGAAAGCTGCGCGGCTAAGTCCGTCAGCTCGTGATAATGCGTCGCAAACAAGGTTTTCGCCCGAATCCGATCGTGAATGTGTTCCACCACCGCCCAGGCAAGGGCCAATCCGTCGTAAGTGGACGTGCCTCGACCGATCTCATCTAAGACGATGAAACTATTTGACGTTGCGGTGTTAAGAATTGTTGCGGTTTCCGTCATTTCGACCATGAAAGTCGACCGGCCGCGCGCCAGGTTGTCCGCCGCTCCGATTCTGGTGAATACGCGATCGACGATCGGCAGCATCGCCCGGTCCGCGGGAACAAACGAACCCATTTGCGCCAGAACTAGAATCAGCGCCGCTTGGCGCAGGTAAGTGGACTTTCCGCCCATGTTCGGTCCGGTGATCACAGCCACGAATTCACCCTTCGAATCCAGGTGTAAGTCATTGGGAATAAAGCGCATTACATCTTTTTCGCCCAGTTTTTCGACGACCGGATGCCTCCCCGCCTCGATCCGCAACTCGCCATCGCCCGAAAACCTCGGGCGCACGTACCGGTTTTCCACAGCGACCTGGCCAAGAGCGCAAAATACGTCCAGTTCGGCGATGGCAGCCGCCGCCGCTTTGATCCGGTTGGTCTGGCAGGCAGAATAGGCGCGGATTTCAGCGAAGAGGTTTCTCTCGAGTTCCACGATCCGCTCCTCGGCTGAGAGAACCTTTGCCTCGAGTTCTTTCAACTCGGGAGTGGTGAACCGTTCGGCGTTGGCAAGTGTTTGTTTTCTTTCATAATGTGAAGGCGCCAGGTGCAAATTCGTCCGGGAGATCTCGATGTAATATCCAAATACGTTGTTGAACCGGACCTTCAATGACTGAATGCCCGTCGCTTGCCTCTCCCTGATCTCGATGGCGGCGATGTACTGCCGGCTGTTCCGGCTAATATCGCGTAATTCATCGAGCGCAGGGTCGAATCCATCGCGAATGGTCCCGCCGTCGGCAAGATTCACTGGAGGCTCATCCGCAATTGCGGCCAACACTTTATCCCGGACATCCGCGACGAGGTCGATTTCGGGGTGAAGGCGAATAGAATCGAGTTTTTCCGTATGTAAGACGATTTCCGGCAGTTTCGCGAGCGATCGTCCCAAAGCCAGCAGTTCACGAGGCCCCGCGCTTCCGAGCGTCACTTTCGCCAACAAGCGCTCGATGTCGAGGATGCCCTCGAGCGTTTTCCGCAGATCGGTGCGGACGATCACTTTGGCCGTAAGCTCTTGAACGGCGTCGAGCCTTGCTTCAATTTCGGCGATATCGCAGGAGGGATGCAGCAAGCGTTGGCGGAGAAGGCGTCCGCCCATGCCCGTGCATGTTTTATCGAGCGCGTAGATAAGCGTCGCGTCCTTGCGCTCGCCCGCAAACAATGGCTCGACTAGTTCGAGGTTTCTCACTGTTGCTGCGTCGAGCACCAGGTATTCGCTCGATTCGTAATAAGCCGGACGGCTCAAATGCTCGAGCGCCGAACGCTGGGTGTCGCGCAAATAGTAGAGGATGGCGCCAGCGGCGGCAGTTGCAAGCCGTTTTTCGCCGAGCCCGCATCCGTCGAGCGAAAGCAGCTTAAAATGCTCGAGAATTTGCCGCCCGGCGTAATCCGCGCCGAAGACCCAAGCCGGAACCGGCGTCTCGAGGCAGGCCGCGCCAGCAGGGCGCTCCTCGGGATGAAGCAGTTCTCGAATGTTCAGCAGCTCGAGCGTAGGGAGAAGCTCCTCGTTATCAAGTTCAGTCGCGCGAAATTCGCCAGTCGAAACGTCAACATAGGCTAGACCGCTTCGCCCCTCCCGACTGAAGACGGCTCCGAGATAGTTGTTTTCGTGAGGCTGGAGAAGCGCCGATTCCGTGGCAGTTCCCGCGGATACGATCCGCGTCAGCTCGCGTCGAACGAGCTTCTTGCCAGGTCCGGCCTCTTCCATCTGATCGCAGATCGCGACGCGATAACCTTTTTGGATAAGACGCGAGATGTAACCTTCGGCGGCATGATACGGAACGCCGCACATCGGTATTGGCTCGCCCTTCTCTTTGCTGCGCGACGTGAGCGTGATCTCGAGTTCGCGCGCCGCTGTTACAGCGTCATCAAAAAAAAGCTCGTAGAAGTCGCCGAGACGGAACAGCAGTAGCGCGCCACTCACCTGCTGCTTCACCGCTTGGTACTGCCGCATAAGCGGCGTCGATGGCTCGCCCGTCAAATTGAAATCATCGCAAGCGGGGCGCTTCCTTTACAAGTGCCCGTTCGAGCGGCAAGCCAAATCGGCTAAGCTTCAGGGATGGCGCCCGTTGTCCTATCCTCGGTCAACGAGTATCTTACGACGGTTTACGAGCCGGACTGCGCGTACATCGACGGGGAGATTGTTGACCGAAACTGGGGTGAAGCCGATCATGCCGGATTGCAGGGGCTGCTAGTGGCGTGGTTTGCGAGCCGCCGCCGCGAGTTTGGCATTCATGTCTTTCCCGAAATGCGGGTTCAGGTGTCGCCAACGCGGTTTCGTGTACCGAACATCACCGTCACAACCAGGAAGATTCGGGGCCGGATTCTCACTGAGCCGCCTTTCTTGTGTATCGAGATTTTGTCGCCCGAGGATCGTGCCAGCCGGTTGGAAGACAAAATCGACGACTACCTGAAATTTGGCGTTCCGCACATCTGGGTTTTAGAGCCTCGAACAAAGCGCGCCTGGTCGTATACCGCTGGAGGGAAACGAGAGGCCACTACACTGCTCGCTACAGCGTCCGACCCCAGGATCGAGGTTCCGATTGCGGATCTTTTCCGCGATCTCGACGAAGAGGTCGAGCTTCCCTAACCGGAGCTTTCACACCCTACGCGTAAAGTCCTCTTCTTCGAATGGCAAACGCTACGCGGTCAAGCGCCAGCATGTATGCCGCCGTGCGGTTGTAAACGCCGTGCTTTTCGGCATAACCCCGCACGTCGTTGAAACTGAAGACCATGATTTCTTCGAGCCGCTCGTTCACCTGATTTTCGTTCCAGAAGTAACCCTGCCGGTCCTGCACCCACTCGAAATAGGAAACCGTCACGCCGCCGGCGTTCGCGAGTATGTCGGGAATAACGAAAATGCGCTTTTCGGCAAGAATCGAATCGGCAACCGAAGTAGTCGGCCCGTTCGCCCCCTCGCATAGGATTTTCGCCTGAATCGCATGCGCATTGGCGGACGTAATCACGTTTTCCTTAGCCGCAGGCAACAGTACGTCGCAGGGAAGCAAAAGCGCCTCGTCCTTGTCGATTCCTTCGGCTTCCGGAAAACCATTGATCGAGCCGGTCTCCTGGCGGTATTTAGCCAGCGCCGGGATATCTAACCCGTGGCGATTGTAAACCGCGCCATCGTATTCGATGACGGCGATAATCTTGAATCCCGCCTGGTACATCAGGTTCGCGGCGGTGCCACCAACATTCCCAAAACCCTGAATCACAAGGCGGGCGTCCCTAGGCGAAAGGTGGAATCGCTTCAGGGCTTCGAGCGTAACGATCAAGCAGCCGCGCCCGGTGGCTTCCTGGCGGCCGCGCGAGCCTCCCAAATCGAAAGGTTTGCCCGTAACAACCGCAGTTACCGTGTGGCGCTTGTGCATGGAATAGGTGTCCATAATCCATGCCATGGTCTGCTCGTTGGTATTCATATCCGGCGCTGGCACATCCCGCTCGGGGCCTATGAAATCGAGAATTTCGGCGGTGTAGCGCCGGGTGATCCGCTCGAGTTCGCCTTCGCTGAGTACCGCCGGATCGCAAATCACGCCGCCCTTCGCCCCGCCAAACGGGATATTCACCACGGCGCATTTCCACGTCATCCAAGCCGCGAGCGCACGGACTTCGTCGAGCGAAACATCCGGCGCAAACCGGATTCCACCTTTTGCCGGGCCTCGGGCGATCGAGTGCTGAACGCGATAGCCGGTAAAAACCTCGATTCGTCCGTCGTCCAGCACCACCGGGATGTTCACCGTTAACTGCATGGCCGGCGAACGGAGAACCTTCCGCATGCCATCGTCGAGTCCAAGCCGTTCCGCTGCGTCGTTAAATCGGGCCTCCGCGGAAATCCACGGATTCGTTTCGCGCGAGTGAATTTCGGCTACGACGGACGGGGTCGCTTCCAAAATCATTCTGATACGCTGCCTCCACCGTCATTATGGCAGGGTACCGTCAACTGAAAAGTACTGAAAAGTGAGGATTTCCCCTGTTGTTCGGGTAATCTCCGGTACGTGCCGATTCATCTAATTGAACAGACATGACTCGGCGAACCTTTCTGCACGCTTCAGTCGCGGGCGCCGTCATCCAGAGCGCCGCAGCCGCACCCCAAACCAAGCTCGATCAGGCGTGGGGGACGCTTTCTACGTTGAATCAGTCCAAGAACATTCAGCATCGAGAGTACGCCATTGCTGGATACGCATTTCTTGCGCAACATAGCGGCCGGGCACTGAAGGTGACATCAGATGTGCTCGCCTCCGAGCCGGACCCACAGTTGCGAGCCTTCACCGCTACCGCGCTCGGAAAAGAAAAATGTCACACGGCGACGCCCGATCTCAGGAAAGCTCTGAACGACCGGAGCTCTGGTGTCGCATTTGCCGCCGCCAAAGCTCTGTGGGATATGAACGACCATACCGGAGCCGTGGTCTTCCAAGAGATCCTTATGCGTGAGCGAAAAGGCTCTGAAGGCATGGTGGGCGGCTACGTCGAGGACGCTAAGCATAAGCTGCACGACCCGAAAGCCCTTACCGTTCTTGGAGTGAACGAGGTGGTTGGCTCGTTGTTCGGTCCGGCCGGCATGGCACTATCGCTAGCCGAACAAAACTTGAAAGACAAAGGAGCAACTGGTCGCGCGATTGCGGCTGGAGTCCTTGCAACCGATCATTCAGTCGGGGCGCGGAAAGCGCTCGAGTCTGCCTTGGACGATTCCAGCCCCGTCGTACGCGGGGCCGCGTGCCGGGCTTTGGCGATTCTCGGTTATCGGAGCGCGATCGCTCTAGTTGAACCCCTGCTTGACGAGAAAAGCGAGGCCTCCCGGTCGATGGCCTCCGCCGCCTATATTCGGTTATCCGAGAGATACTCCTCGCCGAAGGCGAGTTCGCAACGCTCAAAATCGTGAAATTTATGGTTTATAAGCCGCGCGGTACTCACACACAGCTTGTAAAAGTCAAAGGCGCTGACCCCGAAGAGTTTATCCTTCTGACTAGCTCGCCGGACGGGAGCAAGATAGAGAGAATGTCACGGGCGTTCAGTGCTGATGATTTCCGGGCTGACATGACAGAACGGGGAATGCCGACATCTGAGATTGATGGCCATCGCCCTTGCGCGAGCAAATCCGCGTTAGGGCGAAACTCACCCTTACTCCCTGCCTCTGAGGATCACGGCCATCACGCGAGGGCTGCGGCGTCCGTGTATCACTGCGACAACCCACAAAGGTTTTTGCTCCGGCGCGTAGGCAATCAGATATTCGCGCACCAGAATGAAGCGCAGGGGTCGTGAGGTAAGGTCCGGGCGTTTGTGCCTTGAACGGGAAAAGACACAAGCGCATCAATAGCGGCCAGAATTTCCGCAATCGTCCGGTCGGCGGCGTCGAGATTATCCGCGCGAATAAATTCCCAAATCTCGTCGAGGTCAAAGCGGGCTTCCGGGTGAAAATCTTACCCGGTCATGAACCGGGCGGCGAACGACGCGCGGCGGCGCTCTTGTCGCGGAAGTAGGCGGCAACCTCGTCGCCGGGGATGAGCTGCACCTTGCCGCTTTTCAGGTCGTCATAGCGGCTGTCGAGCATTTCGCGCGTCTTTGCGAGCTCATCGAAGTATCTCTCTACGACATCGCGCACAAGCTCGTCAGCGGTTCCGCGTCCACTCTGCGCGCCGAGGTCCTTGAGCTTCTTTTCCGTCTCGGGGGCAAAATGTACTTCCATCGCCTTCAGGGTACGGGAAAGTTTGGCGTTAGGCAAGTTGGACTATGGGGTGAGGCAGACGATCGGTTTGTGTCGTCCGCCATTCGCCGATCGCGCAAATATCGAGCGGGCGATACAAAGGGTCTGACTGCACCCTCTACTCGTGCCGCAACGACACCATTGGATCGATGGCCGTGGCGCGGCGCGCCGGGAGATATGCGCCAATTGCGGCCGTGAGCAGCAGAAGCGCGATCGGCGCAAGCAGGATCTCAATGGGAATCCAGCCGGAGCTATAGAGCAGTCCCGAAAGCACCCGCTCGCTTGCGTATGAAAGCGGTATGCCGATCGCGATGCCGGCGCCGGTAAGTAAGAAGGCTTCGCGCAACACGAGCCGGTTCACATCCCGGCGGTCTGCTCCTAACGCCATGCGAATGCCAATCTCGTTTGTGCGGCTGGCGACGAAGAAAGCCAGTAATCCGAACAGGCCCACAGTCACTAAAGTGAGCGCCAACACGCCGAATGCCTTTCCCAAGCTAGCAAGCAGCTTCTCTCGCAGCAGGGCGAAATCGCGTTGTTCGCCGATGGTCCGCAAGTGGAGAGCATACTCGTGTCCTGCTTCCCTCAGGGTGTTTCTGACGGCCGGGATCAAGAGATTGGCTTTGCCGGAATACCGGATCTGCAGGTTTCCCCATGCCGCTCGTTCCGGCTGCTGCCAGAAGTCGAGATAGACGAAATTCGTATCAGTCGAGCGAGGGTCCACCAGCCGGGCGTTGCCGGCGATGCCCACAATTTCGACATCTTGTAACGCCGTGGCGGTACCGACGCTGACGCGCTTGCCTAAAGCGTCGCCAAGCGGAAAAAGCCGCTCGGCTAGAGATTGGCTGACAATGGCCTTTTTTTGACCTTGCGCCGGATCGCTTCGACTGAAATCGCTGCCGGCCAGGAGCGGAATACGCATCGTGGCTAGACACCCATCGCTTACTAAAACCGTGAGCGATAGAACCGGCGACTGGCCGGTTTGCCCTTTTCGGCTGATTGCTTGTTTCAGCGATGTTGTGAAAAGTGGAGAAATGTCCGACAGGCTTACCGATTCCACAGCCGGCAAGGCGCGCATGCGATCGAGCAAATCTCGATGATAAATGGATGGCGCAAATTCCTTTGCATAGCCGCTCGGCAGGGGCATAAGCTGAGCGTTTAGCACGGCGTCGGTTTCGAAGCCCAGCCGTTGAGAACGCAATTGTCTAAAAGTTTCAACGAAGGCGCTCGAACCCGTCACCAGAACTAGGGCGAAAGCAACCTGCGCCGTCACCAGCAAGCGCCGGCTCCTCGAGTTGGCGCCAGTCACTGTGCGTGAAGAATTCTTCAAACCGTCCACCAGGCTCGTTCCGCTCGTCTGCCACGCAGGAAGAAGTCCAGACACGAACAGCGCAATCAATGCCACGCTTGCCGTGAACAGCAAGACACGTGCATCCGGCGCGACTGAGATCACCAAGCCTCGGTTCGACCGGCTGAGGATAACAGCCAGGAACCTGCCCAGCACATAACTCATAGCGATCGAGAATCCCACACCGGCAACGAGAAGCACCGAGCTTTCGGTAGCCAATTGGCGTATGATTTGCCAGCGCGTGGCTCCGAGCGCAAGCCGCACCGCGATTTCCCCGCGTCGCTGAAGGCCGCGTGCCAGCAACAGGTTCGCCACATTCAGGCAGGCTACCAGCAGAAGCAGTCCGCTTATGGCGAGCAAAGCAACCAGCGATTGCCGGTAACGGTTCCGTAGCGTGTAATCTAGGCCAGTCGCGCCGGACGCGACGGCCACTGGCAGTCGCAGTTCGTCATCTCTTTCGTGGCCTTTGAATGATGGCGGCAGAGTACGATCGAGATTCCTTCGCCATCCGGCGGCCAGGCTCGCTCGCGCCTGCTGTGGCGTTACGCCCGGCTTCAACCGCGCAAACGCGAAAGCCCAGTAAAAGACGTGCGCGGCATGAGTATCGCCCAATCTGGCGTTTATCTCCTGTGAAATCGGGAACGAGATCATGGGCGGATATCCCAATAGCAGCCCTTGAAAGCGAGGCTCGGTGACGCCGATAATCGTGAACGGCACTCCTTCAATTCGAATGCTTCGTCCTACCACATGCGGATTACCGCCGAATTTTTCGCGCCAGAAGCTGTAACTCAACATGGCGACGCGCGGCCCATTCGGAATATCGTCGGCGAGCGTGAACGCGCGGCCTAATGCGGGGCGCACGCCGAGGGTTTGATAACAATCCCCGCTGACAGCGACCGCTCCGGCAGGTATGGGCTCGTTGTTCACTTCGATTGTTGTGAGCGGCGTCTGCGCTCCGCATACCCCGTCAAGCAGCGGATTCCGGCGCAGCCACTCGAGCATCCCTCCTGGAACAACGCCGATGAATCCGTCGCTTTCTTCAAGGCCAATACGAATCAGTTGTTGAGGCGCGCGGACCTGTAGAGGCCTAAATAGTAGAGCGTCCACTAAGCTGAAGATCGCTGTGTTCGCGCCAATGCCGAAGGCGAGCGAAACGATGGCCGCCAGTGCAAAACCAGGTGACCGGGCGAATTGGCGCAGGCCGAAACGCAGATCGCGCATTCGTCTCCAGCCTACGCCCCAATCACTTTAAACGTCACCGCGTAATCCGACGGCTTCTCCTGCGGCAGATCGATCTTCAGCCCATCGGGACCTTGAGTCCACTTTAGCTTCTCGTTATGCCCGAGCAGTTCTACATGTTCGACCTTCCCGAACGCGGGTGATGCGTTGGTTCCAAGCGCGCCGATGGTTGCGGGTCCTTGCGGCCAGCCCATCATAAATGCGTAAAGGGTGTTTCCCTTCGTTGTGAACCGCAGGTCTTCGGCCGTCAGAGGCTTTCGGTTTTTCTCGTTGAATTTCGCGTCGGGCTTCACAACCAGCTTCGTGCTGGGGCCATCGCCATAAATCTTCCATGGCCGAGTGCTGTAAATGCCTTCGCTGTTGACCGCCATCCATTTCGTGATTTCAGAAACAATCTGCAATTCGTCGGAATCGAGCATGCCGCTCGCGGGAAGCGGAAAATTCAACAGCAAATTGCCGTTGCGGCTCACGATATCGACCAGGAGATCCACGACCGTCTTCGGCGATTTGTATTTGATATTGCGCTTGTAATGCCAATCGCCCACGCAGGTATCCGTTTGCCATGCCGTAGGCCAGATCTTATCCACTACGCCCCGCTCGACATCCAGAACGCAAGTTCCCGTGGCGCAATCTTCAGGGTGTTTGCTGTTGTAGACCGCCTGCGTCTTTCCGCCGTGCTTCTTTGCGCTTAGGTTGTAGAGGTTTGCGACGACGCTCATGCCGTACTCTTCAAACGGCAGCGCGCCATCGGTGTAAAGAATATCGGGCTCGTAACTATTTACCAGGTCGCTGATGCGCGCATACCAATGCTGCTTCCACGCTTCGGGAATGCCATCTTCGTTCCAAGGCAGCTTGGTGTACACGGTCTGGTCGCTCGTGTAGAGATCGTAGAACTGAGGATTCGTGCCATCGTACGGCACGCCTGCGAGCGGCCCGCTTTTGTCGCTGCCGTGACTGGTTGAAAACCACTTGTAGGTGATCCACAAATGCTCACTCACGCCGAATTTCAATCCCTGGTTTGTGGCAGCCTGTTTCCAAAGCCCCACAATATCCTTCTTTGGCCCCATGTTCGCGG
>JBAUZG010000025.1:0-60550 GCA_049585195.1 Bryobacteraceae bacterium | reverse complement strand
ACCTGATGGGTCGAGCACCCGTGATCAGGATATCCACGAGTCTCCTGGCGCTTTGCTGCCAGTCCGGGCTGGTCGCGACATTGGCGACGCCGATCAGAGCCCGCAGCAGATCGATCGGATCGAGGTCTTTGCGGATGTCGCCGTTTTTTATCGCGCGTTTCACCAGCGCGCGAATCGCTTCCCAGATCCGCGCATAGGAAGCTTCGAACACCTTCTTGGGATCTCCCACCAGCGCGTTGAGTGCAGGGGCGATGAGCTGCTTCTTGGCGATGTAGTCGACAAACAACAATAACCACGCTCGCAATGCCTCGATCGGTGGCAATTCTTCAGCGAACTTCTGTTCCGCCGCAGCCAGCTTTTCCATCTCAGACCGATAAACCGCCTCCAGAAGTTCTTCGCGAGTGGGAAAGTGACGGTACAGAGTTCCCGGTCCGACACCTGCCTCCCTGGCGATGTCGTCGAGGCTCGTGTTTGCGCCGGAGCGGGAGAATGCCTGCCTCGCCACTTCCAGAATGCGCTCGCGATTCCGCTGCGCGTCACTGCGCGGCTTGCGAACGGAAGCCTGTTTACGTTTCGCGGGCATGCCCAAAAAACTTTGCAACCGGAGATGCTCTCCGTTAATCTACAAATACGGAGAATAACTCCGTTTTAGCAGGCGCGTAACCGCTCGTCAATGCCGGTTACGGATTCGCCAAGCCCAACGGGGCGGAAGGAGAAGACAGCATGCGTGTTTTTCTTACG
Organism: Bryobacteraceae bacterium; assembly: GCA_049585195.1. Taxonomy (GTDB): domain Bacteria; phylum Acidobacteriota; class Terriglobia; order Bryobacterales; family Bryobacteraceae; genus KBS-96. Next base: position 59,809 of record JBAUZG010000025.1, on the reverse strand, counting down.
GGGGCTACGGGCTTTATCGGTTCCGCCATTGTTTCGGAGCTCATCAACGCGGGTCATCAGGTGCTCGGAATGGCTCGTACCGATGAGGGCGCCAGGGCTCTGATGGCCACAGGCGCTCAGGTGCATCGAGGGAATCTTGAAGACCTGGAGAGCCTGCGCAGCGGTGCAGCCAGAGCGGACGGTGTGATCCACACCGCCTTTGATCACGACTTTTCGAACTTCGTAGCAAATTGCGAGAAGGACCGGCATGCGATTGAGGCTCTCGGCGCCGCGCTTGCTGGATCGAATCGTCCCCTGGTCATTACCTCCGGTACCGGCATGGGAAACGCTGTACCAGGGCAGCCCGCAAGCGAGGATGTCTTCAATGCCAACCACCCGAACCCCCGTTCCGCATCGGAGCTGGCAGGCGCCTCCGTGTCTGCGGCTGGCGTCAATGTATCGGTGGTGCGTCTTCCTCAGGTCCACAATACGGTCAAGCAGGGCCTGATCACCCCGCTGATCGAACTGACCCGCAAAAAGGGAGTCTCTGCGTATGTCGGCGACGGTTCCAACCGATGGCCGGCGGCGCACGTCCTCGATGTCGCCCTTCTCTATAGGCTTGCTCTGGAGAAGCAGGAAGCAGGCAGCAGGTATCACGCGGTCGCTGAAGAAGGCGTGCCGGTCCGAGCGATCGCGGAGGTCATAGGGCGAGGCTTGAAGGCGCCTGTAGTCGCCATGTCCCGGGACGAGGCAGCCGCTCACTTTGGCTGGCTGGCCATGTTCGCTGGGCTGGACCTTCCGGCTTCAAGCGCGCAAACCCAGGAACGGCTGCATTGGCGCCCGACCGGGCCTGGGCTGATTGCCGATCTCGAACAGATGCGCTGGTTCGAAGCCTGAACCTGGCGGGGAGTGCCACGGATGCGGTCGTTAACGTGATGTGAAACAAAAGGAGAGCAATGACAGAGCTATTAGGAGCGACTTCAACCACAGACGATGTCCTGTCGGGGATCGATCTGCATGGCAAACGGATTCTGGTCACCGGCGTGTCCGCGGGAATCGGAGTTGAGACGGCGCGGCCTCTTGCGGCACACGGCGCGCACGTCGTGGGAGCGGCGAGGAACCTAGTGAAAGCCGAAGCCGCGACCGCACAGGTGCAAAAGGATGCTGCGGCGAATGGTGGCAGCTTCGAGTTGGTCGCGCTCGATCTTGCAGACCTGAAGAGCGTCCGCGCCTGCGCCGACCGCCTGATGGCCAAGGGGGAGCCTTTTGACCTGGTCATAGCCAATGCGGGAGTGATGGCAACGCCATTTGGCCATACCGTGGACGGCTTTGAGACGCAGTTCGGCACTAATCACTTGGGCCACTTTGTCCTCGTGAACCGTATTGCCTCTCTGATTCGCCCAGGTGGAAGGCTGATCAATCTGTCGTCTGCCGGTCATCGGATCTCGAATGTGGACCTTGAGGATCCGAACTTTGAGAGGACGCCCTACGACCCTATGGTTGCCTACGGACGGTCGAAGACGGCGAACATCCTTTTCGCCGTCGCGTTCGATCAGCGGCACCGGAGTCGTGGTGTACGCGCCGCGGCCGTCCATCCGGGAGTCATACAGACCGAACTGGGCCGCCACATGGACGCCACTCAGATGCAGAACCTGATTGACCGGATCAATCAGCAGCTGACGGCGGAAGGCAAGGGACCGTTCGAGTGGAAGACGATTCCCCAGGGAGCGGCAACTTCGGTGTGGGCGGGTGTGGTCGCTCCGGCTGACGAGATCGGTGGGCGCTATTGCGCGAACTGCCAGGTGGGCAGCGTTGTACCTGACGACGCTGTCATCACGGCAGCCGGCGAGGGAGTGCGTGCATATGCGCTCGATCCGGATAACGCCGAGGCCCTCTGGAAGAAGAGCGAGGAACTCGTCGGAGAGTCTTTTTGAGCTTTCCTGACGGAATCGGGAAGTCCGGAGTCTACAAGTAATGAAGAGCAGGGAGAGAAACGGAATGAGAGAAAAGACTAATCTCGGCGGCGACTTTACGTTCGCGGGTACTTCGCTGACGGTAAATCGGATGGGTTACGGGGCGATGCAGCTCGCTGGACAGGACGGCGACAAGCGAGTGTGGGGCCCGCCGCGCGATATTCCCGGTGCGATCGCGCTTCTGCGCGAGGCTGTGGCCTCGGGCGTGAACCACATCGATACCAGCGATTTCTACGGTCCGCATGTAACCAATCAAATCATCAGACAGGCGCTGCATCCTTATCCGGATGATCTGGTCATCGTGACCAAAGTCGGCGCACGCCGCGGCGCGGACGGTTCCTGGCTTCACGCACGCTCTCGCCAGGAGATCATCGACGCCGTACACGACAATCTGCGCAACCTGGGCCTCGATGCGCTCCAGGTCGTGAATCTCCGGCTCGGCGGACTCGCTGCTCCGGAAGACGAGCCGTTCGAAGAGCCACTCTCCGCGCTCGCTGAACTCAGGCAGCAGGGTTTCGTTCAGCATATCGGCCTCAGCACAGTCTCTCCCCGGCAGCTGGCCGAGGCGCAGGCGATCACGGGGATTGTCTGCATTCAGAACTTCTACAACGTCGCCCAGCGTGGCGACGACCGATTCATCGACGATCTGGCCGCCCAGGGCATTGCCTACGTGCCTTACTTCCCGCTTGGAGGCTTCTCGCCACTGCAGTCGGCAGCGCTCGATGCGACCGCAGCATCCCTGCAGGCGACGCCAATGCAGGTCGCGCTGGCATGGCTGCTTCAGCGCGCCCCCAACATTCTCCTCATTCCCGGGACATCGTCGATCAGTCATCTCCGCGAAAATCTCGCGGCCGCGACACTTGAACTTCCACCGGAAACAATCGCCGAAGTCGAGCAGATCGCGCTCGCCCCGAAAACAGCCCGTGCAGACTGAACGGCGCCCGAACGAGATTCGTCTCAGTCAGCGGAGCGGGTTCTTTGAGGGCGGAGCGGGCGTGAAGTCCCGCATGGTCGTCACCCCGTCGGAGATAATGACCCCGCAGTCCGTGTGCCACGGCGCTCTCTGCCAGAAACCCGCGTCTCGAGGTCCCGGTCCGGTTACTTCGGCGCAACGCTGACTATACCTCCAAATGGATCGACGCACGTTGGTCAGGCTCGTTTACCGGGAGTGATCTCCCGAACTGGGCTTCCAGTATGTAGAATCGGTTCGTGCTGCGCTTTTCAAGCCTGGTGTTCACCCCTCTCTATTTCCTTTCTTGTCTGTTGGCTCAACCTCCCACACCGAAAGCCACGCCGCCTACCCGCGATCCGCACACGCCCGGTTACGTGAAAGCCACGGAGCTCTTCGACGGCGCCCTGCCTTCGCCCACCGTAAATGGGAATTTCATCGTTGGCCCGACCCATACCCCGGCACCGGAAATGTCGCTCAATGAAGCCGTCCCGCAGGGTACGATCTACACCTTCACGATGGAGTCCAAGGAAAGTAAATTGTATCCCGGAATCGCCCGTGAACCCGGCACATTCGGCACGCCGGACCCGAACGATCCTGCCAAGCTGATCGTCACCACCAGCCATCCGGCGCCGTACACTCGCAAGGTCGCAGTCTATGTTCCAAAACAATATGTGCCGGGGACGATTGCACCGTTTATCGTCGGTGCGGATGGGCCCGACCGGCTCCTGTTCACTGCCCTCGATAACTTGATCGCGCAGCATCGTGTGCCCGTGATGATCGCGATCTCCATTGGAAACGGTAGTGGAGACGCGCAAGGCAGCGAACGCGGCCTTGAATACGACACCATGTCGGGCCGCTACGCCGAGTTCGTTGAGACGGAGGTGCTGCCCCAGGTGGAAAAGCAATACAACCTGAAGCTGACCCGCGACCCGGACGCACGGGTTACCACGGGATGCAGCTCCGGAGCGGCGGCCGCGATGAGCATGGCCTGGTATCACCCCGATCTGTACCGTCGCGTCCTCAGTTACTCCGGGACATTCGTGAATCAGCAATGGCCGCCTAACCCCGAAACACCGCACGGCGCATGGGGATTTCATGAATCCCTGATCCCCAACTCTCCAAAGGAGCCTATCCGGATTTGGATGGAAGTCGGCGACCGCGATCTCTGTAACCCAAACAGCATGCGCGATAACATGCACGATTGGGTCATAGCCAACGAGGATATGGCCAAGGTCTTGGCGGCGAAAAGCTATACGTATCAATTCCTGTTTGTGAGGAATGCCGGGCATTGCGACCGGGCCATGAAGGAGCAAACCCTGCCGGAAGCGCTCGAATATATATGGCAGGATTACCCCAGGGCTCCGGCCAAACCCTGAGCAGGCCGAGGCCCTTCCGGATTGCAGCGCCCATGCATTGTTAACGTTAGGCGACCGACCGCCCAAGTGATCGGTAAAGCGTAAAGAAGCCACCCCGAGGAGACAAGAGCACTCATTTGCTCATGCACAGCGATCGACATTATCGTCCCACATATTGAGGATCCATCTGAATAATCCTGCCTCGAAACCAGACCAACCAGAAGCCTTCTCCCATAGGATGCAACAGGTAGACTGTCGAACCGACCGGCACGGGTTCAGCTTCTTTATCGGGCCCCTTTTGTTTTATCTCGAAACGAAGTGGATGGGTCTGAACCTCGCCTGTGATTGCCAGAACCTCCTCGCCTTTTCGGACTTGTGCGATAACCTTTCCTCCTGGATGATCCACAAGAGCTACCGTCCGCCGCGCTATCCACGCTTGATGAGTACAGCACTCAAATGGGCATGCTCCTTTGCTGATATAGAGCTGCGGCGGGGGTGTTGATTCCTCACATTGGCTGTGACCAGTAGCGGAGACGATTGCCGGCATCTGCGGATTATTCTTCCGGAAACTGGAGGTTAACCCTGCCGCAAAGCCACCGCCGGATCCACCTGAGTCGCCCGAGTAGCTGGCCACCAAACCGCCAACAGCGCGGTCGCGATGATAACCAGCGGAGTCGCTCCAAACACCAGCGGATCCCAAGGCGTTACCCCGAAAAGGAAGCTCGCGATCTGCTTCGCCACGGCAAACGCGCCGGCAATTCCCAATAGGGCGCCCATAATGGCAAACGTCATGCCTTGACGCATTACCATGGCACGCACATCTCCTCGCTCAGCCCCGAGAGCCATCCGGATGCCAATTTCCTGTGTTCGCTGCGCCACCGAATAAGACATCAGACCGTAAATTCCGATGGCCGCCAGCATCAGAGACACGCCTCCGAAGACACTCATCAGAAGCATGTGAAACCGCTCTCGTGAAGTCGATCGCAATACCACTTCGTCCATGGTTCTCACATCGGTTACCGGTAGTCCGGTTACCTGCCGCAATCGTTCTTCTATCGCGCTACGAAGTTTCATTGGATCGCCTCGCGTTCGGATCACCCATGCGAGCGGTGTAAGTTTGACGTTCAGCGCCTGAATCGCGTCCGTTGCCTGGCCGTTCGGAATGTACATTTCGGGCTGTGGATTTTGATTCAAGGAACCATCCCGCTGATCGGCAATCACTCCGATAATCTGCCGCGGCTGCTCGTCTGCCAGTTGGGGCATCAGCCCCTTTCCAATTAGGATGCGGTCCCGCAGGGGATCTCCTTTGGGCCAAAAACGTCTTGCCATCGATTCGTTGATAATGACCACTGGCGCGCCCGCACGGTCGTCGCGTTCCGTGAACGATCGGCCGCGAATCACGCGAATGCCAAACACTTCGAAGTACCCGGGAGAAACTGTCTTCCAACCTCCACCGCCATGAAACGGTCCCTCTCGCAACGGCCGGCCCATGATTCGAAAGGGAAGCCCATAGCCGCCCTCGAGCGGTATGCAACACGTTGCGCTTGCCAGTTCTACTCCTGGCAAAGCCTCGATTCGCTCCACCGCGTTGCGTACCATGTGTTCAATAGCAGAACTCGTGTTCCACGAACCGCTGGATAATGACATGCGCATGGTCAGAATGTTTCTTGTCCTGAACCCGGGATTCACGGCATAAATTGCCATTTCTGTACGGATCAGCAATCCAGCCCCTACAAGCAGAACAACCGCTAACGCCACCTCCGTCACAACTAGAAGCGCGCGAGCCTTATTGTGCCTGAATCCGCTCCCCGATCGGCTCGCGCTCTCTTTGATGGTTGCGCTCAGGTCGATGCGCGCGGCATGCCATGCGGGGAACAATCCAAAAATCAGACTTGTCAGCAACGTGATGACGACGGCGAATAACAGGACTCGCCAGTCGAGTGAAACCATGTTGCCGTTAATTCCCACTCGAGGCAGCCCCGCTGTGTTCACTGATAGCAAAGCCCGGATCCCGATAAGGCCCAACACCAGCCCTAGCAGCGCTCCAGCGCTCGCCAGCAACAGGCTCTCGGTCAGTAGCTGTCCTATGATAGTGAACCGTCCCGCCCCTAGAGCGGCCCGGATGGCCAGTTCCCGCTTGCGCACTTCGGCGCGCGCTAGCAGCAGGTTGGCTACATTGGCGCATGCAATCAGCAGCACGAAACCGACCGCACCGGCCAACACCCAGATCGACTGGCGCGCTCCTTGCACCAGCGATTCCTTCAATGTTGTTACGGTGAAAGTCTCTCCTCGGTCGAGCGCGTCTGGAAAGCGGCGGCGATAATCGCTGGCGGATGCGTCCAGCCTCGCTTTTGCCTCTGGCAGACTGACACCGTCCTTAAGCCGGCCCGCTGCCTGGAAATAATGGCCCTGGTCTCGTGAATTTGGATCGAGTTGAAAGGGCACCCACACCTCGGGTTGCGGCCCGAAATCGCGGAAATCGAAGCGGTCCGACACTACTCCCGAAATGACATACGGCTCCCCTCCGAGGTCCATCCTCTGTCCAATCACCTTCGGATCGCTCGCGAATTGCCGCCGCCACAGGCTTTCGCTAATCACGACAACCGGCGAAAAGCCTGACGTGTCCTCCTGCGCGTTGAAGGCTCGACCCAAAAGCAGCGGCACTCCAAATAGCCGGAAATACGCCGAACTCACCCGCTCCGATCGAAGCTGGCGCGGTAGCTGGCGGCCCGTCCAATTCACAACTCCGTCACCGAACGCCGCAACGTTCTCTACCACTGCCGTCTGCCGAGCCCAGTGCGCGAATTTCGCCGGCGAAGCGCCGCCGAAGCTGCCTCGCGTCGTTTTCGTTTGGAAGATAACGATCCGATCGGCAAGTGGGAATGGCGGCTCCTTCAGAAGCACTGTGTTGACAAGTGAAAAAATCGCGGTATTAGCCCCTATTCCCACTGCGAGCGTGAGCACGGCCGTGAAGACAAAGGATCCACCGGCTTTCCGAAATATTCGCAGCCCGTGACGAATGTCGCGAAGAAGAGTTTCCATCGAAAGCCCTCCGCTTTAGACGCCGTCGTGGCGCAAAGGTTCCGCTAGCTCGCTGAAGTTGCCACCAGTTTGGATGATCCGAGCGTCAACTCGTATGGATCATGCGGGTTAGCACCGACTCCGCCGCGACGATTTCCGATCAAGGCCTACGATATGTCGGGAGTAGTCCAAATGATGCAATCTCCGGCACGATGACTCTACGTCCAAACGGATTCCTCTACACATGGCCGTTAATCACGAGCGACAACGAAAACTTTGGCCTGGACTCAACTGCTTCGCCGCTACCCGCGGGGAGGCCCCGCACCACCACATTCCATTAAACGCCAACGCTAATGGTTTCACAAGCTGAACCTCCGGTCCCATCCTTAGAGGCCTCAGCATGTATCTGCACTAGACTTGATTCATGATCCGTCAGATCGCGCCTCAGTTTTTCACCACGGACATTCCCGCCACGCTCGCCTATTACAAAAATAAGCTCGGCTTCGAATGTCTGGGCACGTGGCAAGATCCGCCAGTCTACGCCTTGGTTGCGCGCGACCAGCACGCGATTCATTTTCGCTGCGCCGAGCCGCCCATAGCCAATCCCGATAAATATTCCGACGAACTGCTCGATGCCTACCTATTCGTCGAAGATGCGGACGCGCTTCATTCTGAGTACGCAGCCCGAGACGTGGAGTTCACTCGGCATCTCGCCAACACGCCTTGGAAATCGCGCGAGTTTGTAGTGAAGGATTGTGATGGTCGTCTTCTCGCCTTCGGCGCAAACCTATAGACCTTCCAGGTTGCCCATTCACAAAACTGCCTTAACTCCCAGCATAGATCTTGTGTAGTCGCCCAGCGTAGATCTATACACGGCCATTAATCGCGATGTTTCCGGTCCGCAAGTGGTTTGTGACAGGAACCATGGATGCGCCTGCGAGTCGATTGCCTTAGCTCGAACAGTTAATGCCGCTCTAGAGGCGGCACCTTGCTCGCGGCAAATCGAAGCCGCACATAGTCCGCGACCCAAGTTCCAGTCCTTTCACGCAATTGCGGTTCCAGGACGGCGCGGACTTCTTGTAGATACTCCTGCCGCGCGGCGCCAGAAAGCCCATGAAGGAAACTGTGTGCAAATGTCTCAAGCCAGCCGATGATGTCGCCAGGCAGGGGCGTCGGTCGCGGGATCAGTGCAATGCTGTCGACCCGGAAGCCTGCTCGCTCCAATCGCGTTGCGTAGTCACCGGGAGTCGGGAAATACCAGGGCACTCGAGCTTCTCCGTCCATCCCGCGCCGGTCCAAGGTCTGGACAAGTGCCGCCCGGATCTTATGCACGCAGCCATAGCCTCCGCATTCAGCAACAAAGCGTCCGCCTAGCTTAAGAGACCGGTAAACCCCGGCGATCATCGGATCGGCGTGCTTAATCCAGTGCAGCACTGCGTTGCTGAACACGGCATCGAACTCTTCCCCGAACGGCAAGGCTTCAGCGCTCATCACATGTGCATCCAGCCCAAGTGTCCTCGCGGCCTCAACCTGCGGAGCGCTGGCATCGACGGCGACAACTTCACACCCAAGCTCGACCAGTTTTTTAGTGAGCGCCCCGTCTCCGCAGCCCAGGTCAAGAATGCGCTCGCCGGGCTGGGGTGCCAACAATTCCAATACGGGAGACCCCAAATCAGAAACGAAGCGGGCATTGCGCGCGTAGCTTGCGGGGTCCCAGGTTTGCGCCGCCGACATGACGGCATGATACCGCACAGTCGCGCCTCGTCGCCCAGCCTTTAGTAATCGCCTCCAGCGGCAAAACCACTTGGACGAGAAACGGTTTTAAACCGGCCAATCCTTATTGAAGGTCCTCGCTTGGGACGAGGGTGGTCAAGGTTCGATGGATAGGTCCTCATTTCCTTTTTCGTTGGAGCTGTCTTACCAGAGAGAGCCTCCGAAGCCCCGTCCGGGCGGGCTCCCGAGGTTGGTGGTCAAGCTCTCACAAAAGCCTCTTGCAGTCCCCGCCTTTACTGTGCAGAATGGTCGTGCGAAGTCTTGGGTGACTCTCTGCTCCACCACAGTGGATCGGGCAGAGATTAGCCGGATAAACGGGCGACTCGTAGATGTGAATTCCGCCGTTGTCCCGGGGCACGCGGTTTTGTGTACAGCCGGGCGGCACTGCGGCTGGTCCGCAATCTAACTTCTACGTGCAACCTTAAACTGCCCGGACGCAAGCGGACTTTTCGTTCCGTATCTGGCTGACACTTTCCGGATACTCGACGACTCGCAATATTCTGGTGCGCGCCGCCGGATTATGTCCCCGAATCATTTACTTCGATCCGCGTGAACCGTGAGCACGACGCGACGGTATGACGTGAGCTTGGGAGAGCCGTCATCAGTCGCAGCAAGTATGATATGTGCGACGCCTTCAGAAGAGCAGGTTGTGCCCCGGTTCAGCCAAGCCGGTCTGCAAGTGGCTGTTGGTGTCACGACAGCTTTTGCCGTGTCTGCGCCAGAAATTGCGATCGCTGCAAGACTGCCTTCTGTTGAGCCTGCTTCACTGTAATGGAACCAGCGGTATTGAATCCGTTGGCCGTCTGGATCGTAGCTCCCGGCCGCATCGAGTGTGAGTTGCTGTCCCACTTTGACATCTAGAAAAATTGGGCCCGTTCCGCGCCTTCCGTTTACTTCCAGCACTGGATTATGATTTGCGTGCTTGTAATCATTCACGGTCCAATCCATCCGCGCCGCAAAATCGTTTTGGTAGGCCGCGCGCCATCGCCATATCGTCGCTTGGTCGGAGATGTACTGCCGCCCGTCGATCCCAGTGACCCCGTCTTGCGAGGTCACGCGGGAAAAGAGATCGCCGCCCTGGGTCCAGATGGGATGTGTCTCCCCATACGGCTGTCTGAAAATGTATCTGCCACCCCAACCGCCCCAATCGGGCCTTGCATACGCATCCAATCCGTTATCGATCAAGCCGAGATAGGAAGGCGTATCGCCTTCCATGATGAACAGAAAGCGCGGATACAGCTTTCCTAACGGTCCTTTGCTTCGAATCTTTCTGTCCAGCCATTCATTTGTCACTAAGGATGAATCGGCGCCCGCGCAGTTGCGGTAATAAGCATCGCCGCTGATACCGGTCCAGGTGGCGTAGTAATATTCGCCGCCCGTTGGAGTTGACGGCTGAACGATGTAGAACAGATTCGGGAACTCTTTCCGAATCCAGGGTCCGGCATCATCTTGATCGGAGATTGAATAGACGCGGAGCTTGGCCACAAATTGATCCACTTCTTCGGGCGAACGTGTCGCACGAACGTGCATGAGTGCTTGCGCGAGGGTGTTCGCCCCGCCCCATAACGTGATCCACAGCGGCCGTTTGTCGTCACGGTCTGCCGCTTTGATGATGGCCTGAGCCCCTTCCGAAGTCTTATCCAGACCGGTCGCCGCCATACCGTAACCGGGTTGCCCGCTGTACACGCGATTGTTGAGCTCTTCTGCCGTAGGCCAGCCCGGCGCATGCTGGAGTAAGTTCGGCCGTACTTGCCCATAGGCCGCGATGAGCGTGCGCATTGTCTCTGGATGTAAAACGTTCTTCTGCCAGGTTGAAGTCGCGGCGATCAAAGCTTCGATGTCCAACTCGTTGGAATAGAGCAGCAGACGCGTAAGGGACATCTGATCGTCCGGTTCGTTGCCAATGTCGCTGATGACAATCAGGCGCGGGTGGCCATCGAAACTATCAATGTGAGAAGGCGAAATTGCCTGCTCGGCAAATGTCACCAGCGTCGATGTTTGCGTCAGCAAACATGCAAGCATTGCTGTGACGACGCAGTTGCCCGGTCTCATGTAAATCCCTTTTTTGACTAGCATACGAGTTGGGGCTGATGGAAAAACGGCGAGTTTCCGCGCGCACCGACTTGCAGGCCTTTTTTGCGCATGACCTTGAGTGAAAAGCGCCGGCGAGCGACGGGCTTTCATTTGAGGATCGTGGCCGCGCGAAAAGTCTTGTCCTCAATGGTGAAACGCGGTTCACGAGGAGCCGTGCCTTTCAAAATATTCTTCAATTTCTTCGAGCGTCTTGCCTTTCGTTTCGGGCAGGAAAACCGACGCTGTGATGAAGTAGATTACCGTAAACCCGGCGAACACAAAAAACATGGTCGAATAGCCGTAATCGCTGACGACCGGGAGGAAAATGGCAGCGAGCGTCGTCGAGACGATCTGGTTGATAACCAAGGCGATGCTCATGCCGTTTGAGCGAATACGGGTCGGCATCAACTCCGAAAGAGCCAGCCATACGCAAACCCCAGGTCCGATCGCGTAGAATGCCATGAACGCGTACAGTGTCACGCCAACTAGCCAGCCGTTCCGTTCGCCCGGCACGGGACTAATCACAGCCTTTTCAATCTTCAACGGAGCCGTGCGGGCGGCATCCACATTTGCAAACGGGTTTTTGCAGAACGCCTCCAGCTTGTTCGCAGGCACGCAGTTTGCACGTGTAATCCTGATTGCGGCTGGTGCCGGGTCGTCTGAACGCGCGACGTTTGTCGCCGCGGAGAAATCTCCGTACGAATAGATAACCACTAGAGATGCGCGGCTAGCGTTGATCGCTTTCCCAACGTGGGCTTCGGCGGCCAAAAGCTTGTTAGCTTCCGCCGGATCGAAACGGAGCGTCAGGCTCTGGTTAGAGCCCGCCATCGCTTGAACGGCATCGCGAGCATCCACCTGGTGCTTCTCCGTCCGCAAGAACAGTAGGCCGGTGATCGCAAGAGACACAATAATGCCCGAGGTTCCCAGAACTAGCAGAAACTTGCGGCCCTTGCGGTCGACCAGCAGCATGCCGCCCATGGTGAGCAAAAAGTTCACGAGCGTAAAGACGACGTAGCCCCAGTGCGCCTGAACATCGGACAGACCACTCTGCAAAAGAATATTGGTGTTGTAACCGATGATCGAATTGATCCCGGTAGCCGTATTGCAGAACAGAATGACGCACGCCAGCAGGAAAGGGATCACGTATTTGCGGTGCAAGAGCGATTCTTTGACTCTTGCTCCCGCCGAGGCTTGGACCTTCTCGGACGCGAGAGTCTCTTCCATCTCGTCTAATTCAGTGGCTGCGCGTTCGGGCGTGCGGGAACGAAGCAGCGCAGCGAGGGCCGCTTCCGGCCGGCCATGGCGGAATAGCCAGCGTGGAGATTCCGACACTAAGAAGCTGCCGATCACGAACAGGATTCCAGGCGGCAGCGAAACCCAGAAGATTCGGCGCCACGCTTGGTCCTTGAAGGCGAAAACGGTGGCGGCGTTGGAGGACGCGGTCACCTCCGCAACGCGATAGCTGAAGTAAATGCCGATCAGGGCAGCCGCAACGATTCCGAGAGTCAGCAGCCACTGAAAGACTCCAGTTCCCTTGCCGCGAGTGGACGCCGACAGACATTCCGCAAGGTAGAGCGGGACAACCACGCCGATGAACCCGCCGCTTACACCCTGCAATAGCCGTCCGAAAAACAGCGGCCCATAGCCGTGCGAAAGAGCGATCATCGGAATGCTGACCACAAATGTGATGCCGCTGAGAACCATCAACGGTTTACGGCCCATCCAGTCGGCGAGCAGCCCCGCAAACAGGGTCGAGATCACGCTGCCTAGCAGCACGGCCGCGACGATGATCGAAAGCTGCCCGGCGTTCAGTCCGGAGGTGGCCTCGAGATACGGCAGCGCGCCGCCGATGATTCCGACATCGACGCCGTAGAGCAAGCCACCGAGCCCCGCGACGAGCAGAAGAAAGCGGTTATAACCCATCGGTTTGTTGTGAAGTGCCTCGTATCCCGCCTTGTTTAGACTGTCAGGCGCATCAAGCATTCTGCGAGCCTATCACCCGGCCGCTAGACCGTCCAATCCCTGTGAAGCAATGACTGCACAAAGTCCTCTGGAGAAATTGAGAACGACTAACAGATGCTCGAGGGTCAGTAATAGCCTTCGGACAAAGCGAAAAATGACCGGCGGTCTGGCTCACGCGTTTATCGGATGAGCTCGTTAATGAATGCATTGTCCTGCTCATCAAGGAGATCCGTTGTGTCACCGATGACGTACCGATAGCGAAATGGCGGACCAAGAAAAACGGGATGTCCCATCCAGTTGGTCGGATCTGTCCACAAGACTGGCCGGTCTCCCATGGCTTTGGTAAGGTCATCCAGATCCCAATGCAGCACAAAGCGAGGGATTACCGTATCGAAGAGATCAGTGTTCATGGAATTTTCGATCGCGGCGCGCAGGCTGTACGGCGTTCGATCCAGCCAGATTTTGCTGATTCGAGTGTCAACCGCCGCCGCCAGTAGGAGCCAGATTCCTCTAACACCGCGCGCGACAGCTCGAATGGAGGCTGGATCCACATCGGTGCGGGCCGCCAGAACGCTGATGCCGCACACAATGTCATGCGCTCGCATGGCGGGTAGATTGCGTCCGATTTGGCTAGCCCGCGAATTGGTCAACCAATTCCCAACGAATGGTCGCTCGCCATCTCCTGGCGAGTCGCGAGGCTTCAGCTCGAGAACCACTCGCCCAGTTTTGGCTAGTCGCTGTGCGAGAGAGTCCGTGGATGGAATCAAATAGTTACTGGTCGTATCCGCCACTAAAAGGACAGCAGGTCTTCGCCCTTCTGATCGAGGAATGTAAAGCTTTCCGCCGATTTCGATTCCTGGCTCACTTTCAAACCAAACCTGCTGCTGCCGATCGTCCGGGCCGTTCGACTCATCTGATGACCTGACGGCCGGTGGTGCGCCCTGTGAAGGGATGTTCAACCTGCGCAGTTCCGTCAACAATTCCGGTATCGTCCCCTGCCGTTTGTTGGCGCGAAATTCGTCCAGGATTAACTGGTAGAGTTTGCGGCTGCCCGGTTCATCATCGACATGACCCGTCGGCGTGACGAGTAGCTCCTCGTTTGTGTAGAGCTTGACCGATTTCTCGTGGAAATCGCTGTGATCGTCCTTGAGCCAGCGGATCATCCATTTGTAGATTTCTTCTCGGGTTTCAAGTGGAGTTCCGTGCGGGCCCGAACCGACGAAAAAGCGCAGCTTGTCCTCGGCGCCGTAGAGACCATACCAGCGGTGAGCTTCGTCATAAACCAGCTTGGCGCTGGCAGGCGTGAAGTAGTCGCCTGCAGTCGTCAGAATCAGCCACGGGTTCGGGGCCGATAGTTCGATATAGTCGGCCATGTCCAGCCCGCTCGCAAGGAAGCTAGGCCAGCTCATTTCTGAGTCAGGGTCAGCGCCCGCGAACAACAGCCGGTAGGAATTGATGTAGCAGGCGGGCGCCATTACCTTCACCCTCGGATCCAGAGCGCCGATGAAGGTGGTCAATGCACCACCTCCCGAGCAACCTACTGCGCCAACACGCGACGGGTCGACTTCGGGCCGGCTGACGAGATAATCGAGCGATCGCTTTGCATCCCAAATGAAGTAACGGGCAACGTTTTCTCCAACGAGCATGCTCTGTGCTCCCGCCTGGATGTGCTCGGGGACTGACCATCCTGCCAACGGTCGGTCGACTCGCCGATCGTAGGTTTGTTCTCTTTCGCCTTGGCCGACCGGATCGAAAGTCAGCACGACAAAGCCCTTCAACGCCAGGTTGGCTGCGAGTCGTTGTCCCTCCGGCTTCCCTTCTTGTGTGTGGCCGGCCTGCAAAAGAATTCCGGGGTACCGCCCGGGCCGGGTAGGCCGGTAAAGGTTGGCGGTCACATAAAATTTCGGCAGACTCTCAAATATCACCTTCTCGATCACATAGTTCTCGCTTTGGAGACGGCCGGTGACTCTGGGATTGAGCGGACCCTTATAGTCCGGTAGACCGCGCAGTAGCGCTAGAATTGTCTCCCGCACGAATTGTTTCCGGCGCTCCGCGTCGGCGACATTGTGAATCTTGGAGAGCGTGACCTCACGCTGCTGGAGTTGCTTCTGCGCGATCTGATCCATCCACCGGAGAAGAACGTCTTGCTTGCTTCCTTGCGAAAACAGTGACGAGGAACTAAGAAAGGCAACGAACAGCAGTACGATTGTTGATACTTTCCAGCGGAACCTGTACGGAAAGAAATGCTGACACGGCCGGCCGGCCTGAGCGGCTGCAATTCGTTTCATTTGAGTGGGCGTTTTCCCAAGATGACGCTCAACAACCCAAGGTATCGCCCATCGGCTGGACGGCCGACAAAATGCTCCCCAAAGGCGTCGATCCTATGCTTGCAGCCGCGCTCCCGGCCTCAGCACTCACGTCGCTTTGCCGTTGAAGTATGGAGTGAATTTGCAGCTTGGCGAAACGGTGCTCGTCAAAGGTGCGACCGGAGTCTCTGGGAAGCTTGCTGTGCAGATGGCCAAGCTTCTCGGGGCGGGAAAAGTAATCGCCACCGGTAGAGACGATTGTACGTTTGGGTGTCGTGCTGAAACTTGGCGCACTTTGGACTAGCACCATTGAAACAGGTTTTAGGCCATGAATTGGGGGCGAACCCACTTCGGATCGATCCTAGAACACATTGCCTCGCGTTCTTTTGAAACGCAGCCGCCGGGTGGAAGGTTGAAGCCCGTTCATCCCTCTTGAATTCAGCAGGTCGCGCGTTTCGGTCTGAGGTCATCACCCAGCCCGGCGGCTGGCTCAGCCTTATGGCGTAACATCTTTCTAGGAATGTTGTTGCTAGCACGTTCCGAATGCTCGATGAAGATCTTCGTCATAGCCTGCTCATGCATATTCCTGACGGCTATTTGAGTCCCTCGACTTGCGCCACGCTTTACGCGGCGGCAGCGCCTTTCTGGTATGTGGCTCTCAAGCGCGCAAAACGGGCGTTAAATACGCGTACGGTGCCGCTAGTCGGTCTCTTCGCGGCATTCTGCTTCGTGATCATGATGTTTAATTTGCCGCTTCCAGGCGGAACAACGGGACACGCCGTTGGAATGGGGATGGCGTCGATCGTTCTTGGACCATGGGTATCGATACTCGCCATTTCGATGGCACTGCTCATCCAGGCGCTGTTCTTTGGAGATGGCGGAATTACCGCCTTTGGCGCAAACAGCTTCAACATGGCCATTGTAGGATCGATCGTCGCGTATGCAGTCTACCGGCTCGTTGCTCGCGGCGCTGCGATTACATCGAGGCGGCGCGTTATGGCCGCTGCTATTGGGGGCTATAGCGCCATTAACGTAGCGGCTCTTTGCGCAGCTATCGAATTCGGCATTCAGCCTTTGTTGTTTCATAACGCGGCGGGCACACCTTTGTACGCACCGTATCCACTCAGCATTTCCATTCCAGCGATGATGATTGGGCATTTGACATTTGCCGGGATCGCGGAACTAGTGATCTCAGCGGGAATCGTCAGCTATCTTCAGCAAGCGGATCCGGACCTGCTTCGTCTCACCGCTCCAGACGCGCCTTCTTCGGAGCAGACCCAGGCCTCAGAGCCGCGCTCATTCTGGCCTGCATCGCGCAAGCTCTGGGCCTGTCTTGGGCTGGCGCTGATATTTACGCCGCTGGGCATCTTGGCCGTGGGAAGCGCGTGGGGCGAATGGAGCGCAAAAGACTTCTCTGATGCGAGCGCGCGGCGGCAAATAGCCGCGACATCAGGAAACACGGCCCCTCCCGAGCACGTTCCTTCAGGTCTCAAGCGGCTGTCTTCCCTGTGGAAGCCTCCTGTACCGGCCTACGCGCCCTCGTTTATCAAAAGCCCCTATTTCGGGTATTTCATTTCGGCGGCCACGGGAGTGGGGCTGATTATTCTTCTGGCTCCGTTCGTCGCATGGCTTATCGCAAGGCCGTCCAAAGGCAATCGAGAGCTCGAAGCCGTGCCGTCCGCCCATTCGAAATACCGGCGCCGGCGCGGCTTCACTGAAAGAACGACGGAAAGTCTGTTGAGCGCAATGCAAGAGACCCTATTTGCCGAGAGCACAGCGCGGTTAAATGGTCTTTTGCAGGCCTGCGACGCGCGTGTCAAGCTGGCCGGTATCCTTGCTCTCATTGTGAGCGCGGTGGCTGTCAACCGGATTTGGAGCTTGCTCACCCTTTTCGCCATCGCGCTCTTGCTTGCCGCCCTTTCTCACGTCCCGATGGCATTGCTTGCTAAGCGCATCTGGATTGCGGTGCTCGCCTTTACTGGCGTCATCGCCTTTCCGGCCATTTTCCTCGTACCCGGAACGGTGGCCTTCCGCATACCTCTGCTCCGATGGGCAGCTACGTCGCAGGGCTTGATGAGCGCGACGCTGCTGGTGTTGCGTGCGGAGACAGCCGCAACTCTGGCGCTGATTTTTGTTCTGTGCACGCCCTGGAACCATCTATTGCGAGCGCTACGCTTCTTTAAAGTTCCAGCAAGCATTGTTGTCATCCTCGAGATGACGTATCGCTACATATACCTGCTCTTAAAAACGTCACAGGACATGATCGAGTCACGCCAGGCGCGGCGCATAGGTTATTTGGAGCCTCGTGCGCAACGGGGTTTGGCTACCACCATGGCCGGAGTTCTTCTCGACAAGACTCTTCACCTCAGCAACGATGTTCATATGGCGATGCGAGCTCGCGGATTTCGCGGAAACGTGCGGCTCTTAGACGATCCGCAACTCAAGGCACGCGACTGGCTGCAATTGGCATCGCTGCTCGCCATTGCCTCAGCCGCAGTCTGGATTGGGCGATAGAGCACGGATGATGCCCGAGTCCGAACTCGCCTTTGACGTTCGCGAAGCGTCGTATTCCTACGAGCAGGTCGCCGCGTTGCATCGCGTTTCCCTGCAGATCAGAAAAGGCGAGCGTGTAGCGCTCCTGGGCGCCAACGGCTCCGGCAAATCGACTCTCCTTCGGCTACTGGCTGCGTTGAGCTTTCCCAACCAGGGCACAATCTCATTCTTCGGAGAAGACCTGACTTACTCGCGCCTCGAAGACGACGAACACTTCTTTGACTTCCGCCGTCGCGTAGGACTTGTCTTTCAGAATCCCGACGTCCAGTTGTTCAATGCGAGCGTATTCGACGAAGTAGCCTTCGGACCACTTCAACTCGGGTGGTCAAGGAAGCAAATTCGCGAGCGCGTTCTAGAGACGCTTGCCGCCATGGATATTATCCGCTTGAAAGATCGCCCTCCGCACCGTCTCTCCGGTGGAGAAAAGAAACGCGTAGCTCTGGCCTCGGTCCTCGTGCTCGATCCCGAGATACTATTGCTCGATGAGCCAGTTGCCGGCTTAGATCCTGGCAGCGCCGCTCAAATCGTCGATTTACTCTCCTCATGGAAGGGTGGTTCAAAAACAGTGATCACGGCAACACACGACTTGGACGTGCTAGAAGAAATCGCCGATCGCTGCTATGTTCTTGAGTGCGGGCGTGTGGTTGCCGACGCCTTCCCGCTCACCGTTCTGCACGATGTTTGCCTACTGGAGCGGACTTCGCTCATCCGGCCTCATCCGCACACGCATGAGAAAGAATCGCCTCATCCTCATCCGCATGTACATCGACAGGAATCGTATTAGCCCCGTATTAGCCCAACTTCGTCACAACCACTCCTCTGAAAAACACGCGGCAGACCGCTCCCTCGCGGTCGCGGCTCGGTTCCGGGCTTGCGGTCTTTCATCTTTCATCAGCTTTGGTGGGCCGCAGGCCCATCGGAACTCCCTCGCGGTCGTGGCTCGGAAACGAAGCTTGTGGATTCAACTGTTTGGCCGAGCCGCGCACGCAAGTAAGCGGTCCGGTGACGAAGTTCGGTTAGACGAGGAGATCGCCTCTACTTTGCGGCCGCCTCTTTTACCGCGTGCCCGCCAAACTGTTGGCGCATAGCGGCTAGCATCCTCGAGGAGAACGAGTTGTCCTGGCGCGAGCGGAACCTCATCAGCAGCGACAGAGCAATCACGGGCGCCGGCACGGAAGTCTGAATCGACTCTTCGACAGTCCAACGGCCTTCTCCGCTGTCTTCTACGTGTGGAGCAAGCTTGTCCAGCCCTGGATCTTCCTTCAGCGCGAGCGCCGTCAGTTCGAGAAGCCAGCTTCGCACTACGCTCCCCTGCCCCCAAAGATCGGCAATCTTGCCGAGATCGAGATGTTCATACCGCGAAGCCTTCATGATTTCAAAACCTTCCGCGTAGGCCTGCATCATGCCGTACTCAATGCCGTTGTGGACCATCTTTACAAAGTGGCCGGCGCCGACGGGGCCGCAGAGCATGTACCCGTTCGGAGGCGCCAAAGTTTTGAAGATCGGTTCAACGTGTTTAAAGTCTTCCAGTTCGCCGCCCACCATCAGACAGTAGCCGACTTTTAGACCCCACACGCCGCCGCTCGTTCCGGCGTCCATGTAATGAATTCCTTTCGGCTTCAGCGCTTCAGCCCGCCCAATGTCATCGGTGTACCGCGAGTTCCCGCCGTCGATCAGTATGTCGCCCGGCGCGATCAGCGGAACGAGCGAGTCGATCATGTCCTGCGTCGCCTTTCCGGCAGGCACCATGATCCAGATCACACGTGGTGTAGGCAGTTGATCGACTAAGTCTTTGAGATCTTTTGCTCCTTTGGCGCCTTCCCTAACCGCCTTTTCCACTTTCTTCGGGTCGCGCGTATACGCCACAACCTCATGGCCGTCTCCAAGAAGCCGGGTTACCATGTTTCCACCCATGCGGCCCAATCCGATCATTCCAATTCGCATGAACGCGTCTTTCTCCTATGAATCCATCAGTGTAACTTGCGGTTCAAACTCCCAAGAGCCTGCCCAAGCTATTCTGACTGAGATATGTTTGTCGGACACTACGGCGTAAGTCTCGCGCTGCGACCCAAAGCTAACGATGTTTCTCTCGGCTGGCTATCTATATGAGGTTTTCGAGACCTCGAAGCCGTTTGGGGAAATTGGGCATGCCAATCTATGTTGTTTTCCTCGTGCTGATCAACATCTGGAATCTGTACGGAGCACCGCCGAATCCAGATTCGATTCCGGTTTTGGCCGTTTCGGCGGAAGTAGCCTATCTGCTTTTCGCGTTAATTGCGGGCTGGCTTGACCGGGCGCGATCCAGTGTAGTCTGGAGACAGAGTTGAAATGAGCAAAGTTGAGAAGATTGAGGGCGAAGTTAAGGACCTTAGCCCAGACGAACTGAGAACGTTTCGAACTTGGTTTGCGCAGTTTGACGCTGAGGTTTGGGACCAGCAAATCGCGGATGATGTAAAGAATATAGACTGCGCTCGCTGGCCGAACGCGCCCTTCAGGATCATGCATCGGGCCGCTCGACGGTTCTGTGACACATTGCGCCGCACCTGACTTCTGTGCAGGTACCGTGCCCTGCCGTCCGACGTCCAAGCTTTGGCCGACCGAGCTCTTGCCTTACTTAAGAGCGATCCTCGCCATCCTTCGCTACATTTCAAAAAAGTCGATCGCTTCTGGTCCGCCCACGTTGGACTACACTATCGCGTACTCGGAGTAGAAGTAGAGGACGGGGTGCTCTGGTTCTGGATCGGCAGTCATGCCGAATATGACCTCTTTGTGAGCTGAGCCGAGCGATGCACTTTGGCCAAAATAACGGCCTCATACATTTCGCTCGTTTGCCGATAAGCCAATTTCCTGGGGAAATGCATGTCTAAATCACCCGAAACCGCGTTCTCGTCCTCGTTTATCGACAGCCTGCCGTCAGCGAGGTTGCGCATCGTGCGAAGCGTCGCTCCCGAGGGGCTGCGGGCCAATTTCCTCATTTGCCTCGCGCCTTCGGATCAGGGAGAGAAGCGAAGGCGGCAAACCACCCGTCAATTACTTCACGACCTGGAAGAACACCTGACCCGGCTCCTGAGACACCGCTCGCCCGCCGATTACTCTTCGCTCATTTGTTCTATTTGTTCGGCGGTTCCCTTCAGTTCTCTGCCGGAAAACGAGCGCCAACGGGTGGTTGCCTCAGTTCTACGGAAATTGCCGAGACGGCGAAGGCGTCTGGATCGCTCTTTCGATAGTCTGGCCGGCCCGCAATAGCCAAGCATCGCGGAACGGCCGGGCAATCAACTGCAGCCCAATCGGCAAGCCGTTAGCAGAACGGCCGCAGGGAATTGACAAAGCAGGCTCGCCGATTAGGTTGATAGCGCGCGTCATACGGGTGGACGCCATACGCGCGTCTTCCCGGTAGCCGTCGATCTCGATTTGATCTTCGTCGGTACGCGGAGCCGGAATAGGCGTTGCGGGCGCGACCAGGAGATCGATTGCATTCCAGATTTGATCAAATTCTCTCCGAAAAACGGTCCGGAGTTTCTGAGCCGTCACATAATCGGACGCGCTAACCAGCCGGCCTTGTTCAAGAAGCGCCCAAACATCCGCGCCAAAAAGATTTCGATCGGTTTGCTTCGAGTACAGCGATGCCGATTCTCCCCACTGGATGATTCGGGCCGCCGTGTTGATTTCCGCAATATCAGGCAGCACGATTTCCGATAGGGTTGCACCTAGCCGTTCCATTTCGCGGACAGCTGCCTGAATCGAACGCGCCACATCGTGCGCGACATGTTCGAAATAGTAATTTGTGGGTACTCCCACGCGGACGCCCTCGAGACTTCGGAGCGGCGGCCGGTAAAACTTCAAACCGGGCGCGTTTGACGTAGTGCGGTCGCGGGGGTCGCGACCGGCAATCTCGGCCATCGCGAGCGCGCAATCTTCCACCGTGCTCCCAAGCGGACCTACATGATCGAGGCTGTAGGACAGAGGAAACACGCCGTATCGGCTGACCAATCCATACGTCGGCTTAAAACCCGCGACGCCGCAGTACGAAGCCGGAATGCGTATAGATCCGCCCGTGTCGGAGCCTAACGTAACCGGCACGAACCCCTGTGCGATCGCCGTCGCCGAACCGCCGCTCGATCCGCCGGCGACGTGAGCAGTGTTATGCGGATTCAGCACAAAGCCGTAATGTGGATTCTTTGAAGTCGCGCCGTACGCGAGTTCATGAAGGTTGAGCTTACCCAGGCTTACCGCGCCGCCCGCGCGGAACTTATCCACCGCCGTGGCGTCGTACTCTGGAACGAAATCGCGATAGAGCAGGGAGCCCGCCGTGGTCTTGATACCTCGCGTGAAGAAAATGTCTTTATATGCGACAGGAATTCCATGAAAGGGGCCTCGATCGATACTCGCGGCTAATTCTTTGTCGCGCTCAACCGCCTCGTTGATCGCTTGCTCTTCGGTAATCGTGATAAAGGTCCGGCAGCGATCGCCCTCTCGCGCCTGGCTTAGCGAATCCTGAACAAGTTCCACGCTCGACGCCTTGCCCGACCGGATGAGACCGCCCAGTTCACGAACCGTCACTCATCGTCTCCGGAAGGCTGATCCTGCCGCGATTCGATTTGATAAACGAACGCCGGCTCTGTTTCGCTCGTGAGATCCTCCACGGCCGCGGCGGCAAGCACTGCGCTGACTTCCTCGATTATTTTGGCATTACGTTCTTTCTCGCTGTCTCCCATCGCTCAACTCAATTCCCGCTTCGCTGCTTCAATCAGCCCATCGATATCGCCCTCATCGTTATAGAAGTGAGGCGAGACGCGCAAGTATTCGCGCCGCGCGGAAACATCGATGTTCATCGCATGGAGTCGACGCGCGAGTGTAGACGAATCCGTTCCAGGTAGTTTCATAAGCGAGATCTGCGAGGGCAGCGTGGAGGTCTGCGATGGAAACGCTTGAAACCCAAGCTCGCCCAGGCCCTGGCGCAGACGATCGGTTAAGGCAAGCACACGGCGCTCGATCGGGTCGCTCCCAATTTCGTCGAAGAGCGTCAGCGACGCCTGCATCGCCACCAGCGAAGGGAATGCAAGCATGCCGCCCTCGTATTTTTCAGCGCTGTCAGGGAATCGGGGGGCACCCTGATGCAGCGCTTCCACAGATCGCCAGGCATAGTCGCTGCGCCAGCCGATCACGTTGGGCCGCAGCCACTCGCGGACCTCGGGCCGCACATAAAAGAAACCTGCTCCGTTCGGCGAGATCATCCATTTGTACGCGTTCACGGCGAGGAAATCCGGTTTGATCGCGGAACAGTCGAACCGAAGCGCGCCCACGCTTTGCGTACCGTCAACATAAATCAAAATGCCGCGATCCCGCAGCCAGGGAACGATCTGCCTCAGATCGGGCCGCAAACCGGTTTTATAATTCACGCTACTGAGCAGAACAAGGCGCGTGCGATTCGAGACTGCAGCTTCGAACTCATCCCAACGGCATACCACGCCGCGAACGCCAAATCGCGACTCGGCCGCGTACAGTTGATTGGGAAACTCGTCCTCGAGCGTGACAATCTCATCGCTCTCGCGCCACTCAATGCCGCTCAAGACCGTAGATAGCGCATGACTCGCTGTTGTGACAAAGGCGATATCCTCGGCCGACGCGCTAATCCATCTCGCAATCGACGCTCTCAATGCGGCAGCATCGTCAAACCACGTAAGGAAATCGTTGCATGCTGTTTCGTCGCGTCTCCGAAAGTGCTCGGCCACCGCCTCGGTCGCCCTGCGCGGCAACTGCCCATAAGTCGCCGTATTCAAGAACACTCGGCCTTCAAGAGCCGGGAATTCGCCCCGCACCGCTCTCCAGTCGATCTCTTTGGATGGGGCTGCAGTTACGAGCGTCATGACACCGAAGGGCACTTCGCCAAGCGGCACTTCAACGTACGAACTGCCTCATCAACGGCAACATCAGCCGATTTTTTCCCCGCCCGCTCAATAAATTCAATTTTGCCTTCCGTCAGCTTCTTGCCGAGGGTCATTCGGTACGGAATGCCGATCAAATCGGCATCTTTAAATTTCACGCCGGGCCGTTCGTCGCGATCGTCCAAAAGCGCATCAACGCCGGCCTCAGCACACTGGTCGTATATCTTCAACGCCGCTTCGCGTTGCCGGGCCTCCGAAAAATTGACGGGCGTAATGACAACGCTGAAGGGCGCGATCGCAGCCGGTAGCGCCATTCCATCTTCATCGTGAAACAACTCGATAGCACAGGCTAAAATCCGCTCGATGCCGATTCCGTACGAACCCATGATCGGAGCGGACTCTTTGCCATCCTCGCCCAGAACGCGCAGGTTCATCGAGTTCGAATAGCGGTAGCCCAACTTGAAAATATGACCGAGTTCGACGGCTTTCACCATGTCGAGTGGGCCGCCACAGCGCGAGCACGTGTCCCCTTTGGCCACCTGGCGCAAATCGAAGTACTCAGGCTCGAAGTCCTCACCCGGCGTGACGTTCCTCAGGTGGTAATCATCCTTGTTGGCTCCGGCGATCATGTTCCGCCGTCCTTTGAGCCCAAGGTCGGTCAATATCCGAAGCTTTTTCACGCCAACCGGGCCCAATGAACCCGCATTCGCGCCAAACCACTCGAAAATCTCGGCAGGTTGGGCCGCGCGAACCTCCGTTGCCTTCAAAACCGCGGCCAACTTGGTTTCGCTCAGTTGATGATCGCCCCGCACCATGATGAGCACCGGTTTTCCGTCGGCCACCATCACCAGGCTCTTCATTTGCGAGGTTTCGGGCAGCTTTGTTAATGCGGCCAAATCGGCAATCGTTCTCGACCCAGGCGTGTGGAATTCCTCCGGCGTGAAGCTGCCTTCCGGATCGGCCGCCAGCGGGGCGCTTGGCGTGGACGTAGCCTTCTCGAGATTCGCCGCATAATCGCACTGCTTGCAATGCACCACAAAATCTTCGCCCGCATCCGATGCAATCATGAATTCCTGCGACTGGCTGCCGCCCATGGCGCCTGAATCTGCTTCGACGACGAAGTACTCGAGACCGCACCGGTCGAAAATGCGGCAATAGGCATCGTGGTGCTTCTGGTAAGAAACATCCAGTCCCGCGGCGTCTAGGTCAAACGAGTACGAATCCTTCATGATGAATTGCCGCACGCGCAAAAGGCCCGATTTCGGCCTCGGCTCATCGCGGAACTTCGTCTGTATCTGGTACCAGATCTGGGGCAATTGCTTGTAACTGCGAAGTTCCCCGCGCGCGATCGAGGTCATCACCTCCTCATGAGTCATTCCCAGGCACAGGTCTCGCCCGGAGCGGTCTTTCAGCCGGAACAAGTTATCGCCCATAATGTCCCAGCGCCCCGACTCCTGCCACAACTCCGCTGGGTGCAATGCGGCCAGCAGCATTTCCTGCCCGCCCATCCGGTTCATCTCCTCGCGCACAATCTGCTGGATTTTGAGCAGCGAACGCTGAGCGAGCAGCAGGTAATTGTAAACGCCGGCTGACAGTTGCCGGATGTAGCCGGCCCGCAAAAGTAGCTGGTGACTAACCACTTCCGCTTCGGCCGGGACCTCGCGCAAAGTAGGTATAAAGAGTGAGCTCCAACGCATCGGCGTGTATTAGACAATTATGCGTCAGGCGCTCCACGGAGCCTTTTCCGGCCGGGCGATCCTGGAGCCGGGCGCGCACGGCCGGTCCCCTGTTAGACAATGGAAAGATCGACATGAATGAACAGGAGCGCATGCGGCGGCCTCTGGCCGAAGTAGATCCCGATATATATGGGGCGATTCAGAAGGAGCTCGACCGGCAGAACTCCCGCCTTGAATTGATCGCGAGCGAAAACTTCACGTCAGAAGCTGTGCTCGAAGCGACAGGAAGCATTCTCACAAACAAGTACGCCGAGGGGTATCCGGGAAGGCGCTACTACGGCGGGTGCGAGTTTGTCGACCAGATCGAAACCCTCGCCCGTGAGCGCGCCAAAAAGCTGTTCAACGCCGAATACGCTAATGTGCAGCCCCATTCGGGCTCGCAAGCGAATGAAGCAGCCTATGCGGCCGTCCTTCAGCCCGGCGACACAATTCTCGGTATGAACCTGGCCCATGGCGGCCATCTGACGCACGGCCATCATTTGAACTTCTCCGGCAAGCTCTACAAAGTAATCCCTTACGGTGTCCGGAAAGAAGATGAATTGATCGATTACGACGAGGTCGCGCGCCTTGCCGAAGAGCATCAGCCCAAGATGATCATCGCCGGCGCCAGCGCCTACGCCCGGGTCATCGATTTTGCCCGCTTTCGCCAGATCGCCAGTTCGGTAGGCGCGGTATTCCTCGTCGACATGGCTCATTACTCGGGCCTCATAGCCGCCGGCCTCTACCCGAATCCTTGCGATCACGCCGATATCGTTACTTCCACAACGCATAAAACCCTGAGAGGCCCGCGCTCCGGCCTCATTTTGGCCAAGGAGAAGTTTGGCGCCGCTATCGATAAAGCCGTTTTTCCAGGCGCGCAGGGGGGCCCGCTGGTTCATGTCATCGCAGCCAAGGCCGTCTGTTTCCTCGAGGCCCTATCGGACGACTTCAAGGTTTACCAGCAACAGGTAATTGCGAACGCGAGAGCGCTTGCCGGCTCATTGCAAAACGAAGGATTTCGCGTCGTCAGCGGCGGAACGGATTCGCACCTCGTCCTCATCGATGTCTTCGCCAAAGGCGTTCGCGGCAAGGATGCAGAAAAGGCGCTCGACGACGCCTATATCACCGTCAATAAAAACTCGATTCCGTTCGACACAAACCCGCCTCTCAATCCAAGCGGCATCCGTTTGGGCAGCCCAGCCGTCACCACGCGCGGGTTCGCAGAACCGGAGATGGCTCAAGTTGGCCGTCTAATTGCCCAGACTCTGACCAATATCGGTTCCGAAGAGACGATTCGAACCGTCCGCCAACACGTAGCCGCTCTCACCGAGCGTTTTCCGCTTTACGCCTACAAGCAACAGCTGACCGCCGCCGTCTGACGGCCCTCGTTTCAGGGCTTTAGCTCGCCAAACGGCCCCGCCGGACGTCCGGCACCTCTGCTTTCCCCATGGTTTTGCGGGCGATCACGCCCCCCGTGCCCTTGGGCTGTCTCCGGGTATGTGCAACCTTCGCCCGATGGGCGCGTCCCAAGATGCGCGCTCAATTCCAGGCAGCCCACCAGGTCCAGAACGCCAATTTCGAAGTGGCGGAGCAGGCGGTCCGCAAACTCGGGCTTCAGAGGGCGGGCACCCTTGAGCACGTTGTGGAGTTGCGGTTGCGAAACCCCGAGCACCCGCGCCAAACCGCGCTCAGTAAACTCTCCATTTCTAATTTTGGTCACGACAAAGGCGATCAGCCGGCCTTGCAAATCGTGAAAAGTCAAGGCTGAAAATGATTCCAAGCCGGAATAGGGTACCGGCATTTCACGAAAATCTGAGAATTTTTACCGTATTTCTCACTCAGCCTATTCTACCAACAAGTTCAGTCTTTTCTTAAGCTTGTCCGACTATTCCCCGAAATCTCTTAGTATTTTTGCGAGGCTGGGGAATACGTTTTCTTGACGAAATTTCACGCTGGATTATTGTAGTACCAGTACTACTGATTCGGCAGTAAAAGTCGAACGGAATGAATCGCTTGGCAATCTACTCACGGGACTTGAATAACTAATAATATGCTGTGGACTCGCTCTGAAACTCTGGCTCTTGCCCAACAATCTTGCGTACAGTGCTACGGCTTGGGCTTACGGGAAATACGGCAAGGGGCGCCGACCCCCTGCGCGTGCGTTCTTCGCGCGGTCTTTCGCGCTTGTCATAACCGCTTTCGGGAGTGCGCCGATCGGCAACAGCGGATCTCTCACGTGTCCCTGGAGGCGATTCCGGGACGGAAGCACCGGGCTATCTACAGCCGCAAGGATGAAGAATTCATCGCCGATTTCTGCCTGGTGAGCCGGCGTGTACTGAACGAGAGCGACTACCGGATCTTCAAATTTCATTTCCTCTTAGGCGCGGATTGGAAGCTCTGCTGCCAGCGCCTCAATATGGAGCGCGGTGACTTTTACCACCAGGTCTACCGCATTCAAGAGCGGCTGGGCCGCGTTTTCGCCGAACTCGAGCCCTATGCGCTGTTCCCTCTCGACGAGTATTTCGGCGGCACCCGGCGCGGCGAGGCGGCCAAGGTCTACCAGTTTGTAGCGACTCCGGAGAAGGCGGCTAAGGGCAAGCAGTTGCCATTTCCGGTAAAGCGCGCCGCCTAGACGCAAGAAGCTTAGAGCACAGGGACAGGCACATAGTCCGGACGGTCTTACCGAACCCGGCGCCTGTCCCTTTTTTTGCCCACCCCCAGAATTTCTTCCCTTCCCTTCAACGTTTCGTTCGCGTTAAGCGTATATCGAGTGGAGCGAACGAGCGGCAATCCGACTATGCCCGCGGTATCGATATCCGCGTCGATGAACGACCCTCTCCTGCGCCGGCACTGGATGGCCCGAGCCAAAGCGGGAGACGCGGTTGCCTTCGAGCAGATTCTCGAGGCGCACGCGGCGCTGGTGCTTCGGACTGCGCAACGGCTTCTTTTGAACGATGCCGACGCCGCG
Organism: Bryobacteraceae bacterium; assembly: GCA_049585195.1. Classification (GTDB taxonomy): domain Bacteria; phylum Acidobacteriota; class Terriglobia; order Bryobacterales; family Bryobacteraceae; genus KBS-96. Next base: position 31,294 of record JBAUZG010000025.1, on the reverse strand, counting down.
GATGCTGCGCAGGAGGTTTTTGTCCGCCTTCACAAATCGCTCAACAAATTTGACGACGAACGCGACGTGCTGCCGTGGCTGTACCGCATGACCGTCAACATCTGCCACGATCTGAGACGGCGGCGAAAACCGTCGGTGGCTATCGACGATCTTGCCGAGCCGGCAAGCGGCGATCCAACGCCCGAGGAGTCGCTGAGGGCAGACGAGCGCCGCAACCTAATGTACGAGGCACTGGGGGCGCTGAGCGAACGAGAGCGCGATGCGATTACACTGCGAGATCTCGAAGGCTTGAGCACGGCCGAAGTGGCGGCAGCACTTGGCACGGCGGAATCAACCGTGCGCTCCCAGATCTCGATGGGCCGCCTGAAATTGAAGGACTACATTGCCAAGAAGTTGAAGAGGCGCGAATGAAACATATACCGGATGACGAATTGGCGCTTTGTGCGGGAAACGAGTTCGATGGCGCCTCTCATTTGAACGAATGCGCGGAGTGCCGGAGCAAGTTGGAAGAACTCCGCTCGGCGACCGATTGGTTGAAGCGTACGGCGACCGAGCCTAACGAGGAGCAACTCGATGCACTTCGGAGCGGCGTGCTACGCGCCGTCAGCCGAAGACAAATACTGTGGCCATACGTGGCCGCCGCCGCTGCGATTGCGGTTGTGCTCGCTGCGAGAGGTTTCAGAGACAGCATCAAAGAATCGACGCCTACCTCTGCCGCGAGCGTCGCTCAGACGCCGATTCAGAGCTCAGCCCCAATCGGCCTAGGTCCGCTCGTGTACAAAGTCCACCGGCGGATTAAGACGCATACCCCGGCCATGACCTTGCTGGCAAATGACGGCGGCGATCCGGTCATCAGGCTAAGAACAACTGACCCGAACGTGGTGGTGCTGTGGGTAATGAATAGGAATCCGGAGGAGGGCAATCGTAATGAGTAAGACCGTTCTACTCGCGGTCATCGCAATGGCTCCGCTGCTGTTTGCACAGGGGGAACCCAACGCGGTTCAGTCTCGCCCGCCGGGCGCTATAACGCGAATGCTTCGGGTGCAGCACGCGGACGCATGCGTTGTGTGGCGCCTATTGGAGAGCACCGGGGCGAAGGCCTCCTGCGACAAGGCCCTCAATGTCTTAGTAGTTTCGGGCACGCCGACCGATGTAGGCTCTCTCGAGCAAACGGCCAAGGAACTTGACACGGAATCGGCACGTTTTCGCAGTTCCGATGTTCAAATGACCGTATACGTCATAGGTGCCTCTTCTATAGCGGGCGAATCCAGTCAGATGCCGCAAGGCTTGGAGTCAACTGTCAACCAGCTCAAGCCGCTGTTCCCCTATAACTCCTATCAACTTCTCGAAACGACGGTCGCCCGGGCGCGGGTAGGTGATCAGGCTATCGTTCAAGGAACGCTCCAACGGTTCAATGGACAGGCAGAAGCGCCGGGACTGCCACCCACCTACACGCTCCACTTTACGATTTCCGGCGTTACAACATCAGGCGCGTCCGCCATTGTGCATGTCAACAACTTCGACTTTGGCAGTAACCTTCCCTATGTCGGTAAATCGCCCAGCGGACAGACGTATTCCAATAGCTTTCCGGCTAGCGTTCGGACCAACTTCGACCTTGCCACCGGCCAGAAGGTTGTTGTGGGCAAAGCCGGCGCGGCTGGCTCAAACGCCATCTTCCTCATCGTCGAAGCAAAAGTCGTGGATTAGTCTGCGAGTCGGCTAAGCCCGCTACGTCGACATCATTTACCGGCGGCCGCTTTCAAACGAGAGTGTTTGAACAGCCGTTTCAGAAACAATACTGAGATGGCCGAACCAGTTCAGCTCAAGCCTTAAAGTCTTGAGTACAATCGGTACCATTTTCTCGGGTACAGACGGATGAACGCGAAACAAGATCACGCCGTAATTGCCAGCTAGCGGAGGACCTAGCGAGATGTGTTGGAAATCCTTATCCAAAGTCAGCACAACTCGCTTTTCCTGCGCCGCTAAATGAAGAATTTCCTTGTCTTTCATTCCGGGCGCATGGGTCCGCATCCACAGAACATCGTGCTGTTCATTCCGCAATACTTCTACGGCAAGCTTCGGAAAATTTTCGTCAAGAAGCAGCCGCACTGGTCAGGCAGAAAGCGGAAACGCCTTCCACTCGTGTGCGAGTTGGCTAGCGTAGGCTAAACAAGCCAGGATGTCCTCGCGCTGAATGCCCGGATAGTTTTCGAGGATTTCAGATTCCGGCATGCCGGACGCCAAAAGATCAATGACGAGCTCCGCGGAGATCCGAGAACCCCGAATGACGGGTTTACCGGAAAGAATCTCTGGGTCGATGGTGAGCCTTTCGGGTAGTGCCATGGCTTTAGAATAACTGGAACCCGATTGGATCTGCATGAGGGCGACGGATCGTCGAAGCAAAGGTTGTGGACTGAAGTACGCGATGATGACCTTATGCGTGGGCTGGCTCTGGGTTTGGCGGGGGTGTTTCTTTTTTCGTGTGCGCTGAGCGGCGCGGACTCGTCGCCGGTTTCCGATGCGCCTCGCTACACCGCCGATGGGCAGCTCGAGCTTCCGAAAGATTACCGCGAGTGGATTTTCTTAAGCTCCGGACTCGGAATGGTCTATGGCCCCTTGGCCTCGGCCAAACGCGAAGATAATCCGATGTTCGACAATGTGTACGCCAACCGCTCTGCTTACAGAGCGTTTCTTGATTCAGGGCGATGGCCCGACAAAACCGTTCTCGTACTCGAAGTCAGAGGGTCCCAATCGAAAGGCTCGATCAATCGCGGCGGACATTTTCAGACCGATGCGATGGGCGTTGAAATTCATGTCAGGGACGAAAAAAGATTCCCACGGAAATGGGCATTCTTTAGTTTCGACAACGGCGGCGATACGGCCAAAATGATACCGGCAACCGAGTCGTGTTACTCGTGTCATGAAAAAAGCGGCGTCGTCGATACAACCTTCGTGCAGTTTTACCCGACTTTGCTCGGCGTGGCGCGGGCTAAAAATACCTTACAACGTCATGAGCAAGCCGCCCCTACGGAATGACCGCGATAGCGTCGATCTCGATATCGACCTCGCGCGGCAAACGCGCCGCCTGTATCGTCGACCGCGCCGGGCAGTTCCCGCCGCAAAAATAGCGCGAGTACACCTCGTTCATGTAATTGAAGTCGTTCAGATTCTTCAGAAAAACCGTAGTTTTCACTACGTTTTCAAAGCCGAGACCAGCCGCCTCGAGCACTGCTTTCATGTTTTCAAGTACCCGCACCGTTTGGCGTTCAATGGTGCCTTCGATCACTTGTCCCGTAGCCGGATCGTTCGGTATCTGCCCGCTTAAAAATACGAAATTGCCCACTCGCACGGCTTGCGAGTAGGGTCCAATGGCTTTGGGCGCCGCGTTAGTCGAGATAATTTCCTTCATCCCGATACGTTAGTCTATCCCGGCCGAGAATTAACTGGACAAACTGGTTGCCGTGTTGGTGGGGCAGACGATCGTTTTTTGTCGTCTGTCAGCTTAACGACGAGGCAGGCCACGGAAAGCGATGGCCTACCCCACCTGTCCAGTTAATTCCCGCAAGCAATCACCACCCCAGCACGTACGCAAAAACCAGCGGAGCCACAATCGACGCGTCCGACTCGATCACAAATTTCGGCGTGTCGATCGATAGTTTTTCCCACGTAATCTTTTCGTTCGGAATGGCGCCCGAATAGGAGCCGTAGCTCGTCGTGGAATCGCTGATTTGGCAGAAGTAGCCCCATAACGGAACGTCTTCCCGCTCGAGATCCTGACGTAGCATCGGGACCACGCAGATCGGAAAATCACCCGCGATGCCTCCTGCGATCTGAAAGAAACCGATGGACGCATCCCTCGACGTTTCCGTGTACCAGCAGGCAAGCTCGGTCATGTACTCAATGCCCGTGCGTACGGTGTGAACGTTTTTCACGTCTCCGCTGATGCAGTGCCCGGCATACATGTTGGCAAGCGTCGAATCTTCCCAGCCAGGCACGAATATCGGAAGATTTTTCTCCATCGCCGCGTACAGCCAGCTATCCTTTTTGTCGATTTGAAAACTCTTCTCGAGTTCCGGCTCCTTGAGAATCTTGTAGAAGAACTGGTGCGGGAAAAAGCGCTCGCCCTTTTGGTCCGCCGCCATCCATTGTTTCAGGATCACGCTTTCAATGCGGCGCATCGCCTCTTCTTCCGGGATGCATGTATCGGTAACACGATTCATGTGACGATCGAGCAGGGCCTGTTCATCTTCAGGCCGAAGATCGCGCCAATGCGGCACGCGTTCGTAGAAGTCGTGCGCCACCAGGTTGAAAACGTCTTCTTCGAGATTCGCGCCGGTGCAGGAAATGCCATGCACCTTGTCCTGGCGGATCATTTCGGCTAACGAAACGCCCAGTTCGGCAGTGCTCATGGCGCCCGCGATGGTCATGAACATCCTGCCGCCTTGGTCGAGATGTTTGATGTACCCTTCTGCCGCATCCACCAGCGTGGCGGCATTGAAATGACGATAATGATGCTTGATAAAAGTGGAAATCGGTCCGCGCCTACTCATTTGTCATTCTTCAAAGTAGCAGGGCCCAGGAGGAACAGCGATTTACACTAATCGATTTCGAGAGCCACGTACACCAGACTGTCGTCGCGCTGCACCAACAGAACTGCGGGATCGCCGGACTTCAGTCCATTAACCGCAGTTTTCAGCTCGTCTACAGTGCCCACGATTTTTCTGTTGACCGAAAAAATCACGTCGCCCGTTTTCAAACCGCTCGGTGAATAAGGATGTGCGGCGGTACTCGCGGCGACGAGCACTCCGGCAGGCCGGCGCAAATCGGTGATTAGGGCTGCCACTTTGGGCGTGATGTCGATGCCAATGATGCCTAATTCGGGAACAACGTTTTTTTGCGGATCGGCCAGATCGGCCAGCGTGTCGATCGGATCGGAATGCTCTTCGGGCTTCGCAAACAAATTCATTCTCTGATCGCCGCGCTGAATGGTCAGCGTAATTTCCGATCCCGGACCCTGGCGGTACACGTTGAGTTCAAGCTGCCGAGGCGAAACCACGGTGCGGTTGTTCACCGCCAGAATGATGTCGTCGGGTTGAAGGCCCGCGTGATAAGCCGGCCCATCCTTATCGACATCGGAAACAATGACGCCGTGGTCCACCGGCAATTCGAGCCCATCGGCCATCGCGGGAGTGATGGTTTCCGCCGTGAGGCCCAAGTCGGCTCGATGAACATGGCCGTAGCGCCGAAGCTGCGTATAGACAAGTCTTGCGATGTTGCTTGGAATCGCAAAACCGATCCCTTCGCTTCCGCCCGATTGAGTCAGGATAAAGGTATTGATGCCGACGACGCGGCCTTCAGTATCCACTAAGGGGCCGCCGCTGTTTCCAGGGTTAATCGGCGCGTCGGTCTGTATATAAGCCATAAAATCGTCCGGCTTTAACTGCCGGGCTACGGCGCTGACGATACCCATGGTCACGGAATTCTCAAGGCCCAGCGGGTTGCCCAACGCCAGCACTACTTGCCCCTGCCTCAACTCGCTCGAGTTGCCGAACGTGAGATACGGAAGATTGGTCTTATCGACCTTTATGACTGCCAAGTCCGTGATCCGATCGATCCCCACAACCGTTGCGGGCACGGCGCGGCCCATTCGCGGCTCGTTACTTCCACTTGTGGTTCGGTCGCGAGGAGTCGAAAACTCAACGCGAAGGCTGCGCGCGCCGGCCACTACATGCGAATTCGTCAGTATGTAGCCGTCCGGCGTCAGAATCACACCCGATCCACTGCTATTCTGCGATGTCAAAAGCTGATCGCTGCTGGTTGCGTCCTGCACCGGCACATAACTGCGCGCGAAAATCTGGACGACGGCGCGGCCCACATGCGACGTGACTCCTTCGAGCGAGTCGCTGAATTGCTGCAACAACGCCGTTCGCGAGGCATCCGGCTTGGTAACAGCGGCCGGTGTGCTGGGCAGCATCGGGCTCTGAGGCTTCGCTCGAGGGGCGGACCCGGCTTCTTGCGCAAAGAGGCGGCCGCATACGATGAGACCTGTCATCAGGCACGTAATATGGGACCGATTCATCGTTTTGCCCTCGTGCAACAGCAACCCTGTCATTGAGATGCTACAAGAAAGACAGCCGTCTGTGTAAATTTGTCGTCGAAAGAACACTCGCATTTTGCAGATCCGAATCCGAGTTCCGCGTCAACATTGGTCGAATTCGCGTGACGCGGGGGCGAAAATCGCTGAAAACGAAGGAAATCGGCAAAGCATTTCGCCCGCAAAGCCGGTCAGCGGAGGCGGAGCAGCGTTTCGCGTCGCGCTCGGTATCCTGATCAGCCGGATCACGGGTTTAATCCGCGAGAGTGTTGTTGCACACTATTTCGGCGATTCGGCCGTCGCCGACGCCTTCCGGGCCGCCATTCGAATACCCAATCTTTTGAGCAACCTGTTTGGCGAAGGAGTGCTTTCCGCTTCTTTTGTCACGGTCTACTCCCGATTACGCGCCGAGGACCGGCACGAAGAAGCGGAGCGGCTGGCTGGAGCCGTATTTAGCATTTTGGCGCTGATTTGCGGTGCCGTGGTCGCGGCGGGAGTGGCGCTGACGCCGTTGCTGATTGACGTCATCGCGCCGGGTTTTCACGGCGATAAGCGCGAGCTCACCATCCGCATGGTGCGAATCCTCTTTCCCGGCGCGGGGCTGTTGGCCATGAGCGCGTGGTGCCTGGGAATTTTGAACAGCCACCGGCGGTTCCTCCTTTCTTATACGGCGCCCGTAGCCCTGAATCTCACCATGATTGCCGCCCTGCTGTGGTTCGGAACCTATGCTTCACAAGACGCGCTCGCTATCTATGCTGCCTGGGCCTCGGTAGTTGGAAGCGGTCTAACGTTCCTGGTTCAACTGCCCCGCGTGCTCCAGCTTGTTCCCCATTTCCGGCCTTTAATTGACTTCGCCTCCGAGCAGGCGCGCCTGGTCATCCGAAACTTCGGCCCGATTTTTTTGAGCCGAGGCGTGGTTCAAATCAGCGCTTACATCGACTCCATCATCGCCAGCTTGCTTCCATCGGGAGCCGTCGCGGCCCTAGGTTATGCACAGATTATTTCGGTGTTGCCGATCAGTTTGTTCAGCATGTCGGTTTCAGCGGCTGAACTGCCGGCGCTTTCGAGCGCCATTGGGACCGAGGATGAGGTCGCAGCCCATCTCCGGAAGCGGCTCGAGGCCGGATTGCGTCGCATCGCGTTCTTTGTGGTTCCTTCTGCTGTCGCTTTCCTGATTCTCGGCGACGTCGTCGCAGGTGGTCTCTATCAAACCGGCCGCTTCAATCGCAGCGCGACGGTCTATGTTTGGGCCGTGCTCGCGGGGTCGGCTGTTGGTTTACTCGCCACTTCGCTCGGCCGTCTCTATTCGTCTGCGTTCTACGCCTTGTATGACACCAAAACACCTTTGCGCTGCGCGGTTATCCGGGTGACTCTCACTACTGCCCTTGGGTTCGTTTGTTCATTGTGGGTTCCGCGAGCCTTAGGCATCGACCTCAAATGGGGAATCGCGGGGTTAACCGTATCGGCCGGCGTTGCGGGCTGGGTCGAGTTCGTCCTGTTGCGCCGTTATCTTGCGCTTCGCATAGGAAGAGCCTCCTTGCCACCGGAGTTTCTGGCGAAACTCTGGACAATCGCGCTCGTCGCCGGCGGCCTGGGCTTCGTTCTTAAACGGGCTCTCGGAACAGAGCATCCGCGGCCACTGGCGGTCATCGTCTTGGGGCTGTATTCGCTGGTTTACATTGTGGGGACGTATTTCTGGCGAATCGAGGAATCGAGAAATGCAGTCGTTACATTAGCAAGACGCCTCAGATTACCCTGATCTGCTTGCCCGCACATCAGGCGCTACTAGGCTCTGCAGGTGGCTCTCAAATTGACGATATGGTGTGGTGAGGACATCGGATTCATGCGCGTTCCCCTTCCTACTCATCAGAACGATCGCTCGTCGGAGCTTCAGAGTTATTGCATTCTAGACACTGATCCGGAGCCTTGCTTTGATCGGATCACTCGGTTAGCCGCGCAAATTTTTTCGACTCCCCTAGCTGCGCTATCGCTGGTCGACGGTGCGAGGTTTTGGTTCAAGTCCGCCTTCGGAGTGGACGTGCGCGAAATTCCGTGTGAACAAACTTTTAGCGCCCAGGTTTCGGGACATGAGCCGCTGATTGTGCTCGATCCTTTGGGAGACCCGCGTTTCCGCGATATTCCCTGTGTTGCCACGCAGCCTGGCGTGCGCTTTTATGCCGGAATGCCTCTTGTCGCGCCGGGCGGCGTTCGGCTAGGAACCCTGTCCGTGCTCGATACCAAGGTTCGGCTGTTCGTCACCGATGAGCAGATGTTGGCGCTCAAAGACCTTGCCGAGATTGTGGTCTCGGAACTCGAACAACGGCGCCTTCGGCTCGAAGCCGAGCGCACAGTGACGCAGTTACGCTTGTTCGAATCGGCGTTGAATAACGCAAGCGATTCCATCGTGATCGTGTCTAAAACGGGCGAGTGGGGAGACGCCGACCAAGGAGAGCCCGTGGTCCGCTACGTCAACAAGGCATTTATGCAGCTCGGAAACGAACGCTGTTGACACAAATGCTTTGCCGAGCCCCGCGCGTCAGCAAGCGGTCATCTGAAGAACGTCGGTTAGTCGTTCCCGTTCTGTCCCAGCTTCTTGTCGAAAAATCCTGCCATGATCTTGTCGGCTTCTTTCGATTCCGGTAAGTAAGGATCATTCCAAAAAGCATGCGGCAATGCTTCAAAGACGACTAGCTGCGCGTCCACGCCGTCCCGCAGAAATGCTCGCTGAAGAATGGTTGTTCCGCTGAGCAATAGATCGCGCGTGCTGGTGATGAATAAAGTTGGCGGGAATCCTTTCAAATCGGCATAGAGAGGCGAGAGAACGGGATCTTTTGGATTCGTCGACCCTGCATACGAGCCGATTTCAGGTTTCTTAGCCGGGGGCGAGAGAGGCCCCGAGAATCCCCGGAGCGAATAGATGGCCTGGGAGTCTCCAGCTTGGCTGAAATCGCCCATTCCGGAAAAAATGCCGAGGGCGCCCGGAAGCGGGAGCTTGAGTTGGCGCAATCTGACGGCTACTTCTCCTGTCAGGATAGCGCCTGCCGACGTGCCGTACAGAGCAATGTTCGCGGGCTTGTAGGTCTTCAACAGTTCTTTATAAACCGCGATCGTGTCGTCTACGGCCGCCGGGAAAGGATGCTCGGGAGCCAAGCGATACAACACCGCGACCACCTTTGTCTTAGTCAAATTCGCGATCGGGATGGTCTCGGTCAACGAACCGGAATCTGAATTGAATCCTCCGCCATGGACGTTGATCAGAACGCGATCGCGGCGATTGGCGGGTATCGTCAAAGGCGTAACGACTCGGGTTGGTATTCCCGCAATTTTTTCTTCAGTCACATTGACTGGATAGAGTGTGTGCGACTGTTCGCCCGCATGCGCTTGCCATATGTCGGTCTTCGAACGCCGCTCTTGAAGCGTTTCGTGCGTTGGAGCGTCGGAGACACGGCGTGCAAGCGACTTTTGCGCCTCCGGGCTGATGGTCCCGGGCACAGGGACCACGCGCGTCACATGCGCCGTGCCGTCGGCGTCAATGTAGCTCGTGTCGCTTTGCGGTCCCGAGGTGGACGCGCTTTGCCGGGCAAAGGTTAGCATCGCAGCCGCTGAAACGGCCAAAACACCCGTCATTATTCGCTTCATAGAATTTACGCTCCTTTGAAGAAGTGGGCGAGGCGGGCCTCGCCCCTACGCGCTTCCCGCCTGGATCAATTGTTCCGCCTGCTTCAACGCTTCGGCTGTAATTGTCTCACCCGATAGCATGCGGCCTATTTCCCGCGCCCGCGCCTCGCGGTCGAGCTCGCGCACTTCGGTGATGACGCGCCCCTTCTTCTCGGCTTTCGAAACCGCATAATGATGATCGGCGAATCCGGCGATCTGCGCCAGGTGAGTCACGCAAATTACCTGATTGACGCGCGACAGGCTTTTCAGACGCTTCCCTACGGATGCCGCGGCCGCTCCTCCCACGCCCGCGTCTACTTCGTCGAACACCAGCGTATGCATGTCTCTCCGCGCGGCGCGATCGCCGATTGCGCTTTTGAGCGCGAGAGAAATTCTCGATAATTCTCCGCCGGACGCGATCTTGCTCATGGGGCGCAGCTCTTCTCCGCGATTGGGAGCAACGAGGAATTCGATCTCATCCATGCCCGCAGCGGACCATTGGCCGTTTTCGATATTGACGCGAAATCGGGTGCCCGCCATTGCCAGGCCCTTCAGCTCCGCCTCGACTTGCGTTGAAAGCCGCTCGGCTGCCGTCCTCCGCTTCCCGCTCAGTTCGTTGGCCGCGCGCTCGTATTCGGTGGCGAGCCGTGCCTGTTCTTTTTCGAGCGCCGCCTGGTGCTCGGATGCGTGTTCAATTTCATCCAACTGACGGGTCACCTGATCGTGAAATATGAGAACTGCCTCAAGGCTGCCGCCATACTTCCGCTTCAAGCGGTCGAGCGCATCGAGCCGCGTCTCAATATCTTCTAACCGGCGCGGATCGGCTTCGAGTTTCTCCAAATAATCGCGAAGCGTCCAGGCAGACTCCTCCATCGCGATCTCAGCTTGTTTCAGCCCAGTCGAGCTCGAAGAAAGGCTCTCATCGATACGCACAATATCGTCCAGGCGCTTCATGGCCCGCCGGAGCAGGTTAATGGCGCTCGATTCCGACTCGTACAGAAGCTCGAACGCGGAACAAGCGTTCTCCTGAAGCCGCGTTGTGTTCTGCAGCACCTTCCGCTCGGATGCGAGCGCGTCGTCTTCTCCCGCTTTCAGCTGCGCCCCTTCAATCTCATTCTTCTGAAACCGCCAGAGATCGAGCAGCCGGAGCTTCTCCTGTTCATTTTCGAGCAGGCTCGTGAGCTTGCGACAGGTTTCGCGCCATTTCTTGTACAAATCCGCAACCTGGTCTCGCAATTCGCCAACGCCCGCGTACGTGTCCACCATCTCGCGCTGCGCCTGCGGGCCGAAGAGCAATTGCTGTTCGTTCTGCCCGTGTATGTCGGCGAGAAATGGCGCGAGCTGTCGCAGAAAACCCGTCGTAACAGGCCGGTTGCCCACGAAAGCCCGGCTCTTGCCGCCGCTCGAGATCTCGCGCTCGGCGATGATCTCGCCTTCTTCCAAACCGATTCCACCCTCGCCAAGTAAGGCTTCCAATTCGGGCGAAGCTTCAACTGCGAAAATGCCCGAAATACGCGCGCTTTCCGATCCCGTCCGGATCATTTCGGACGAGGCGCGAGCCCCAAGCAACAGGGCGAGCGAATCCACCACAATCGACTTGCCGCTACCCGTTTCGCCGGTCAAAAGATTCAGCCCTTCGTGAAACTGGATGCGAGCCCGCTCTACGACGGCGTAGTTCTCGACAATCAGCTCAACGAGCATGTGACCGAATTATAGACGCACGGCGATCCTGGCGGAATGTTGACCGCTTGCTTTCGCGCGCGGTTCGGTAAGATGCACGCATTTTCCGAGCCACGACCGCGAGGGAGTTCCGATGGGCCTGCGGCCCACCAAAGCTGATGAAAGACCGCAAGCCCGGAACCGAGCCGCGACCGCGAGGGAGCGGTCTTCCGCGTGTTTTTCAACCGAGTGGTCTGGCATTTTGAGCGGCGAAATAACCTTCACCACCCAGACAAACTATGCCGCGAGCGCGTATGCCACTGCGTGTTCGGCCGCTCAACTTATGGGCTGTCTGACGGTGATTAATGAGCCGTTCCCAGCGGGGTCACGACGGCGGGGCCGAGCATCATGACAAACACCGCATTGCTGAACCAGACCGCGCCTGCCTTGATCGCCTATCAAATGAGCAATCTAACTCCATATATGGAGTCATCAGTTATGCCTTGGTTACGCGCGCTCCAAGCGGCCGCGATTCCGAAGTCACCGAATTGGCGCCGGTGCGGAGTTGTGCGTCTTCGAGCCGGCGCGCTTCCTGCCACGTGAATACCATACGGTGAATGACCGTGATGTTCCCCAGAATGGCGATTACCCAAAGAACTGGCGCCATGCGGTCGAACAAGGCGCCGATAATCAACAGCACAACGCGTTCGGGCCTCTCGAGAAATCCGACTTTGCAAGTAGGAATGAAGTTTTCCGCGCGGGCGCGCGTGTAGCTGATCATGACGGAAGCCGTCATCACAATCGCGGTCAGCACAACGTATAGCGGTCGATTGATCGTTCCGTAATAGACCAGCAGGCCCATCAGAAGCGCAAGATCGGAATATCGGTCCAGCACCGAATCAAAGAAACCGCCGAACCGAGTCACCTGGTTTGTGGCGCGTGCGACACGGCCGTCCACCATGTCGAAAAGCCCCGCAAAAATGATCACGAATGCGGCAGTTCGAAAACGGCCAATAGCGAGGAAACAAGCAGCGCCGATGTTGACGAGAAGACCGGCGAAAGTGAGAACGTTGGGGTTGATTCGCGATAAAGCGAGTCCATGCACAATCAGCCGTATGAGCTTCCCTGCCCCAATGCCGATCGCGCGCGTATACGTCATTAAAACCTTCTACCCAATTCTAGGAGGAGGCGGCCATGTCGTGGATGGTCGTCAGGCTGACAACTTCCAGTTCGCGGACGCCACCAGGTATCTGTATGCGAACTGTATCACCGACCTGCTTGCCAAGTAAACCCTTACCGATCGGCGAACTCGTCGAGATTTTGCCTGCCGATACATCCGCTTCCTCGCTGGTCACCAGGTTAAACGTGATTTCCTCGTCTTTATGGACGTCGAGAACAACCACCTGTGAACCGAGACCGACACGCCCACGCGGAATTTTGGTCATGTCGACCATCGAAAGCTCGCGCAGCCGTGCTTTGAGCTGTGTCAGGCGCGCATCCACAAAACGCTGCCGCTCCTTGGCGGCGTGATACTCGGCGTTCTCACTGAGATCGCCCAACGCACGCGCGCGCGAAATCTCCCGGGGTAATTCCGTGCGCAGTTCGTGTTGGAGGGTTGCGATCTCATCCTGCAGCTTCTTCTTTAGATCTTCCATCGCCTCACCCCATTATGAAGGATTTGTGAATGAGGGCGGAAAGGCGCGAGTTTCGGTGTAGTTACCGAAGGTGCTCGACATCGGCTAAGTCGAACTGCTACAATAACCTAAGAGCGCAAAGGTCGCGGGCCGCGCCGCCGGACAGAAGGCCTCGCAAGCTTCGGGCGGCAACCGCGAGGCACGTTTTGCGCGGGTTCCCCCGAAGGAGTGGGCATGGCCAGCAAACCGGCATTCGCGCAAGGCGCGCAGGTCGATCATGGAAAGTTCGGACTCGGGTCTGTTCTTTCTTGTAACGACGAATACATTGTGATCAAATTCGACGAGCACGGGGAGAAAAAATTCGTTACCTCGATGGTGCTCCCCAATCTGAAGAAGAGCGACCGTCAGCCGCCGACGGAAAAGCGCCGGGCCCCTCGGAAAAAGGCCGCCGCTCCTGCGGCCTCGGGTGCGTAGAGGGTGTGGGGCAGGATGATATCCTGCGCGGCGGTTGGCTACCGCTGCTTCGAATATGGCCGATTGAAAAAGTGAGAAGGGATCGCTGATGAATATTGGAATTGTCGTGTTCCCGGGCAGTAATTGCGATCATGATGCCTGGTACGCGGTCAATGAGAATCTCCATCAACACGCGGAGTTTATCTGGCACGGTTCCTCAAACCTAGGCAATATAGATGCCGTCATTCTTCCGGGTGGTTTTTCGTATGGCGACTATTTGCGTTGCGGGGCAATTGCAAAGTTTTCCCCTGTAATGGCGGCGGTGAAGCGCTTCGCGGCACAAGGCGGTCCCGTTCTCGGAATCTGCAACGGATTTCAGGTGCTGGTGGAAGCGGGTCTGCTGCCCGGGGCTTTGGTCCGCAACGCGGCCTTGCGATTTGTTTGCAGCGATGTCGAGCTTGAAATTGCAACCTGCGATTCGCCATTTACCTGCGGCGCGCGGAAGGGCCAGCGAATCAGGCTGCCGATTGCTCATGGAGAAGGCTGCTACATAGCAGATCGCGAGACACTCGACGAGCTTGAAAACGAGGACCGTATCGCGCTTCGGTATGTGGACAATCCGAACGGTTCGCAGCGCAACATCGCCGGCATTTTGAACGAAGAGCGAACCGTCATGGGAATGATGCCTCATCCGGAACGCGCGGCCGATCCCCTTCTAGGTAATACCGATGGCCTCGTCATATTGAAATCCCTGGCCTCCGCATACGCCTCGCGTTCCACGACGCAGCTTTCCACCGCCGTCGTATGAGCGCAATCACCGCGGATGTGATCGCGGCTCACCAACTGACTACACCCGAATACGAGAAGATCGTGGGCTTGTTAGGCCGCGAGCCTACGTTGACTGAGCTCGGAATCTTCAGCGTCATGTGGAGCGAGCATTGCTCCTACAAAAGTTCGCGGCTCCATCTGAAGAAGCTGCCTACGAAGAGCAAGCATGTTCTGCAGGGACCCGGCGAAAATGCAGGAGTTATCGACATCGGCGATGGTGTTGCTGTCGCTTTCAAAATCGAATCGCACAATCACCCAAGTTTTATTGAACCCTTCCAGGGTGCAGCCACTGGCGTCGGCGGCATTCTGCGCGACATCTTCACCATGGGAGCGCGGCCGATTGCTGTCCTGGATGCGCTGCGGTTTGGCCGCCTGGATGACCCGGAAACCGGCGACCGCAACCGGCGGCTTTTGCAGGGAGTAGTCTCGGGGATTGCCCATTACGGAAACTGTTTTGGCGTCCCGACTGTTGGCGGTGAATGCGTCTTCGAGGAAAGCTACGACGGCAATCCGCTTGTAAATGTGTTTGCCCTGGGAGTCTTCCAACACGGCGAAGTCTTTTACGGCAAGGCAACCGGCGCCGACAACCCCGTAATCTATGTGGGAGCCAAAACCGGCCGCGACGGCATTCACGGAGCCTCGATGGCTTCGGCCGAGTTTACCGAAGAATCGAAGCAGAAACGACCGAACGTGCAAGTGGGCGATCCATTTATGGAGAAGCTGCTGCTCGAAGCGTGTCTTGAGGCGATGAAAACGGGTGCAATTGTCGGCACTCAGGACATGGGCGCCGCCGGATTAACCAGTTCCAGTTGCGAAATGGGAAGCCGGGCGGGAACCGGCATCGAGATTGAATTAGCGAGAGTGCCGCAGCGTGAATCGGGCATGACTCCGTACGAGATCATGCTGTCGGAAAGCCAGGAGCGCATGCTGCTGGTCGCCGCAAGAGGCCGGGAGCACGAGGTGCTGCAGGTCTTCGACAAGTGGGGACTCGATGCAGTCGTCATCGGAGTCGTGACAGACAATGGCATCCTGCGAGTCAAGCATCATGGCCAAGTTGTAGCAGAGATTCCGAATCGAGCGCTGGCCGATGAAGCGCCTGTTTACAACCGTCCCTATACGAAACCGCTGAGAACCGCCCCGGTGAACGGACCTGAGATTTCAAGCGCCGATCTGCTTGCGGATTTGAAAGCTCTTCTGGCATCGGGAGATCTGTGTTCGAAGCGCTGGATTTGGGAACAATACGACTACGAGGTGCGAACCAACACGCTGGCCGGTCCCGGCTCGGAAGCCGCCATCGTTCGAATCAAAGGGACGAATACGTCGATCGCGATGACGCTGGACGGCAATGGGCGCTATTGCGCGCTCGACCCGCGTGAAGGCACAAAGCTGATTGTGGCCGAGTGTTGCCGCAACCTGTCAACGGTCGGCGCCATGCCGCTAGCGGCAACGAACAACCTCAATTTCGGCAACCCGGAGCGGCCGGAGATCATGGCTCAGCTCGTCGAGTCGATCGAGGGCATGGCCGAGGCCTGCGCGTTCTTCGACACGCCCATCACGGGCGGCAACGTGAGTCTATACAACGAGACCCTGGGCAGCCCGATTTGGCCAACCCCAGTTGTCGGGGTTGTAGGAACGTTAGAAACGGCAATGCCAATCGGCATCCCGTTTAAGACTGAGGGACGTTCGGTTATTCTGCTCGGCGGTTACGGCCATCCCGACACGCAACAATTCGGCTCGAGCCAATTCGCGAAGATTGTCACGAAGGCGTTATGGGGCATTCCGCCGAAGCTCGACATGGATTATGAGAAGCGCGTTCAAACCACCATCCGGCAACTGGCGCGAGCCCGGGCACTCGAGTCGGCGCACGATTTGAGCGACGGCGGGTTCGCTGTTGCGCTCGCCGAATGTTGTTTCGGCCCTGACGAGATCGGGGCGGAGATTATGCTCGACTCAGACCTTCCGCCCGCCTTGCTGCTGTTTCACGAAGGGCCTTCCCGGATTCTAGTCTCAACTGCCCAGCCCGAGGTGGTGCGAGCAGAGGCTCGAAAGAATTCTGTTGAAGCAATTGAAATCGGGGTTACACTTAAAGCAAGAGTAATTGTTCGCAACCGGACTGAAACATACTTTGATTCGGCAATCAAGGAGTTGAAGCAGGTCTGGTCTAACGGTTTGATTCACCTCCTCCACACCCCCGTTCTGGTGGCTAATGTCTGATCTACTATTCGACAAGTTTCATGAGGAGTGTGGCGTCTTTGCCATATACGGATATCCCGAAGCTTCCAACCTGACATACCTCGGGTTGCATGCTTTGCAGCATCGCGGGCAGGAAAGCGCAGGCATCGCTTCAAGTGACGGGCGCAAGATTTATTGCGTACGCCAGATGGGGCACGTGGCCGATATTTTTACGCCCGGTGTGCTGAACGAACTGCCAGGCGAGCTGGCTATCGGGCACACGCGGTATTCGACGGCCGGCGACACCGTGCTGCTGAATGCCCAACCGCTGTCGGTGGCCTGTAACAAAGGTCAGATCGGGATTGCGCATAACGGCAACATTACAAATGCGGCGGAGTTGCGCCGTGAACTCGAAAGCGGTGGGTCGATTTTTCAGGCTACCAGTGACACAGAGGTTGTGTTACATCTGGTGGCTCGATCGCGAGAACGCACGCTTGCTGGAGCGTTACGCGATGCGCTGCTCCAGCTCGAAGGAGCTTTTTCTCTCGTCTTCCTGGCGGAAGACCGCATTATCGTCGCGCGCGACCCGCATGGGTTCAGGCCGCTCGCGATGGGCGAACTGCTGCAATCCGATGGGCGCAAGGCGGTTGTTTTCGCCTCCGAAACGTGTGCATTCGATCTCGTGGGCGCGGCATACGCAGGCGAAGTGCAGCCGGGCGAGATGGTGATCGTGGGTCCCGAAGGCGTGACCAGAGAACTCTACACGCCCGCGCGGAAGTCGGCTCAATGCGTATTCGAGCACGTGTATTTTTCCCGTCCCGATTCCGTCGTGTTCGGACGCGCCGTTGCCGAATCGCGCGAGAAGCTGGGCCGCCTGCTCGCCCGTCAACATCCCATCGACGCCGATGCCGTGGTTCCCGTCCCTGATTCGGGCGTGGCGGCGGCCATCGGCTACGCGTCGGAATCGGGCATCCCGTTCCGCCAGGCGCTCATTCGCAATCATTACGTCGGTCGCACGTTCATCGAGCCCTCGCAGGAGATTCGCGACTTCGGCGTCAAGCTGAAGCTGAATCCTGTGCGGCATCTTCTGGAGGGCAAGCGCGTCATTTTAGTGGACGATTCCATCGTGCGCGGCACCACCAGCCGCAAAATCGTCCGCATGGTTCGCAACGCGGGAGCCCGCGAGGTACACCTGCGCATCTCCTGCCCGCCGACGATATCCCCCTGCTACTACGGAGTCGATACCCCTTCACAGAACGAGCTCATTGCCGCGCGGCACTCGATCGAAGAAATTCGAAAATACGTGGAAGCCGATTCTCTGGGCTACCTATCGCTCGATGCCCTTCATCAGGCGGTGGACGACGCCCCGGACGGGCCGGAGCAGCGTTTTTGTTACGCCTGCTACACCGGCAACTACCCGACTCTGTTAATCCAAATAGAAAGCGCACAGCCGGCTGATGGCGTTATGCGCGTCCAAAAGACAGATCTGGCGTATCAGAAGTGCTAGCGGCCGCTGGCACAGACGGTCGTTTTTCGCCGTCTGCGTAGGTCTCCAAACAGGCAGGCCACAAAAGACGATATCCTGCCCCCCAATACTCGGTCTGCCAAACCAAAGTACTATAAGTTAATCATTCCCTTTCCCTACCTCCAGAATTTACCGATTAAATCGCCTCGCGGCTAAGTAAAAAATTCCAAACAGCGTCAATTTTTCCTATTGCTTTTTTCTAGAAACCTGTATAATCAGTCCAACGGGTTTAGAAGTACTAGATAAAAGGTTTAAACATGCGAGCCCTAACAATCGACGTAAAAGAATCCACAGGAAGAATCCTTTGCTGCACGATATTTCGGCCGGGTGGGCGGAAGCTGCTCGCCAAGGGTCATGTTCTTAACGACGAGGACGTACGGCTGCTCGAAACCGAGGGCATGAATCAGGTATGGGTCACCGAACTCGAAGAGGGAGAGATCGGAGAAGACGATGCCGTCATGACCGTAGCCGGCGCGATGTGTTGCGGCTCGGTGGAAATCCGGCTGGCAGCCGGAGGGCGGGCGAACCTGATTGCAACCGAGGACTGTTGCGCCCTGATTGACGATGAACTGCTGAAGCAAATCAACTGCACAAGCAGCGTAGTTATCGCCACAGTACCGAATTTCAACTTCGTCCGCGCGGGCGAAAGGCTCGCCACAATCAAGAGTGCGCCATTCGCAGTTGCCCAAGCGCAGCTTGAAGCGGTGCTGTCGATCCTGAACGAGCGCGGCCCGATTTTGCAGGCGCGTCCGGTTCGCGACGCTGGGGTTGCAGTCCTTTACACGGACCCCGTTCACGGTGATCGGGCCCGAACACTCTTTGAGAACATTCTTCGCACCCGTCTTGAGCGATTTAACGCGACGGTACGCTACGCTCTGAGCGCGATGGAAGAAGAAGAACAGGTAACGCGTGCGTTAGGGCATCTACTGCGAGCTCGTCCGTCGGTGATTCTGGTGGCATCGACGACGGCGCCAGCGGGTCCGGAGGATGTGATTGGCAGGGCACTGGGCCGCGTTGGCGCCCACATTGAGCGTTTCCTCGCTCCCGTTGAACCGGGCAATCTGCTCCTGATGGGTTACAAGATGGAAACGCCCATCGTCTCGGCTCCATGTTGCTATCGTTCGGCGAAGCCGAATATTCTCGATCTGCTGCTGCCTCCCGTGCTGGCGAAATACCGCGTTTCCGGCTGGGAGATTGCGTGCCTCGGCCACGGCGGCCTTCTCGGATAGAATTTCAGTTTCCTCAGCTCCTCCACGCTCGCTATCCGGCTATTTAATGGTCGAATAGTGGAGTTTCTCCTAAGCCGGGCGCTGCTTGCGCCCGGCCTTCTTTTTGTTCGACAAGGTTCGCTAACTCTTCTGAGGCCGAGCCGTTATCATGGAGCTTTCGACCGGAGCTGAGCGAATGTCCAATGAGATCGACCAACAGGAGCTATCCAAACGCGTATTGCGAGTTATCGCCGAGACACAGAAGATTCCGCTCGAATCGGTAAGCGCGGATAAGAGTTTCGCCGATCTGAAGATTGATTCACTCGATGGCATCAACATTGTATTCGCGCTCGAAAACGAATTCGGCATCAGCATCCCCGATGAAGGCGTCGAACATATGCGCAGCGTGCGCGACGCGATTGAAGGCGTCCGCAAACTGGTTGACGATAAAGTAAGTGCGAGTTAGGAAGGCATGAACCGTGTTGCGGTCACCGGCATGGGAGTGGTTTGCGCGCTCGGCCAATCCGTCCCCGAATTCTGGAGCTGTCTCGAGTTGGGCAGAAGC
Source organism: Bryobacteraceae bacterium (assembly GCA_049585195.1). Classification (GTDB taxonomy): domain Bacteria; phylum Acidobacteriota; class Terriglobia; order Bryobacterales; family Bryobacteraceae; genus KBS-96. The sequence goes on along the minus strand of JBAUZG010000025.1, from coordinate 11,499 downwards.
GCCATTGGCGCACTTCCTGAACCGGGAAACCCGCCGTATCGTTTCCAGAACGGAGCGGTAGCCGGAGCTTTTTCGCCAAGCGCTCATTTCGAAGAGAAGGAACTCTCGTTTCTCGAGCGCTTCAGCCAGTTTGCCGCGGTTGCCGCACGCGAGGCGGTGCGGCAGAGCGGTTTGCGTTTCCGTAACGGGTTGGGCGACCGTACAGCCGTTGTGACAGGGTCGAGCATAGGCGGCCAATTCGCGGAGGAAGAGGGCTATCTGAACCTCTACCGCAAAAACAATCCGCGAGTGGCTCCATTAACAATTCCGCGAACGATGGCTAATAGCGGCGCCAGCCGCATTTCGCTCGAACACGGCATTCAAGGCCCGACGTATACTGTCTCCACCGCTTGTTCTTCGGCCAATCACGCCCTCGGCCAGGCGTTTTGGATGATCAGGAGCGGAGCCATGACTGCGGCCATTGCCGGGGGAAGCGAGGCAGTATTCGCGGAAGGGCTGCTTCGCGCCTGGGAAGCGCTCCGCATCGTATCGCCTGATACATGCCGGCCGTTCTCGAAAGATCGCCGGGGCCTGATCCTCGGGGAAGGAGGCGCGATGCTCATCCTCGAAAACTGGGAACATGCGCGCGCCCGGGGAGCTCGCATCCTGGGAGAAATTTGCGGGTTCGGCATGAGCTCGGACGCATACCACATTACGCAACCATCTGTTCATGGTCCCGTAAAAGCAATGCAATGGGCCTTGGCCGATGCAGGACTGGCGCCGGAGGCCGTGCACTATGTCAATGCTCACGGGACCGGAACAATAGTCAACGATGCGACGGAATCCGCGGCGATCCGGGAGGTGTTCGGAACGCATGCGGACCGGCTGCTCGTAAGTTCAACGAAGTCCATGCATGGTCATACGCTCGGGGCGGCCGGCGCCATTGAAGCCGTTGCCACTCTGTTGGCGCTCGAACACCAGAAAGCTCCGCCGACGGCCAACTTTACCGAACCCGATCCAGCGTGTGCCCTCGATGTCGTCCCAAATTCGGCGCGCCCCGCTGCCCTCGAATATGCAATGTCGAATTCGTTTGCTTTCGGAGGGTTAAATGCAGTACTCATTTTCCGGTCAGCGCCGGCATAGACTCGCTTTGCGGCACAAGTTTCTCGTCCTCAGAATTGACTTCTTGATAGCTGCCCCGCCCAAGCACAAACAGCGTCACGTCGTCCGTCTTTGCGGCATTCCGGCGGAACGCCGATAGATCGTCGCGACACGCCGCCAAAAGCGTCGAAGCGCTCAAGGGTCGCCGATCGCCAATCACTTCCCGCAAGCGCTCGACGCCATACTCTTTCCCCAAGACGTCTGTTGCTTCAGAAACGCCGTCCGAATAGATCACGATGCCCTCGCCGCGCTCCAGAAACAATTCGGTAACCGAGAATGCTTCTTTCCCGAACATGCCAATTGGCAGACCCGATCCTTCAAGCGATACTACGTCCTGATCACGCACGAGAAAAGGAGAAGGGTGCCCCGCATTGCAGATTTCGATTTTTCCGTCCGGTAAAGCTCGACCGCAAACCAATGTCGCGTACTGACTTGGCAACGTGCTGCCGGCGAATACACTGCTCGCGTGCTCGAGCATGCAGCCGAGCGGCAATCCGACCGAAATCAGAGTTCGAAACATCGCATGCAGTTGTGCCATCAGCATCGAAGCTGCAACTCCTTTCCCGGAAACGTCTCCCACCATGAAATACAGGCCCGAATCTCCCGCATCGATCACATCGCAGTAATCGCCGCTCACCAGCCCGGCTGCCTCGTAGTGGTAGCAAATATGCCACCCGTAGCGGTCGAGATTCTGGGTTGGCAGCAAGCCTTTCTGCACCCGCGCCGCGAGCTCGAGATCCTCCTCAAGTGCAGTCCTCTCCTTACCGGTCAGATGGTCGAGACAGAACCGGACGAGCGGATCGGCGATGAGCCGGTCGCATTCAATCGTGTCATGGCAAGACTCGCAGATGCCATAGGAGCCATCGTCCATTCTGGCTAGCGCGCTGTCCACTTCCTCGAGGAGAAATTGGATATGGCCGGAACGGTCCTGCCGTTGCGCTGCGTGCTCTAAGCTGCGCCGGCGGTCTAACAATTGTCGGCGCATAAAATCCTCAAGCCTTGTGATCATTGAATTGTCCCCGGCTGGATAGAAATCTTGAGTTTATGATGCTGGCTGATCGCAGGAAGTTGGCACTATAATTCCTTTGCCTTCAAAGGCTTCGAAGCATGGAACAAGCGCCCGGCCTACGGATGCCGATGCAACACATGCGTCGCGATGTCGGGCCAGAATTCGCGGAAGGTGTTCGTCAGCGCATCACGCATAACCGCGAATCCGTATTTGGTCGCGAGATCTCCTATGGTGCGATCCTGGCTCGGATAATAGGTCGCCGATATGGCCTGCGCCATGCCGCGTCCCAATATTTCCGACGCATTGAAGCTGTTGTGCCCGTGATAGTTGGGCGTGATCAGAACCCGGCTCGCCGCGTAAGCGGCACGCTTCCAGATGGGGCCTTTGCCTAGCGCGTAATACCGCTCATCCTGATGAAACACCGTAGGCAGGGCGAAGATCACGAGATAATTTCCATCGGCCTTATCTAGGAATCCGCGCCAGTAATATCTCCCAAATCCTGGCAAGCCCTCGCCGAGCTTAGGGTGCGCATCCTGCCACTCGGCAATCGCTGAAGTGAAGCCGACGAACACGAACGATGAGTAATCGAAGCTGTTCTGGGTCGCTATCTTGAAGGCCTGCTTCGGGGTGGGAGGCGGCGGAATCTCTCCTGCACTGACAGCGCGGTAATTGGGCATCACTCCGAGAATCCGCTTTGGCTGCTGCTGCGAGGGCGGAATTGCGCTGCGCTTCGGAATAGTCTGGCTCGATGGCGTAGCTTCGCTCGCGGGAGTGCCAGGCTGCGGCTGATTTGTCTGCGAGCTTTGTTGGTCGCTGGGCACGCCCCCAAATGGCTCAAATAGCGGCGATTGCGAACCGTCCTGCCGGGCGAATGCGAGCATAGCGCCCGGTACCAGCGCCAGCGGCAACAGGGAGTGCAGGACCACTTTTCCAAGCGTATCCCCCGCAAACAGCGACGCCCGGCGCGGCGAAAAGTTCCACATCTAGGGGTCGTTCTTCTTCTTCGAGAATTTCCTTGAAATGTCGGGCCAGAACTCGACGAAAATCGCACCGAGCGCGCCCTCGGCCGTCACCGTGAACGCTCTCTGAAATGTTAACCCGACGCCGCGGTCCGATGCTGGATAGTAAAGATTTGAAATGCCGCCCGAAACTATATTTCCCAGCACATTCGAGTAGTTGGGCTGCCACTTTCCGTTGTCGCCTTTGCACATCACCGTCGTAGCCATGGCATACAGAAGCCGGTGCTTAATCGTGCCACTGCCCAGGCGGAAATACCGCGGATCCTGGTGAAGAATAATTGGCAGGATCGCGTTTCCCCACAAACTACCATCAACCGTATCGGCATAGGAGGCTCCAAACCGCTTGGCATATCCTTCCACACCCTGATGATAGCCAGGATAGTCGTTCACTAGCTGGCTATATCCCGCATCGATCGCTGCGGCGGCAAATACGAATGGATCGGTCGTTGATTTCCATACCAATTCAAATTTTTGCTTCGGCGAGAGCGGCGCCGCATCGTGAACAAAACTCGTATTGAAATTAGGGATCACTCCCAGAATGCGCTGGTGCTCCTGCTGTTTGAGTTGTTCAGCGGCTTTGTCGCTTTGCGAGCCTGCCGGCTGTCCTGGCATAGGCTGCTGAGAGGGCGGAGCACTGCCCGGCGCGATGACTGGATCTCCAGTTTGGGTTGGATTCGAGGGAGCTTGGGATGAATCGGTAGACGTTTGAGCGTTCCCAAACGAACCAAGCGAGCCTGCAAAAAGGATTAGGCTCAGTGCATGTAAGTTAACAGATCGGCAAAGGATCACGCTGGCGGATTCCTAGTCTTCCCCACATGGCCATTATCCAAGATGTCCGGTACGGTTTTTGGGTTCCATCTCAAAAATTCTGGCCCGGAGCTTCGATGATATATTGGGCGGCGCTCGGGTTTCTCTCTCCCCGGAGGAGAAAGGCTTTCTATGCCGCTTCGTAAATATGGTTGCTTCATTGCGCTCCTTGGTCTCTTATTTTTTGCGCTCGCAAATTTTGTGCCTGCCATCGATGCGCAGGTCTACACGGGTTCGCTGACGGGCGTGGTGACCGATCCCAGTGGCGCAATCGTTCCCGGCGCCAAAATCGCATTGGTGGATCAGGACAAAGGCTTCGCGTATAACATTGCGACTGGAAATGACGGCCGCTATGTCTTGCGCAATCTGCCCCCCGGCAATTACCAGCTAACGGTTGAGGCAACTGGCTTGCGGAAGGCGACGCGGACTGGGATCGTGCTCAGTGTTGGGCAGAATGCGGAAGTAAACGTATCGCTCGCAGTCAGCTCCGCTTCGCAGACTGTCGAAGTATCCGCGGCGGCCGAACAACTCGGCACACAAGATGCCGTGACCGGACAAGTTATCAACCGCAACTTTATCAACGATCTGCCGCTTGTGAGCCGGGGTGTTTTCAATCTCGCCCAGTTGGCGCCCGGGGTGACGCAGCCGCCAGGCAGTTCCTTCGGCTTAAATCAGAGTCCAGTGAACTTCGTCTCGAACGGAGGGCGCAACTCAACGTCCGACATTGTGATCGACGGCATCAGCGAAACGAACTATGAGAACAACAGCGGTATCACAAACTCGCTGTATACGCCGTCGGTGGATGCCGTGCAGGAATTCAAGTTGCAGCAAAATAACTACAGCGCCGATATCGGATTTAGCGGCAACACCGTGATGAACGTAATCTTACGGTCCGGATCAAACGACTTTCACGGCAGCGCGTACGAGTTCTTCCAGAATTCCGCCCTCAACGCAAACAATTGGTTCAACAATCAGAACGGAATCAAAATATCCCCCAGCGGCCAAAACCAGTTCGGCGGCACGTTGGGCGGACCCATCCGGAAGGATCATACGTTCTTCTTCGTCGATTATCAGGGCACACGGACACGCAGCACGAGCACGGCTCGGGCGGGTGTTCCGAGCGCGGCCGAACGTGAGGGAAACTTCGGGGAACTGTGCGCCGATAAAGGCGGAACGTTCGACAGCGCAGGCATGTGCTCCGCGGCGGCGGGTCAGCTATGGGATCCGATGACCAGCGTATACAGCGCTTCGGCAGGCGGCCCCGTTCGCCAGCAGTTTATTCCGTTCAACAATCTTGCAACATATGTGAGTCCAGGTAGCCCGGCACTGGTTGGCACTCCGTATCAACTGGCGCCCGCTGCCGGCAATCTGATCGATCCGGTGGCGTACAAGATGATGCAGTACTATCCGCTGCCGAACGTCGCCGTCGGCACCGCCGGCTACAATCCCTATAACAATTGGATTGGCAATTCGGGCTCGCGCAATCAGGGCGACCAGTTCGACATCAAAATCGATCATCGCTTCAACGACACAAATGCCCTGAGCGTGCGTTATTCGCAGAATCTCGGCAGCTATCAGAACGTCAACTGCTTCGGAAACGTGGCCGACCCTTGCACGCAGGGGCCAGGCACTTCGAGCTCACATTCCGTCGCCATCAACTATACCAACACCCTCAGCCCAACCACGGTTCTGAACATCACGTACGGGTTTGCGCGCAGCTTTTCCCATACACTAGGCGTGGCGGCTAATTTCCCGAACTTCAATCCCGTAACTACTCTCGGCATGCCGAGCTACATAACGGCGGCAGGCTACAACGCCACGCCTGCCATCATTGTGCAAGGCGGATATCAGCAGGTGGGAGGCAACACCTCGATCGGCTCGCAGCAGTATTCGATCTTGCAATATCCGCTCGATACGCACGATTTGGTCGGGAGCCTCGACAAGACCGAAGGCACTCACGAATTCAAGTTCGGATATGAAGGGCGCTTGCACCGCATCAGCTTCCTGCAGGTCGGTGACCCGGAAGGTCAATTCACGTACAACTTCAACGGCACGTCCCAGTTCCCGTCAAGCGGCGGTGGAGACGCGCTTGCCTCGATGCTGATCGGCTTCCCGACTATTAATCAGACTTCGAATTACATCATTCCCGTCGCCATCACCACCCAAAATTTCCAGAATGCGTTGTACTTCCAAGACAACTGGCGCGTCAATGATCGTCTGACCGTGAACCTGGGCTTGCGGTATGAACTAACATTGCCCCGCACGGAGCGTTATAACCGAATGAGCTGGGTGGATCCCACGGCCGTGTCGCCGTTGCAGGTTCCGGCATTGGGGACTCTATATGGCGGATTGGAATTTGCCAACGCAAACAATCGTTATCCCTATAACATCGATCCGTGGAATTTCGGGCCGCGAGTTGGGCTGGCTTACAGGATTCGCGAGAAGACTGTCATCCGTTCGGGATTCGGCATTTTCTTCGAACCGATCAAGGGCGGCGCGTCGGGCACAGGCGGCGGAGGGTTTCAGGGATTCAACTACACCACCAATATCCTCACTACCTATCTGGGCAACGGCGCAACCCCATACGGCCGGATTTCGAATCCATTCCCTGGCACGGGGCCAACTTTGCCGCCCGGCAGTTCGTTAGGACTGCTTACGGCTGTCGGCAACAGCATCAGCGGTTCGATTCAGAACTGGAATGCGACGCCCTACATGAACACATGGAGCTTCGATATCCAGCAGGAGCTTCCAAGCCATACTCTGTTGGACGTAGGCTATGTGGGCACGAAGGGAACGCATCTTTACTTCGGAGGCGCGGGAAACATCGACTATCTTGGCGCCGGCGTAGAGTCGCTATCCGCTGCGCAGATCACAGCGCTGAACACCACCGTGCCGAATCCTTTCCACGGCATCATTACCGATCCGACCAGCTCGCTGAGCGGTCCAACTGTGCCGGCTTACCAGTTGCTGAGGCCGTACCCGCAATTCACGGGCGTAGCGGGCAACGATCCGCCCTGGGCGAACTCGATCTACAACGCGCTACAGGTCAAGGTGGAAAAGCGCCTCTCACAGGGATTGCAGATACTCGGCACCTACACGTTTTCGAAATCAATCGACGATGCCTCCGTCGCTTGCGGCTGTACGACATGGCTCGGAGGATTCACGAGCGTGCAGGATCCCAACAAGCTGTATCTCGAACGATCGGTGTCGGAATTCGATATTCCCCAGGTGTTCCAGGTCTCCTACGTTTACCAGTTGCCGTTTGGGCGCGGCCAGAAGTGGGGCAGCGATTGGAATTGGTTTGTCAACGCCGCGCTTGGAGGATGGCAGACCAACGGCATCTGGCGATTTGACGACGGTCTCCCCTTGCAACTTACGTTAAACGGCGGTCAAGCGCTGCCGACTTATGGTGCGCAGCGCCCCAACCTGACCGGCACGCTGACGCGAAACAACGGCTCGAACTGGTTACAGCAGTACTTCGCCGACCCGCAGGTTGCGGTCGTGCCCGCTCGGTTTACCGTAGGAGACGCGCCGCGTGAACTCTCGACCGCCCGCGCGCCCGGCACGGCCACGGCAGCGCTGTCACTGTTTAAGCAATTCCCGATTGCCAAGCGGGAGGGATCGTTCGCCGAAATCCGGTTGGAAGCGTTTAACGCGCTGAATCATCCGCAATTTTCGCCGCCGAATGCCCAGGTCAACTCGGGGCAATTCGGCGTGGTTACCTCTCAAGCCAATACGCCACGCACGGTTCAGGTGGCTCTGAAGGTGTATTTTTAATCTCGAGAATACCGAGGGCGCCCGCCGACATCCGCGGCAGACCGCTTACTCGCGTGCGCGGCTCGGTTATTGTTTCCGAGCCACGATCGCCAGGGAGTGGTTGTGTACGCAGCAAGAAAACATGACCCGCGGCATCGCCCTCTACACTAAGAGGCGATGCGTTCTTCCCGTTTTTATGCGTTGATTATGGCCGGAGGCCGCGGCACTCGTTTCTGGCCCCGAAGCCGTAAGCGCAGCGCGAAACAGGTGCTGCGATTCTTCGGCGAAAAATCGCTGATTCAGCAGACTGTCGACCGGCTCGAGGCCGTCGTGCCTCCCGAAAACATCTGGGTCATCACCAACGAGTTCTTGCAGAAAGAAATTCGGCGGCAGCTTACGGACGTGCCTAAGCAGCAAATCATTGCCGAGCCTGCGCAAAGGAACACGGCGCCTTGCATTGGGCTCGCCGCGAAGATTCTTAGCGACCTCGATCCCGACGCCGTGATTGGAGTGTTTCCGGCCGACCATGTGATTTTGAAGGAAGCCCGTTTTCACAGATTTATGAAGGCGGCGTATAAAGCGGCAGGCCAACATGATGTCGTGGTGCTTGGCATCCAGCCGCAATGGGCGGAAACAGGCTACGGCTACATCGAATTTCCGAAAGGCGTGAAGCCGGGGCTGCTTGAGGCGCAACCGGTGGCGAGTTTTCGCGAAAAGCCTGATCGCTCAACGGCCGAAACGTTTGTGGCCGAAGGAAACTTCTTTTGGAATGCCGGCATGTTCTTCTGGAAGGCAAGCACGGTGCTTGACCTGATGCGCCATCATCTTCCGAAAACGGCGACTTTGTTGGCCGGCCTTCCGGCCTTCGGAAGCCGAACGTTCAACTCTAGATTGGCCGAGATCTATCCTCGATGCGAAAATATCTCCATCGATTACGGAATCATGGAGAAGGCCGGACGCGTGGCTGGTCTACCCGTTGACGATATCAAATGGAACGACGTCGGCAGTTGGGAAGCTGTGTATGCTCTAGCGTCGAAGGACAAGAACAATAATGCTGGTCGGGGCGATCTGATCGTCGAGGATAGCCACGGCAATTACATTGATGCCGCAAAAACCGTGGCGCTCGTCGGAGTAGACGATCTTGTGGTGGTCGATACGCCGGACGCGCTTCTCATCGCCCACCGCGGCAGTTCGCAGGACGTGAGCAAGCTCGTCAAGGCGCTCGAGGCGAAGAAGCGGGAGGAATTGCTGTAGCACAATTTCGTCGGCGGACCGCTTGCTTGCGCGCGCGGCTCGGAACCGAGCCACGACCGCGAGGGAGTGGATATGGCCAACTTCGGCTAGCCATAGTGTAAAAGGGATGGACATGACCCCGGCGCCTCGCAGAAAGTTTTTTTTCGGCTGGTGGATTGTCGCCTCGAGTGTCGTCACGTTCGGCATCGCGGTTGGCATTCCTTATTACAACCTGACGTTCTTCTACGATTATTTTCAAAAATCGTACGGCTGGCGTCTCGACCAGATCACTTTTGGTTTCCCTCTGGCAGCACTGCTGACCATTTGGGTCGGTCCGGTCTTGATACCCCGCTACAGTCCCCGCAAGCTCATTCTGATTGGCACCGCGTGCACCGCAGTTGCCCTCTCCGGCATGGGCCTGATGCTCGGCTCTGTTTATCTCTATTACGCGCTCTACTTTGTGTACACCGTGGGCTACCTGTTCTCCGGGCCGATTCCACACCAAATTCTGGTTTCCTACTGGTTTCAGAAGAAGCGTGGAACCGCAATGGGCATTGTTTATGTCGGTGTCGGGCTGTTCGGCGCGCTAGGCGCTCGAATTGTGCAGCCATTGACGGAATCGTACGGCTTCCACGCCGCGCTCATTGTCCTCGGTCTGCTGATGTTCGTTACATGGCCGCTCGCACTGCTCGTGATGCGGGACAAGCCGTCCGAAAAAGGTCTGTTTCCGGACGGTCTTCTAGAGCCCACAGAAGACCTGAAACGCAAAGCCCAGCCATTTTCGGCTCTACTCAGAGAATGGTCATTCTGGCTTCTGCTAATCGGCAGCATCGCGTCTATCGGTTCGATTGGCGCGATCAACTTTCATATGAAGTTTGTTTTTCGCGATGCGGGGTTTACTAACCAGCAGGCCCTGAATAGCGTGTGGAGCACGGCGCAAACCTGGATCCTGATTTCGAGCATCGCGGGACGGCTCAGTATCGGATATTTCGCCGATATCTTTCCCAAAAAATGGGTGATGACGGCAACGTACTTCATTGTCAGCGCCACCATTCCCTTGCTGCTGATGGTGACTCCGAGCACGGGTCCCTTGGTGTTTGCCATCGTCTTCGGATTAGCCATGGGAGCCGATTATATGCTGATTCCATTGATGGCAGCCGAGCAGTTTGGCGTGAATTCGCTCGCTCGCGCGATGGCCATTATCCTGCCCGCCAACACAATCGGCCAAACATGGTTCCCACAATTGGTCTCCGTGCTTCGGGAACATTATGGCAGCTATGGTACGGCGATGGCCTGGGTTTTCACACTGTCGATTTTGGGCGCCGTGGCCATCGCCATCCTCCCACGCCATCGGGCACATTTTGAACCAGGAGTCGAAGCCAAAGCCGATGTCCGGTAGCTTAGCAAGTTGCGAAACTGCGTCCGATCCTGAGCCTGACCGTCCCACAATCGGGCATGCAGCCGGCTGCTCCAAACGGCCAAGCGCCTGATTTCGCGAAATGATCGCACGCCCCGATTGTGGCCCAGGGATTGCACTTTCGGTGGCACCAAAGGGGGGATTTATGCTCAGAGACTTGCGCTATGCCGTGAGGATGTTGCGAAGAAATCCAGGCTTCGCGGCAGTAGCCATATGCTCGCTCGCGATTGGCATTGGGGCTACCTCGTCGATTTACAGCATCGCCGACGCGCTGTTACTGCGTCCTCTTCCCGTTCCCAACCCTGGGGGAGTAGTGGCCGTGACTGCGGTTACCGACCAGCTGCTGGCGGGCTTGAACACCGTTTCTTATCCGGATTATGTCGATTTTCGCGAGCGGAATCGGACATTTGCAGACCTGATTGCCCAGACCTACTCTCCATTCGGATTCGCTCCCGACGCTACTGGTTTGCCGCGACTGAAATTCGGCATGTTCGTCTCGGGCAATTTCTTCCGGGTCTTAGGAGTAGAACCGGCAATCGGCCGAGGCTTTCGTCCGGACGAAGACCAGGCCACCGGGCGTGATGCCGTGGTGGTGCTCAGCCACGATTTATGGGAAAGCGAATATGGCGCAAAGCAGTCTGCGATTGGAGAAAGACTGTGGTTGAACGGAATCGGGTTCACGATCATTGGAGTTGCTCCTGAATCTTTCGCCGGAACCGATCAGTTCATAAAACCGGCCTTGTACGTACCTTTTGCCATGTCTCCGCGACTGACCGGCGTCAACAATCTCGATCAACGGCAGTTCCGTTGGCTAACCATGAAAGGCCGGCTGAAGCCTGGTGTGACCATGGCGCAGGCCCAAGCCGACATAGGGGGGATAACCAACGTCCTCCAAAAAACATACCCACAGATCGATGGCAACCTACGGGCGAAAGTGGAAAGCCAGCTACAGTTTCAAACGGAGTTCTCTCCGCCCAGAACCGCCTTCGTCGTCATGCTTCTTCTGTTGTCGGTTTGCGTCCTGCTGGTGGCGTGCGCCAACGTAGCCGGATTGCTCTTGAATCGCGCGGGCGCGCTCGCCCGCGAGATTGCGGTGCGGCTGGCGATCGGCGCGGGAC